>JBEKSN010000067.1:0-16945 GCA_049517055.1 Candidatus Acidiferrales bacterium | reverse complement strand
ATGCCGGCGAATTTCCAGTACCCGCTGCAGAGAGAACCGGAAGCAATTTGGTCAACGCTTTCGCCGCTGAATGAGACTTCCGACAACTCACCGCCGATGGTACAGCATCGTGGCGCGCACTTCCTGACCTGCATAGCGAGGTTAAAACCGGGAGTCAATCTGGCGCAAGCGCAAGCAGCCATGGACGTGATCGCGAGTTCGCTGAGCAAGCAGTACCCCGACACCAACAAATATATGAGCGTGCATTTGAGTTCGGAGGAGGAACGCCTGACAGGGGCGATCCGCCCGGCTTTGCTGGTGATGATGATTGCAGTGGGACTGGTATTGCTGATCGCCTGCGTGAATGTTGCGAATCTTTTGCTGGCGCGAGCCACAACACGCGGGCGTGAGATTGCGATTCGCACGGCGATGGGCGCCGGGCGGGTTCGCGTGGTGCGACAGCTTCTGACCGAAAGTTTATTGCTGGCGATCTTTGCAGGCGTGCTGGGAACGGCGCTTGCGGTTTGGGGAAGCGATGTTCTGGTCCGCTTGAGTCCCGAGAACCTTCCACGAGTGGGAGAGATTCATATAGATGGCTGGGCGCTGGCGTTCACGGCCAGTCTGTCGCTGCTGACGGGAATTCTTTTCGGCCTCGCGCCGGCGCTACAGTCAACGCACTCCAATATCGTGGAGGCGCTGAAGGAAGGCTCGTTGAGCACGACTGCGGGACGCAGCCGCCATAGCTTGCGCAGTTCGCTGGTAATTGTGGAAATGGCGCTGGCGCTAATCTTGCTGGTTAGCGCAGGGCTTTTGATTCGCAGCCTAATTCGGCTGCAAAGTGTGAATCCAGGATTCGACCCGCACAACGTGATGACCGCCAGCCTCGATCTTCCGGACGCTAAGTATTCGGATCCGCAGAAGGCGGAATTTTTCCGCGAACTCACTCCGCTTTTAAATGCCCTGCCTGGCGTGCAGTCGGCCGCCGCAGTATTCCCTTTGCCCATGAGCGGAGACGAGATTCGCACGAGTTTCCAGATAGAAGGGCGGCCGGTAGCGAAGAGCGACGAGCCGCATACTTCCATTCGCGGGGTTACACCCAATTATTTCGGCACCATGCGAATTCCTTTGTTGCAAGGAAGAGATTTCACCGAGCGCGACGAGGCGAAGGCGACACCTGTACTAATTGTGAACCAGGCTTTCGCGCAACAATTCTTTCCGGGCGAAAATCCGGTGGGCAAGCACATTCAGGCGGGGATCTCCAATGGAGGGCCGGGGACCGCGCCCATGCGCGAAATTGTCGGCGTAGTGGGAAACGTAAAGTTTGAAGATCTGACCACGGAGTTCAGTCCCGAATCCTACATTCCCTACGGGCAACTGCAGTTCGGGTCGATAACGATCGTGGCGCGGTCGGCGAAAGATCCACAGGGACTAGCGAAACCGATTGCATTGGCGGTGCAGTCACTCGATAGGGATTTGCCCACGTATGCTCCGAAGACGCTCGAACAATATTTGAACGGGACCATCGCAATCCCGCGCTTCAATACGTTCCTACTGGCTGTATTCGCAGCGCTGGCGATGATCCTGACGGCGGTCGGGCTCTACGGCGTAATTTCTTATACGGTGGCGCAGCGCACGCATGAGATTGGCATTCGCATGGCGCTGGGTGCACAGCCTAGCGACATGTTGCGTTTGGTAGTGGGCCAAGGAATGCGTCTAGCGCTGCTGGGAGTAGGGCTTGGCTTGGTTGCGGCATTCGGATTGACTCGATTCCTTTCGAGTCTTCTTTTCGGCGTGAGTTCCACGGACCCAGTATCCTTCGCTGTTGTGGTGACAATGCTCGTCGCAGTGGTGCTGCTGGCTTGTTACATTCCGGCGCGACGAGCGATGCGTGTGGATCCGATGGTGGCGCTGCGGTACGAGTAAGGCTGAGACGAGGAGAGATCGATGGGAGCTTTGCTGCAGGACGCTCGATACGCATTCCGGATGTTGGCAAAGAGCCCGGGGTTCACGCTGGTGGCGATTCTGACGCTGGCGTTGGGCATCGGCGCGAATGCGGCGATATTTTCCGTCACGGATCAGATTCTTCTGCGGCTATTGCCGGTGCAGAAGCCGGAAGAACTGGTCGTGCTGCGCTCGCCTGGACCTAATCCGGGGAGAAACTGGAGCGACGGCGATGTGGGGGTAGCATTTTCATATCCCATGTACAAGGACTTGCGCGATCACAACCCAGTTTTCTCCGGCTTGCTAGCGCGATTTGCAATTCAGGCAAGCGTCTCCGGCCAGGGCCAAACCGAACTGGCTAATGGGGAACTCGTCAGCGGAAATTATTTTGAAGTTCTTGGCGTGCGGCCGGCGCTCGGACGTGTTCTCACTTCACAGGATGAAACGGCCGCAGGCGCGAACCCGGAGACTGTGTTGAGTTATGGCTATTGGGAGCGGCATTTCGGCCGTGATCCCGGGATATTAAACAAACAACTGGTGGTGAACGGCGTTTCCATGACCGTTGTGGGCGTGGTGGCTCCCGGATTTTTTGGAGTGCAGGTGGGACAGACGCCGGACATTTTCATTCCGGTGACAATGAAGGCGCAGATGACGCCGAACTGGGACGGACTTGCAGACCGCAAAGATCATTGGCTGGCAATGTTGGGAAGATTGAAACCCGGCATGAGCCTGGCGAAGGCAGAAGCTGGAATCGCGCCGGAATATAGCGCCATCCTACAGTCGGAAGCTTCGGAGTTGAAACTGTCGCGGGAAAGAAACAAGCAATTCTTGGACAAGAAAATCCTGCTGGATACGGGATCGCACGGACGCCCAATCCTGCAGCACGATGCGGGCAAACCGATATGGATTTTGATGTCGATGGTGGGATTGGTGCTTCTGATTGCTTGCGCGAACTTGGCCAGCCTTCTGGTGGCGCGCGGTGAAGCAAGGCAGAGAGAAATCGCGGTACGCATGGCGATGGGAGCTGGGCGGTGGCGGTTGATACGGCAGCTTCTGACGGAGAGTTGGCTGATTTCGCTGGCAGGAGGAGCCGCAGGGTTGCTGGTGGGATCATGGACACTGGGAGCGCTGGTTGGTTCCATACCGGAGAGCCTTGGCGCTTCGGGGCTGCAAGGGAAGTTCGACTATCGAGTGCTTGTATTCGCACTGGGGATTTCCATTCTGACCGGACTGCTATTCGGGTTGATACCGGCGCTGCGATCAACCGGCGCGGACTTGCAAAGCACGCTGAGAGAACAGGGGGCGAATGTCTTCGGCGGGAAATCGAATGTGCGATTGCGGAAGGCGTTGCTGGTGTCGCAAGTGGCGCTGACGGTGGTGTTGCTGGCGGCTGCGGGATTTTTTGCGCAAAGCCTGATGAACTTGAAGCGGCAGGACCTTGGCGTGAAGACAGACCACGTAATCCAATTTGCGGTGGCACCGGAACTGAATCGTTATACCCCGGAACAAACAGTCGCGCTGGCATTTCGGCTGAGAGAAAACATCGCGGCCTTGCCGGGTGTGCGCTCGGTGAGCGCTTCGGAAATGTCGTTGCTGTCGAACAGCGACTCAAATTCCAACATCACCGCGGAGGGCTATACGGTGTCGGAAGATGCCAATACTGACGTGCAGCAAAACTGGATAGGGCCAAATTTCTTTGCAACCTTGGGAATTCCACTGTTGTCCGGACGCGAGCTCGACAATCGCGACACTTCAAGTGCGCCCAAAGTTGCAATTGTCAGCGAAAAGATGGCGCAGACTTACTTTCGCGGACAGAATCCGATTGGGCGCCGCTTTGCGTTTGGTGCGGGTGATGACGTACACCCGGACATTGAAATCGTGGGCGTGGTGAAGGACAGCAAGAATACGGACCTGAGGCAAGAGATTCGGCCGCTTGTCTATATTCCCTATACGCAGGACAGCCATTTCGGAAACATAACATTTTATGTACGAACGAATCTGGAGCCCGTGGCCCTGGCGGCGACATTGCGGAAAACGGTGCAGAGCGCCGATGCAAACCTGCCCGTGTTCGACATGAAGACTCTAGACCAGCAAGTGGACGAAATTGCGTTTTCTGAGCGGCTGCTTACATTTTTCTCATTGTGTTTGGGACTGCTGGCTGCGCTGCTGGCGGCGATTGGGCTGTACGGCGTGATGGCATATATGGTGGCGCAGCGAACGCGCGAGATTGGAATTCGCATGGCGCTGGGTGCATCGCAGAAGAATGTGGCGTGGCTGGTGTTGCGCGAAATCGTCCGCATTTCGATTGCCGGGCTTGGAATCGGGTTGGTCGCAGCATTCGCGATCGGAAAACTGATTGAATCGCAGTTGTTCGGAGTGAAGGCGAGCAATCCACTAGTGTTTTTAACGTCAGCGATGCTGCTCTCGACCGTTGCGTTACTTGCCGGATGGCTGCCTGCGCGAAAAGCTGCGAGCGTGGATCCCATGGTTGCGCTGCGATACGAATGATGGACATCCGGGAACTAATTCCACCACCGGGAACATACGCGGGCGGAATCGCGTATCACAGGATGACGAAGAGACATCCCGTCAGGGCATTTTTGAAGACCCTTAAGACTCGGATAACGAGGAGTGGAACGTGGAAACATTGATGCAGGATATTCGTTACGGCGTCCGAATGCTGATGAGAAATCCGGGCTTCATGATTGTTGCCGTCATTACCCTCGCACTCGGCATCGGCGCCAACACGGCCATCTTTAGCATGGTGGACGGAATCCTGCTGCGGCCTCTGCCGGTGCAGGACCCTGCGCAGATCACGGTCCTCGCGTTCCAACAGCAGAAGGGAAACATACAAACACAGTTTTCCGTCGCCGACTTTCGCGACATTCGTAGCCAATCTACCGAAGCATTTTCCGATGTTTTTACGTATCAGTTTGGCTTGGACGGTCTAAGCGTGGATGGAAAAGCCGATCGCATCATGACCAACTACGTCTCGGGGAATTTTTTTCCTGCGCTGGGAATCAAACCGGAGCTCGGTCGATTTATCCTGCCGTCGGAAGGCGAGACTGTGGGGGCCGACCCTGTAATGGTCCTCAGCTACTCATACTGGAAGACGCGATTCGGAGGGGACCGCTCCATCGTAGGACGCAAGGTTTCGGTGGATGGCCACCCCATCACAATCGTTGGCGTTGCGCCGCGAGGATTTGTTGGAATTTCTCCACTACTGAGCGTCCAGGGCTTTTTACCGTTGGGCATGCTGGAAATTGAAAGCGCGCCGGACGATTTCATGACCAATCGGCAGCTTCGCAATCTGCCGGTGCTTGCTCGCTTGCGGTCCGGCACAAGCCTGCAGCAGGCTCAGGCCTCTCTCTCTGTGATAGGCCAGCGTTTGTCGCAGCAATATCCGGAGGCTGATAAGGACTTGAGCTTTCAGCTCTACCCGGAACTGCGCGCGCGGCCGAATCCCGATCCAAGCAATACTTTGCTTGTGATTTCGGGCCTTTTCTTAGGCTTAACGGCCTTAGTGTTGCTGCTCGCTTGTGTAAACGTGGCCAACATTCTGCTCGTCCGCGCTACCGTGCGCGAACGCGAGATGGCTATTCGCGCCGCTCTGGGCGCCGCGCGATTCCGCCTTGTGCGGCAATTGTTGACGGAAAGTGTTCTGCTCGCACTTCTCGGCGGAATCGGAGGAATTTTTCTCGGCCAGTGGGCCAGCTCCACGCTAGCTTCCATCAATATTCAGACCGACCTTCCCGTGCATTTCGATTTTGGCTTTGACTGGCGCGTGTTTGGCTACGCCACTGCTGCGGCGCTGTTGACCGGAATCATCGTCGGGCTGGTACCCGCAATCCGCGCGTCGAGGGGAAATCTGGCCGCCATCCTGCATGAAGGCGGCCGTGGCGTTGTCGGTGGCAAGAACCGTTTGCGCAGTGGGCTCGTCGTGGCGCAGGTGGCCGGCTCGCTCGTGCTTCTGATAATTGCGGGACTCTTCGCGCGGAGCCTAGGCAAAGCTCAGAAGACGAGCCTAGGCTTCGATCCGGAACACGTGGTGAATTTCACTATGGACCCAGTTGAAATCGGATTCAACCAGCAGCAGACCCGTGACTTCTACAAGAATCTTCTCGCCCGCCTCTCTTCGCTTCCCGGAGTAGTGTCCGCGAGTACTGCAACCGCCACGCCCATGGGCTATTACAACAACGTCGATACGCTCACGATCGAAGGGTACCAGCCGCCTCCGGGCCAGCCACTTCCAAGATCCCTTTACAGCACCATTTCTCCGGACTACTTCCGGACCATGCAAGTTCCGATGCTAAGTGGCCGCGCGTTCACTGATTCCGACGGTGAAGATGCTCAGTACGTGGCGATCGTGAGTGAGGCAATGGCAAAGAAATTCTGGCCCAACGCAGATCCCATTGGACGACAATTTCAGATGAGTACCGACGCAAAACATTCGATGGTCGTCGTCGGGGTGGTGAATGACGTGCGGTATCAGGGTGTCACCGGGGTGATCCCGCCGATTTTTTACGCCCCGTTCGTGCAGCATCAGACAGGAAACTCCTTACAATTCCTCCAGGTACGCACAACCGCGGCACCCGAAACAATGATTCCCGAAATCGAGCGCACCATTCAATCGATCGCCCCACAGCTTCCGGTCTT
The DNA here is from genome assembly GCA_049517055.1 of Candidatus Acidiferrales bacterium. Classification (GTDB taxonomy): domain Bacteria; phylum Acidobacteriota; class Terriglobia; order Acidiferrales; family UBA7541; genus Palsa-295. The sequence goes on along the minus strand of JBEKSN010000067.1, from coordinate 10,369 downwards.
CGACGTAGAAACGATGAGGCAAGCTCTCTACACCCTGAACGGGCTCCTCGTTTATCGGATAGGCGCTGCACTGGCGGCAATTCTTGGCGTCTTGGGATTGATCCTCGCAATTGTGGGAGTTTATGGCGTGGTCTCCTATGCCGCCAGCCAGAAGACGCACGAAATCGGGGTTCGGATGGCGCTGGGAGCGCAGCCTACAGACATCTTGAAGATCGTTTTCGGTGAGGGACTTTTCATCGTGGCGATAGGGTTGGCCGTTGGAATCGCAATGGCCTTAGCCGCCGCGCAAGTGGTAGGAAAATTCCTGACTGTAAGCGCGATGGACCCGGTGACGTATGTCGCCGTTTCCGCAATTCTCACAATCGTGGCTCTGGTCGCTTGCTACATTCCGGCGCGGAGGGCTATGCGCGTGGATCCCATGGTGGCGTTGCGCTACGAATAAGGCTTTCCGCTTGCTGTCCGGAATCGCGACAAACAATCCCGCAACTGGTCACGCGCGCTAATCTATAGGCCGCAACGCGCATCTAAAGTACTATCAGCTATGGACTTAGAATGAAGCTCCTCTGGAATCACAACTGCCCATATTTGGGAGTCCCCACTTATCGCTCGCAGTCCGGAGAGGGGCACTACAAATGCCACCGATGGCGGTTGAACTCATGAACGAAACAGGTCCCACCCAGGCGAGCATCCTAATCGCGGATGACCAGCCAGACGTCCTTGAAGCTTTGCGCCTACTCCTAAAAGGACATGGTTATGTGACCGAAGCGGTGACCTCGCCGGCAGCGCTGATCGACGCCATTGCACGGCGAGAATTCGATCTTGTCTTGATGGACTTGAATTACGCGCGCGATACGACGTCCGGGCGGGAAGGTTTGGACGTGCTATCAAAATTGAAAGCTTCTGAAACCGCGCCGCCGATTGTGGTAATGACCGGGTGGGCCACGGTGGGCCTGGCTGTGGAAGCCATGCAGCGAGGCGTCGGTGATTTCGTCGAAAAGCCGTGGGTGAACGCGCGTCTTCTGGAGATTCTGCAAAAACAAGTCGACATTGGGCGCGAGCGGCGCACAGCGCGCCGCAGCGCCATGGAGCGCGATCGAACGCAGAGCGAAATTGCCTCCCGACTCGACCGGCAGGGGCGTGAAATTGAAGAAGCGCGCGCAATCCAACTCGGATTCCTACCCAAGGAAATTCCACAGATTGCGGGTTACGAAATCGCGGGAGCCTGGCAGCCGGCGCGCATTGTAGGCGGGGATTACTACGACGTCTTTCCGTTCGAAGGAGATACGCTCGGTTTGTGCATCGCGGACGTGGCCGGAAAGGGAATGCCGGCGGCGCTGCTGATGTCGAACTTACAGGCGGCGGTTCGCGGGCTTGCTTCACCTTCTTTATCTCCGGAAGTTCTGTGCGAGCGATTGAACTCGCTGATTTGCCGGAGTATCGCCAGCGACCGCTTCATCACTTTTTTCTACGCGCATCTCGACGGCGGGTCCAGGGAGTTGTGCTACGCGAATGCCGGGCACAATGCTCCCATCATCGCGCATCGTGACGGTACACACGACCGTTTGGACGAAGGCGGCGGCGTGCTGGGTATTTTTCAGTCTCAGAGTTATGCCAAGGGCACCTACACGCTCTCGCCGGGGGACCTGGTACTGCTGTTCACTGATGGAGTGACGGAAGCTAGCAGCCCCGATGGCGAGGAATTCGGCGACGCACGCCTGATTCGGCTGCTCGAAGAAAGCCGTGAAGCAACTGCGGAACAATTGCAGAGGAAGATTCTAGATACGGTGGGGTCATTCTGCGGTGGCAATTGGCAGGATGATGCAACTTTAATTGCAATTGCCGTGGAATAAGACTGCTGGGAGAAGAGCGCAGATGGAAACTTTGCTCCAGGACCTGCGATACAGCTTCCGGGTATTGAGGAAATCGCCTAGTTTCGCGGCGATTGCGGTGCTCACGCTGGCACTTGGAATTGGCGCGAACAGCACAATTTTCAGCTGGATCAATTCTACCCTGCTCAATCCCATACCGGGAGTGCGGCACACATCTGATTTCGTTGTCATGACGGAGGGCGGGACCGCCAGAAGTCCTATTCCTTTCTCCTATCTCGACTATATGGACTTGCGAAACCGCACTCGGAGCTTCTCTGGACTGATCGCTTACGAAATCAACCCTATGAATCTCACCGGTAGCGGGAAACCAGAACGCGTTTGGGGCACGCTGGCTTCGGCGAATTACTTTGATGTGCTGGGCATCCATCCGATTCTAGGGCGTGGCTTTCTTCCGGTAGAGGACCAGAAGCCAGGAGGCGCGCCAGTAGTGGTGATTAGTTACCGGCTCTGGCAAATTCGCTTCGGCGGGGATCCTTCCGTCATCGGCCGCACGTTGCGGATTGACCAGCATCCATTCACGATCATCGGCGTCACGCCGGCTGTTTTTCAGGGCACCCAGACAGGCATGCGGACGGAACTTTGGGTTCCGTTGATGATGCAGCAACAGATTGTTTCCGGCACTGACCGCCTTGCACTACGCAGCGAGACTTGGCTGATGCTGCTGGGCCAGCTGGCGCCTGGTGTGACGCGCGGGCAGGCACAAGCGGAAATGGATCTGCTGATGAACCAGATCGTGGAGCAATTCCCAGATTCCCATTTGGGCAACAATGCGGTGACGTTGTACCCGCTTTGGCGCGCTCCGTTCAGCGCGAATACTTACATGTATGTTCTCCTTCCGGTACTGATGGCTATCGCCGGCGTCGTGCTTCTGCTCGCCTGCGCAAACGTGGCGAACCTAATGCTGGTGCGGTCCGTTTCGCGACGGCGCGAGATTGCCATACGCCTTTCGATTGGCGCCAGCCGATGGCGGCTGGTACGGCAGTTGCTCATCGAAAGTGTAGTTCTGTCTTCGGCTGGGGGCATCCTGGCGATGTTTATCACCGCCTGGACCACTGGGATGCTGGGACAATTCATTCCGCCTACCAATATTCCGATAGCACTCGACTTTCAGGTGGACCGCGCTGTTTTTTTCGTCACGTTCGCAATCTCGATTCTTAGCGGTGTGATTTTCGGCATCCTGCCGGCTTTGCGCGCGTCCGACATGTCGCCGGTAACGGTGCTGAAAGAAGATGCGGGAAGCGCTTCGGGCGGACTTCATAGGGCGCGCTTATCCAGCGCCCTGGTCGTGACGCAGATTTCTCTTTCACTTTTCCTGCTGGTCAGCGCCGGACTCTTCATTCGGAGTTTCCGGCAGGCGCAGCGATTCAACGCGGGCTTCAACCCGGACCACGTGCTGCTCGCTTCCTACAGCTTGTTTCCCGCAGGATACACCGAGGCTCGCGGCTTGGAGTTTCATCGCCAGCTTTTGGCCAAGCTCGAAACATTGCCGGGCGTGCAATCGGTAGCTCTGGCCAGTTGGGTGCCGCTAGGGTATGTGTCCAACTCGTTGCCGGCTTCTCCCGAGGGATATGTGCCGCAGCCGCACGAATCCATGGAAATCGCCGAGGCAACGGTGGGGCCGAATTATCTTCGGACGATGCAGATTCCGTTGATTGCCGGACGCGAGTTTACGGGGAACGATACGGGCACATCGCAGCCGGTCGCGATCGTCAATCAGAAGTTCGCGGATCGGTACTGGCCGCACCAGGAGCCGCTGGGCAAGCGGATATACGCATATGGCGTGTGGTTCACGGTGGTCGGTATCGCGCACAATTCCAATTACTATTCCTTGAGCGAAATCCCACAACCGTTTCTGTATCTTCCGATTTTTCAGGATTACTACTCATCGACAATCATCCATGCGCGGGTTTCGGGCGACCCGCTGGCCTACACGGCGGCGGTGGAAAAGACGATTCATAGCCTGGACGCAGATCTGCCGGTCTACGATGAGTCCACTTTAAAGCTGCGCGTGCAGGTGGCGAGCACAGGGCAGCGGATCGCCGGCACTTTCGTGGGAGCTTTTGGTTTGCTCGCGCTGATTCTGGCGGCAGTAGGTATCTACGGAGTGATTGCCTATACCACGCGCCAGCGGTCGCACGAAATCGGGATACGCATGGCGCTGGGAGCCCAGCAAAGCGATGTTTTCCGGCTTGTTCTGGGACAAGGACTGCGAATGATCCTTGCCGGACTTGCGATTGGGCTCGCGCTGTCGTTCGCACTGACACGTTTTCTGCGCAACATCCTTTTCGGCGTTGGTGCGACCGATGCCCTTACGTTTGTCGGCGTCGCAATGCTGCTGTGTGTGGTGGCGCTGCTTGCATGCTACATCCCCGCGCGACGGGCCATGCGCGTGGATCCGATGGTCGCGTTGCGTTATGAATAACCTCACAAGGAGTGAGCAATAGTGATCAAACTCAGAGACGTTGAGAAGGTTTACGAATCGGGCGCCGGAAAAACCTGGGTGTTGCGCCGGATCAATTTAGACATAGCCGACGGCGATTTCATCACCATCATGGGTCCTTCGGGCGCGGGAAAGTCCACGCTGATGGGAATTATCGGAATGCTCGACGGCGCATGGAAGGGGGAGTACCACCTGCTCGAAAATGCCGTTCATAAACTGGATAATCGCCGCCGGGTTGAGCTGCACAAGAAATATATCGGATTCGTGTTTCAGCAATATCATCTGCTCGATAACCTGACCGTCGCCGAGAATCTCGACTTGCCTCTCTCCTATCGCGATATCAAGAAAACGGAGCGCGAAGGAATGGTGGCGGACATCCTCGACCGGTTCCAGATCGTGGGCAAGAAAGCTCTCTTTCCGAACCAATTGTCTGGTGGCCAGCAACAGCTTGTGGCTGTAGCGCGCGCCGTAATCGGCAAGCCGAAATTGATCCTTGCGGATGAGCCCACGGGCAGCCTGCATTCAAGCCAGGGAAAAATGATCATGGATTTGCTGAAGAAGCTGAATCAAGACGGCACCACGATCATCCAGGTGACGCACAACGACGCTTGGGCGGCGTACGGCAACCGCATCATTCAATTGGCCGACGGCTGGATCGTGGATGGCGCATCAAAAGCCGGCGCGGTGTGATTCGAATGAGGGAAATTACGAGAAAGCGAAAGTGAACTATCAGCTGGATCCCGGACGGAACGAAGAGAACGTCAAAATTCAGGGAGATAGCGTTCGCAAAATGATGCCACCACATACAGCGCGCACACGAATACTTGTTGCCGACGATCAGCCCGACATTCGCGAAGCGCTGCGCTTATTACTGAAAGGCCAGGGATTCGAGACGGAAACGGTGGCATCGCCCGCGGCGGTGCTAGCCGCGCTGGAAGCGCGCGAGTTCGACGCGCTCTTGATGGATCTGAACTACGCGCGCGATACCACCTCCGGCCAGGAGGGACTCGATCTGCTATCGAATATTCGCGCAAAAGACAGCACGCTGCCCATCATCGTGATGACCGCTTGGGGAAGCCTGGAGCTTGCGGTGGAAGCCATGCGCCGGGGCGCGAAGGATTTCATACAGAAACCCTGGGAAAACGCGCGGCTGCTTGCAATCCTGAAGACCCAGATCGAGCTCTCGCAGGCGCTGCGAAAAAGCCAACGGCTGGAAGCCGAGAACCGGTTGTTGCGCGCGGATGGGCGCCCGGTGATGATCGCGGAATCAGCCGCCATGCGCCCGGTAATGGATTTGATCGCGCGCGTCGGCCCGTCAGACGCAAACGTCCTGATCACCGGCGATCACGGGACCGGCAAGGAAGTGGTTGCGCGCACTCTGTATGCTCTTTCTCCGCGGTCGGGCCGGCCGCTCGTAACCGTGAACGCCGGAGGATTGCCGGAAGGGGTTTTCGAGAGCGAGCTGTTCGGCCATGTGAAAGGCGCGTTTACGGATGCGAAATCGGATCGCGTGGGACGGTTCGAGCTGGCCGATGGGGGCACGCTTTTCCTGGATGAAATTGCGAACGTGCCGATGAACCTGCAAGCCAAGCTTTTGCGCGCTCTTGAAACCGGCGAACTCGAACGTGTAGGATCTTCGACCACGCGGCGCGTGGACGTTCGGATTATTTCAGCTACGAATGCCGACGTGCAGACCGAGGTTTCCGGCGGGCGATTCCGCGAAGATTTACTCTTTCGCCTGAACACGATTGAAATTCATCTGCCTCCGTTGCACGAGCGCAAAGAGGACATTTCAATTCTTGCGCACCATTTCCTGCGGCAGTCGGCGCAACGCTATCGCAAACAACTCGAAGGCTTCGAACCCGTCGCGCTCCAGGTTCTGCTCGACCACCCGTGGCCGGGAAATATTCGCGAACTAGATCACTCCATCGAGCGCGCTGTCCTGCTAGCGGAAGGTCCACAGGTTCGCGCAGGAGATTTGGGGCTTCGGCCCGCGCGCGAGGCATCTTTGCGGCTGGATGAAATGAGCATTGAGGATGTGGAGCGCGTACTGATCCAAAAAGCTCTGGCGCGGTTTGGCGGCAATGTAAGCCACGCGAGCAAAGCGCTCGGACTAAGCCGCAGCGCGCTTTACCGGCGCCTGCAAAAATACAGCCTGTGAAACCGCTGCTCTATGAACGCCGAATTTTGCTTCTCGCCTTGGCCGCCGGACTCGGAAGCACAATCGCTGCGTTAATCCTGCTTTGGATCGGACCCTACTCTTCAAAGCTCCAGTGGACACTCACCGTAATCATGGTAATTGCGTGGCTGAGCTTCGCATTCTCGGCCCAAAGTCGCGTGGTCTTTCCGCTGCGCACACTTTCGAATCTCCTGGCCGCTCTTCGCGAAGGTGATTTCTCCATAAGAGCGCGCGGCGCGAACCGCGAAGATGCATTGGGCGAGGTTCTGCGCGAGGTAAATGCCTTGGGAGAGACTCTGCGGCAGCAGAGGCTGGGCGCTTTGGAAGCTACTGCGCTCCTTCGCAAGGTAATGGAAGAAATTGATGTCGCGGTTTTTGCATTCGATGGAGCCGGCCGCCTCCGTCTCGTAAATCGGGCCGGCGAGCGAATCTTGAATCAAGCGCAGGCACGCCTTCTTGGACTGACTGCAGCAGAACTCGGTCTTTTGGAATGTCTGGAGGGAGAAACGCCGAAAATATCGCAGATCGCGTTTCCCGGAAAATCGGGGCGCTGGGAGATTCATCGCGGCAATTTTCGCGAAGCGGGGCTGGCTCATCAATTGCTCGTGATCACGGATTTGAGCCGCGCTTTGCGCGAAGAAGAACGTCAGGCATGGCAGCGATTGATTCGTGTGTTGGGGCACGAACTGAATAATTCACTCGCTCCCATCAAATCAGTGGCCGAAAATCTGGGAAGCATGCTTCATCGCAAGGAGCGCGCGCCGGACTGGCAGGAAGACATGCGCAGCGGCCTGAACATAATTGCCGCGCGCACCGATGGGCTTGCGCGGTTCATGAGTGCTTATGCGCGACTCGCCAAGTTGCCGCCCCCGGTCTTACAGCCCGTAGATGTAGGCGTGTGGATCCGGCGGGTAGTGGGGCTGGAACCGCGCCTTTCCGTGCAGATCGAGGCCGGCCCGCAGACCAGCATTCAGGCGGACCCGGACCAATTGGAGCAATTACTTATCAATCTTCTGCACAATGCCGTGGATGCAGCTCTGGAAACCGGTGGCGGCGTAAAGGTTGGTTGGGAACGTGAGAATGGATCGGTAAAAGTTTGGGTTCAGGATGATGGCCCGGGCATTCCAAACCCCGCAAATCTTTTCGTCCCGTTTTTTACCACCAAGCAAGGTGGTTCGGGAATTGGTCTGGTGCTAAGCCGGCAGATCGCGGAAGCGCACGGCGGATCGCTCACACTTGAAAATCGCGAAGCGCGCCGGGGCTGCGAAGCACGGCTGCAACTGCCCCTCAATAATGAGCTGCTTTGAATTCGGTACTTTTCCGCGCGTCATGTCCTCGAACACTTTTCTCTCACTAAAGGTAACAGGCGGAGTCTCGGGACGGACGCAGAAAAAAACGGCGACTGGGTGTACCCAGCCGCCGTTTTGACCAAAAGCAATAAAATTATTGTTGTTGCGGCTGTTGTTGTGGTTGTTGCATGTCTTTTTTAGCTAAATCGGCCTTCGTAGGTTCCGCGGATATCCCGCTGCCCGGTTTTTGATAGCGCGTCAGGTAAGGCATGAATGGCGTGATTTCAAAAGGCATTTTTTCGCGGGCCGAAAGCAGTGGCAACGCCTTTGCTTTGAGTAACTCCACGTGATCGCTCCACGGATCGAGCTTCAGGCGCGCGCCGATCGGCAGAGCAGCGATCTGGTCGAGTTTGGCGGGTTCCAAGTTCGGCGCCGAGCTGATCAATTGATCCGCGAGATAGATACGGTTCCCCAGGTGCGGGTTGATCAGAACCGGAAGCGTCTTGGAATCGGCATCGAGCTGCTTGAGAAAGAGTCCAGCGCTGGCCAGTTTATCTTTGTACGGCGAATTCTTTAGAAGCTCCACGGCCTTCTGGCTGTCCTGTTGAATTTGCGCCGGACTATCCTTGAAACTGAAATGTCCCAACGCTTCGGTAGCCGTCACGGTAGTCGTGTCGTTGAAGCCCCACTGGTCGGTGGAAGGTTTGGTCAAGATGATGTCGGCCAATTCCTGCGCCAGCATGGTGGCGAGACTGGCCTCATCAGGCAGAACGTCAATCAATCCGCGGCTCAGAACGATGGTGTGGCCGATCGAAAACATCTCCAGCGTGCCGGTGAGCATCACGCGGCAACGAACGTCAGGCTGAATGTCCAGGTTGTTCGTCACTTCTATATTATTGACCACGGTTTCGAGAACTTTATCCACTTCACCTGGAGGCGCTACCAAACCGGTTCGTTGCAGCCGGTCCACCACATTGACTTCAGCCTGATGCTGCCATTCGCGCTGCGCTTCAATGGGGGAACGATCCGTGGAGGCGGCCTGGTCCTGAATCGCATTTGGCGATTCAATCGTGAGCTCACTGAATTCTTCCTGGCGGCCCACGTTTTTCAAGTTGTAGCCCCACAGCCGGGTCTGCGACTTGAAGCGAACGTGATTGCCCATAAAATCTTTAAGGTCGGACTCCTGGCTGAAGATGTAAGCGGGCAGCCAGAGCCCCGGTTGCACGTTCAATCGCCAGCTATCGAAGTGAAGATTAAATCCGTTAATTCCCGCCACCGGCGTGTACACGCCGTTAAATCGCACGATTGCGTAACCCTGATCTTCGGCCCAGATGCGCCCCTTGAAACGCCCCTTTCCGGACTTGGGCAGCGGCGTGACGTCGAAGACTACGCAACGAACTTCGCCCAGAAACTCCCGGTGAACGTAATCGAACTGGTAGTGCTGGCGGTCGAATCCGTTGGTATCGATGTAAATCATCTGCAGAAAACCGTCGGGAATGTAGGAAGAACTGAACATGTCGCCGAGATGAGCAATCGGATTAAAGGCCTGGAGTTTGCCCTTCTTGCCATTCAGCATCGAGTTATCCACGACGCCCTTCGAAAGGTCGGCCTGTCCCAGGAAATAGTGGTCTTTCACCGGAACCGCGCCCATGTCCTTGTCAGGTTTCATGTCCTGAATATAGGTTTCAATCACGGGATTGAAACGCCGGATGGTTGCGATCTCTTCATGCTCCCGCGCGATTACGCGATCGATCGCCTGATCGACGGTGGTCACCGGTGCGGCTGTAGCCCCGGCCTGCGGTTGGGTTTGATCGGCCGTCTGTGGCGCCTGTGCCGATGCCCCGCTGGTCAGCCCCCCAGCCAGCAATACCGTAAGACAGAAACCTTTCCACGTCACCATTGCCGTTCCCCCCTATCAATCTGCCAATGCGAATACGATGCGGACGTTGGCGGTTGAATCCACTGGCTGGCCGTCCTGTTGGGCCGGGCGAAATCGAATCTGGCGTGCGGAGGCCTGCGCAGATTCATCCAAGCCGTGACCTAATCCCTGCACGACACGAAGAACTTTGACCTCGCCAGAAGCTGTGAAAGTAACTTCTAACACGACATCGCCTTCAATTTTCTTGGCACGGCCCTCGTCCGTGTAAGGCGGGTGCTCGGGCTTGAACAGAATTTGAACAGGAGTGGTCTTAGACACAACGGAGGCTTGCTTTACTTTCGGCCCCGCTGCCACTGCATGTTCATCCGCAAACCCACCTTGTTGCACGCTTCTCTGTCCGCTGCCGCCGGGACTACCGACTGCAACACCATTGCCAAAACCTGTGCTGGCAATCACTCCCTTCGCTCCTTTGGATCCGCCGGTGCCATTGCCGGTACCGGGGCCGGGAGGAAGATCGAAACTGCCTTTCACCGCAATGTTTGCCGCACGATTCGTTTTACCGTTGGCGGCTACTCCGTCCGGATCGCCGAACCCGCCGGTCTGAACGTCTTCCCGTGGCTTCCGGAGAGTCGGGATGGCAGAACTCCCCATTGAGACGGGAGGGTTCTGATCTGGGAATGCTTTAGCGACTAT
>JBEKSN010000066.1:0-17237 GCA_049517055.1 Candidatus Acidiferrales bacterium | reverse complement strand
GCCGCATGCAAAAATCAATATCGATGTCGGGTAAGGAAATGCGCTCGGGATTCAGGAAACGTTCGAAGAGAAGATCGTATTGCAGCGGATCCACATCCGTGATGTGCAGCGAGTAACTCACCAGGCTTCCTGCCGCCGAACCGCGTCCGGGACCAACAGGAACTCCCTGCGCTTTCGCGTAATGAATGAAATCCCAAACGATCAGGAAGTAGCCCGCGAAGCGCATCTTCTTGATCATTTCGATTTCATCGGTGAGCCGCGTCTCATACTCCGCCAGCGAATGGCGCAGCCGGTTTTCTTTGACGAGCCGCTCGATTTCAGGCCCGCGCGACTGAAAGCCTTCGCGAACCGTTTTCTCAAAATACGAATCGGCGGTGTGGCCTTCGGGCACTTTGAAATCCGGGAACGGATTGTTCACGCGCTGAATCTTGACGTTGCAGCGTTCCGCAATCGCAACCGTGCGAGATACCGCATCCGGCAATTCGCGAAAGACCTGCGCCATTTCCTCCGCGGTCTTGAAATAAAACTGGTCGGTAGCGAATTTCATGCGCTGGCCGTCACTCATGGTTTTCCCGGTCTGTATGCACATCAGCACTTCCTGCGCATGAGAATCCGACTGGGTCAGATAATGGGTATCATTGGTCGCGACCAGCGGGATTCCGCTCTCTTTGGAGAGTTTCACCAAGTCGCGGTTCACCCGTACATCCATTTCCAGTCCCTGGTCTTGAACTTCGAGGAAAAAGTTTCCCTTGCCGAAAATGTCGCGCAGCCGGTAGGCGCTCGCCTTCGCCTGTTCGTACTTGTCGGTCAACAGTGCGTCAGCCACTTCTCCGCGGAGGCAAGCAGAAAGAGCGATCAGCCCTTTGCTGTGTTTCGCCAAGAGCTCGTGGTCCACGCGGGGCTTGTAATAAAAGCCGTCGAGATAGCCGGTGGAAACCAACTGCATTAAGTTTCGATATCCCTCATCCGTTTCGCAAAGAAGTACAAGGTGGTTCGAGCGTTCTGCTCCCGTGCCACGAGTCTTATGATTGTCTGGCGCCACATACATCTCGCAACCGATGATCGGCTTTACGCCATGCGTCGTGGCCTGGTGATAGAAGTTTGCCGCCGCAAAAAGATTTCCGTGGTCCGTGACCGCTACCGCCGGCATTCCGCGGCGCGCAGCTTCCGCAGTCAGTTCACCAATTTCGCAAGCGCCGTCGAGCAGGGAATAATCCGTATGAAGATGCAGATGAACAAAGTTCGAAGAATTCATGCGTAGAGTATTCTAAACCACTTCGCAGATTCGTGTACCGTCAATCGCATCGTTAACAACGCGGCTTGGTCATGTTGAGCCCAGTCCTATTCGAGATAAGCCGGCGGGTTTGATGTTAAGAGCAGCCGGCCAGTGCTCCCTATTTCAAAAATCAACGCCGCCTTACTTTTTTGGCCACGCGCGCCTTCGGCTTGCTGTGGGAGCTTGGGGAGCGTTTTTTACCGGCCGGTGACGACTTCGATTTATGAGCCGCCTCGGCATGCTTGGCTTGCGCCCTAGCCCCGATCGCTGCGGCAGCCGACTGCGGTTCTTTTGCAGCCGCTTGCACACCTTTCGTAACCCCGGCAGCAGGCTTTCCGGCGACCGTAGCCGCAGCTACAACCTGCTTCGGCTTAGCGGTTCCCTTAGCTTCTGGCTCGACGGTCTTCCCTTCAGCTTTCTCTCCCTTGCGCTTCTTTTCTGGTTTCTCGATTTTCTTGGGCTCGTCCTTGATGCCGGCAAGGTTGCGGAGGATTTTTGTGCGATCCTCGGGCAGTTTTGCCTTTCCGCGCAACTGCATTTCAAAGAGTTGCTCGATGACCTTGTCGAATTTCTGCCCGCGCGCAACACCCAAAGCATCCAGCTCTGCCAGCGGCAGCGTTTGACGCAGCGGACGCCATTTCTGAATGTAGTTGCGGAATTTCGAGACCACCCGTGGATTGGGCATTTCGACTTCGATGAATACGATCGTTTCAGCGGGAAGTGAGGCGATGTAGAAATAAGCGTCTTTCGGTGTGTTGGTTTTTCGTCCCTTCAGTATCTTGAGGACCTTCTGCGCCTCGGGAACCAGATCCGCCACCGCATCTATTTCGCTCGATCGAAATTGCATATTTCGCATCGCCGACGCCGCCTCGCGGGGCTTCAGCCGTCCGAGCGTGTAGAACGTTACCGGATACTGCAAGCGTGGCCGCAACCCGGCGGAATAAAGATTTGAGCGCACTTTTGCCATTTTGTTGAGGCTGTCGTAATCCGGCTTGCGCTTTTGCAAATTCGGATGGATCAGCGCAAGCATACCGTGCGTCTCCCATTGCTTGAGTGTCGCAACCGGATTATCTTCACGCGCTAGCGCCCTCATTTCATGACCGACGTCGCTCGATTCGATATTTTTGTTCATTCCCCGTTCCATCGCGAGATCAAACCATTCCTGGGTGCGGGGCTCCATTTTGAATCCCATTCGCGCGCAATAGCGAAGAATACGCATCAGCCGTATGGGCTGGTTCGTGAACGCGTGAATTGACAAGGAGCGGATCTCCTGCTTTTCAAGATCGGCAAGCCCGTTCATGGGATCGAGCAGAAGGCCTCGCGACTGTGTGTTCAGCGAAATAGCAATCGCATTGACCCCGAAATCCCGGCGGCGAAGATCTTCCATCACGCTGGAAAAACGGTATTCCGGTTTGGCGCCGGGCCGTTCGTACACATCCTCGCGCGCCCCAGAAATCGAGCCATCCACATCCCCGGCGAAAATCATTTCGTGATGCCGGAGCTTCTCGCTCTCCCACACCGCGCGCGCTCCTCCCTTCTCCAATTCCTTCACCATCCGGGCCGGGTTTCCCTCCACCGTGAAATCGAGGTCGCGAATGGGCATGCCGGAAATCAGATCGCGGACGGCGCCACCCGTGAGGTACACATTCACATCCTGGGAGCGTGACAGCTCCTGCACGCGCTCCAGCACGGCGCGCTGTTCCGGCGACAGCCGGCTTTCGAGCAAATACATGTAATCGGGCATGTGCTTCTGTGCCTCCTCAAATTACCGCGCGGATTCAAGCGCGCGGATGATGCGCCTTATAAACTTGCTTCAATCGTTCTTCGACTACGTGCGTGTAAATTTGCGTGGTGGATATATCGGAATGGCCAAGCATCATTTGCACCGAACGGAGATCGGCGCCGCGATCGAGCAGGTGAGTCGCAAAGCTGTGCCGCAGCATGTGCGGCGTCAGCGCTTTGCGCAACCCGGCCTTTCGTCCGTACAGCGCCAAATTCTTCCAGAACGCAATGCGGTCCAGCTTGTTTCCTTTACGGATGATAAAAAGATATTTTGAAGTGTGCTCACCCAAAATTTCCGGCCGGGCCTTTTTGATGTACAGCTGGAGAACGGCAAGCGCGCGTTTCCCGACCGGTACCAGCCGTTCCTTGTTTCCTTTGCCAATGCATCGCAACGAGCCCGCATCCACATGCAGGTCATCCACCGCCAAGCTGCATAGTTCTGAAACGCGCAAACCAGCTGAATAAAGCAATTCAATCATCGCTTTGTCGCGCAGCCCGAGGGCGGAGGACACATCTGGCTGCGCGAGGAGCCGGTCCACCTCTTCCACGCTCAGGAACTGCGGCAAGCTTTTCCGAAATTTCGGCGATTCCACCGTGACCACGGGATCTTCCGGGATCAATTCTTCGCTCAAAAGAAAGCGGAAGAACTGCCGTAGCGAAACGAGATGGCGGGCGACCGAACGCGCGTCGAGCTTGCGCAAATACAACGAGGCAAGAAAATCAACCACGTCTGCACGTTTCACCTGTGGAGCCTTCTCCAGTCCTCTTTCTGTCGCAAACTGGGAAAATTTCTCCAGGTCACGCCGGTAAGCGTCGATGGTGTTCTGGGACAGCGCTTTTTCAACGCGCAAATAGCTTAAGAACGAACGAATGGCAACTTCCACCGCGCCCCTCCAACTTTCTTATCGCTTCTCGTTGCGGACTAGTCAGGCTTCAATTCCCGCGGTCGAAGCTGTTTCCGGCTGCGCCCGGCGCAACATCAGAAACAGTTCCGGCAGTTCTTCGCACCGCAGAATCCATGCCAGACCAAAATAAATTCCGATCGAACCCAGGATCATGGCCGCCAGCAATCCCGCCTGCGAAAGAACATGACCGACGTTTGCGAAGTCCGAATATCGGAGCGCCGCAAAACATGCTCCGGCCATGGCCGCAGCGCAAATCGCCATCTTCACGATCGAGCTGATAATCCCGCGCGCTCCCAAGGCGCCGTACCGTCCGCGAAAAATATAAAAAAGAAGCGCGAAATTGAAATACGCTGCCAGCGAGCTGGCCAGCGCCGGACTTGCATTCCACAGATAACGCGAGAACGCGAATAGCAAAAAGGCGTTTAGCGCGATGTGCAAGCCCAAGGAATAAACTCCCACCCGCGTGGGCGTCATCGTGTCGTGCGTCGAATAGTACATAGGCGTGATCAGCTTGATAGCCGCAAAAGCCGGCAGGCCCAGCGAATAATAAAGCAGCGCGTGCGCCGTCAGCGCGGTGGATTCGGTCTTGAACTGGCCGTGCTGAAACAACACTTTCGTAATCGGCACGCGCAACAAAATCAATCCCACCGCCGCCGGAATGGTAATGAACGAAACCACGCGCACCGCAAATTCGAACGTGCGCTTCATCTCGTCGTATTTCCCATCCGCCGCCAGATGCGACATGGTCGGCAGAATCGCGGTAGACAACGCTATCGCATATGCACCCAATACTAACTCCATCACGCGGTCTGCGATGTAAAGTGACGTAATACTTCCAGTCGGCATTCGCGGGGACGTCGCAAAAATTGTGTCCACAAAAAAATTAATCTGAAATACGCCCATGCCGAAGAAAACCGGAGCCATCAGCTTCCCGACCCTGCGTACTCCCGGATCTCGGAACGATACATCCGCGCGAAAGCGCATGCCCCGTTTCCATAGTGCCGGAATCTGCATCGCCAGTTGCAATGCCGAACCGATCAATATTCCGATCGCCAGCGCGAGCGCCGGTGTCCGATAGGCCGGCGGCGCGATGCGAAGAATCGGCTTGTACACGATCCCCAGCGAAAACCCGATAAACACCAGATTGAATAGGATCGAAGTCGATGCCGGCAGCGCAAACACGTGAAAACTGTTTAAGATCGCCGCTGCGAGTGCCGCAAGCCCCAGAAAAAACACGCACGGAAAAATAATTCGATTCAGAAAAATCGCCAGGTCCCAGTGCACCGTGCTGAATCCCAGCAAAGTGAAAATTCCGATAACCTGTTTCGAAAATATGCATCCCAGAACCGCGATCACCGCCAGGATTACGGCCATGTCCCAAAACACCTTCTGCGCAAAATCCCAAGCTTCGCTCCTGGGCTTACCCCGTAAGTAACCGGTAAACACCGGGATGAACGACGCCCCCAGAGCCCCCTCCCCGGTCATCCGCCGTATCATATTGGGAATGCGGAATGCTAGGATGAACGCGTCAGCAGCAGGGGAGGTGCCGAGGAGCAGCGCCACCCGCTGATCCCGTAAGTATCCGCAAATACGGCTGATAACGGTGACCAGGGCTATTACGGAGGCAGATTTTAGGATCTGTCCTTTGACGGTCAATCGGCGGTTGCTCCGATGCTAACCCTTTAAACACCAATAACTTGACAAAAAATCACGTAAGGATAACATAACCCAAGAGGAGATAGCAATAAAATGCCCCGAAAGCCTGATTCGCGGCACCAACTCTCCGACTTTTGGCGCTAATTCCACAGTTAGACTTCACTCCTATGCGTCTAGAGATGACAAGAGCATGGCGCGATTAAAGAGCCCGCCGGTAGCCTCTACCCACAAAAAGGTAGTCGCGCTGTTGCTCGATGGTACGTCGCTAAGGGGTTATCTGAACGCCACCGGACTGGGACGAGTGGATACCATAGACCTTCTAACGCCAGATGGCGAGCACCGCCCCGTCGAATTGAACGAAGTGAAGTCCATCCATTTCGTCCGCGAGTTCCTCGATAACTCTTCCCCGGAGCGCAAGATTTTCCTAAGCCGACCTAAGCTTGACGGGCTCTGGGTACGTCTCCGTTTTCGCGATGATGACGTGATGGAAGGAATCGTCGCGAACGACCTTCTGGATCTGTTGGACACGGGAGTTCAACTGACGCCGCCGGACCTGCACGGAAATACGTTGCGCCTGTTTATCCCTCGTTCCGCGCTAGCGGAGGTTAAAGTTCTAGGAGTGGTGGGCGTCGCGCGCCGAGGCACCCCTGATTCCCGCGCCGCAGCGGCAGCCTCACAATCCAAGCTCTTCAGCGAATAGCGAACCGTAGCAGCCGGGAATCATCCCTTATCGCGCTTCTTTGGTCTTGTTATACATTGTTAGCGCGAGACGATGATGAGAGGAGAACCCTTCATGAAGCTTGCCGCAATCGCTCAGAAACTGAATTGCACACTTGACGGCGATCCAAATATCGAAATCACCGGAGTCGCTGGAATCGAAGAAGCACAACCGAGCGAACTGACGTTTCTCTCAAACCGCAAGTACCGTCCACTGCTAGCGAGTACGCGGGCTTCGGCGATCATTGTCGCGAAAGACGCTGGCGCGATGCGCATCACTGCATTGCGTTCGGCGAATCCCCATCTGGACTTCGCGCGAGCCATCGAGCTATTTCACGCCGCCCCAAAATACGCGCCGGGAATTCATCCGACGGCTATTGTCGCAAAATCTGCAAAAATTGGCGCGGACGCGCATGTCGGACCCTACTGTTTTGTGGACGAGGAAACCGAAATCGGATCGAAGGCCGTGCTGCACAGCTTCGTCACGATTTATCGCGGTGCGAAGATTGGAGATGACTTCTTCGCTCACTCTCATGTTTGCGTCCGCGAAGGCTCGCGTATCGGCAACCGCGTGCTGTTGCAAAACGGCGTCGTGATTGGAAGCGACGGGTACGGGTTCGCGCGCCAGTCCGACGGAAAGTGGTACAAAATCCGCCAATCGGGCACAACGGTCATTGAAGATGATGTGGAGATCCAAGCGCACAGTGCGGTCGATCGCGCCACCATCGGCGAGACTCGTATAGGACGCGGCACAAAGATCGATAATCTGGTACAGGTCGGGCACGCCTCCAAAGTCGGCGAGGACACCATGCTTTGCGGCCAGGTCGGCCTGGCCGGCACGACCCGAGTGGGGAATAAATGCATTTTAGCGGGCCAGGTCGGTGTCGCTGGACATCTCTCTATCGGTGACGGTTCGACCCTGACGGCGCAAACTGGTGTGCCCCACGATGTACCCGCCGGAGTCGTTTATTCGGGCTATCCCGCGATGGATGGTTTGGCGTGGCGAAAATCGGTGGCGGTCTTCGGGCGATTACCCGAACTTCAAAAGGAATTGCGCGAGCTTCAAAAGGCCGTTTCGAAGCTAGCCTCGCGTTCAGGAACAACCTAACGCTGCAGTCTTTAACTGCTGCCGGCTTGCCGTCGCAAGTCAACTATCAGAGCGAACAGGTCTCAGCGGCTTTTGATCTTCAGGCAGCCCCGCAGCCACCAGTTCTTCAACTCGCGCCATCAAGTCGGCACGCTGCTCCACTGTGTAACGCGAAACATCGACGGCCGGTCCAAATCGTACGGTGACTTCTCCCGGATGCACGCTTGATTCCCCTTTGCGCAGCAAAGCCTGGGCGCCCACGATCGATACCGGCACAACTGGAACGCCCGCACGGATCGCCATCACGAACGTCCCCTTTTTGAAAGGCAGCAAACGGCCGTCACGGCTCCGGGTTCCTTCGGGATAAACCGCAAAGGACAGTCCGGCCTTCAGATATTTCACCGCGGTCTCCACGCTTCCCGCGGCTGCTTCCCTGTTATCGCGATCCACAGGAATAAGTTTTGCCATGCGCATCGCCGTACCAAGGATCGGGATTCGAAACACTTCTTTTTTCACCAGGATCGCCACCCGGCGCGGTATCGCCGGAACGAATGCGAGCGGGTCCATGTTCGACACATGATTCGCGGCGAAAACGCAGACGCCAGGCGGGATATTGGCGGTGCCTTCCACACGCACGCGAACACCCGCAATCCGCACCGCCGCGCGCACCACCTTCATCGCTACGCCATACATGAAGTCCGCGCCGCCGGTCGTGAGACTCCACAGAATCAGCCACGGCATCACCAGAAATATTCCCAGCGCGAGGTAAACGACGGCAAGAATTGTTCGAATCATGGAGCGTGCATTTAATTTACTGAGCCGCGCAGCCAGCCTTCCCTGATTCTTTTCTGCTTGTCGGTGGCATGCGAGACTTCGGAAATTGAATAATTGTTCACGTCGTTCGATCCGAGCGCGAATGAGATGTCCATTTCCTTGGTCTCACGTTTCACCCGCAGCTTGATGATTTCGCCGGGCGAGTGCACGCGCATCCGTCCCGCAAGATATCGTGGGACTGCTTCGCCGTTCAGTTGCAGTAGAACATCACCGGCGAGGAGTCCGGCAGTCTCCGCGGAGCTCCCCGGAACAACTTGAGACACCGTCACAGCGGAAGATGGAGACCGTCCGCCGGCAGTCCAGAAACCCAGGTCGGCCATCTTGACTATTTCCGATTTTAATTCCAGCCCCGCGGAGCCTAGAAATTTGTCGTACGGTATCTCATCTGTGCCGGCGACGTAACGCTGAAAGAAATCCTCGAAACTTGTACCGGCTACCTCTTCGGCAACAGCTCGAATTCCGTCACTGTCGTCGTAATATTTCCCCTTTTTCGCATACTCCTCATTCATGCGCCTCATGACGTCGTCAAGCGATTTATGGTTGTCCGTGACATCGCGAATCGCAAGGTCGAGCATCTCTCCAACGATCTGGCCCTTGCTGTAGTAAGAAATGCTGCGATCGGGCTGGTGATAATCGTCATATTTTTCGAGCCAAGCGTCCAGGCTGGATTCCTCCACGCTCTGCCACAGGCGCGCCGGACGCGAGTCGAGCTCGCTGATCTGTGATGCCAAATCTCCATAGAATCTCTCTTTCGGCCAAATGCCGCTGCGCTCGAGCGTGTAGGCGGCATAGGTGCTCGTGACGCCTTCGGCGAACCACAGCGCGCGCGTGTACTGCTCCTTCGTGAAATCCACGGGTTCGAGCGTCTGCGGTCGAATTCGCTTCACGTTCCAAGCATGAAAGAACTCATGCGCGGCTATCGTGACTGCGCCTTCCACCGAAGTGGCACCTATAGCCGTGCAGTTCGCGTGTTCCATTCCCCCGCCGCCGCTTTCCGGATACGGACCAACGTGAAAAAAGAATGTGTATTCGCGGAACGGAGCTCCCATCAACTTCAGTTCGTACGAAGTAATCCGGCGTAGAGAATCCTCCAGCCGATCGCGGCGCCATTCCCTCGCGTCCACGACAACCCGAAAGTGCGCGCCGCCTTCGTCAAATCCGAATTCCTCGAACTTTCCGATTTCAACCGGCGCGTCCACCAGCGTGTCGTAGCTCGAAGCCGAGAACGAGTTGGGAGTGCTCCCCGCCGGCAATTGCGCGGCCGCGCGCCAACCGGCTGGGACATCGTCAAACGCAACTGCGACATCCTCGCCGCGGCGGTCCGGGATATACATGAGAACTTCTGCAAAATTGACGAACGCATGCTTCGAGTTCAACTGTGAAGCGAAGGGTCCCGGTTCATCCCATGTGATCGAATACCGGACCGTCCAAGACGAAAAACCGCCATCGTTTGCGCCTTGCGCCGAACGAATCTCCCACGTTTGTTTATCCAGCTTCCGGATCGCCAATTTCTCACCCGGTGTTCCGGATCCAGTCAAAGAACTGGCCTCCACATCGCGGACTCGATAAGCGAAGTCCCGAACCTCATAAACAGCGTTCCACGCAGGAATCGCTACCTTCATCCCGCTTGCGGGACGCGGAATTGTCATCGTGACCTGGAAACAATGCTCCTCCGGATTCTTCAGCGAAATTTTGTAATGGATAGTCGCCGCAGCAGGGCGCGCAGCCAAAAGAAAAACAAAAGCGCCAAGGCAAGCCAAGCGACAAACGGGCCGACTGGTCATTTGCGCGCTGCCGCGAGCAATCTAAATTGTTCAAGCAGCTTGCCCGATAGACCGTCAAAGCTTCCGTTCGACATAACGATCACCATGTCCCCCGCCTTTGCATTTTCCGCCAGGTACTCCGCAATTTCGTCCGAGGACTCAAACGCTTTAGCCGGGCGTCCGCGGTCCAGTAATGAATCCGCAATCTGCTCCGGCGAAAGACGCTCTTCTTCCTCCAGCAATTGAGCCCGATTTACAGGGCCAATCAGCACGGCATCAGCGACCGCCAGCGCATCCGGCAGCACATGCTGAAATATTTTCCGGCGCATGGTATTGGAGCGTGGTTCGATCGCAGCCCAGATTTTTCGGCCGGGCCAACGCGTGCGCGTGGCCTCCAGCGTGAGGCGGATGGCCGTGGGATGGTGAGCGAAATCCTCCACTACAAGCACGCCGTTCGCTTCACCCTTGATTTCCATTCGTTTGCGTACGCCTTGAAAAGTCGCGAGCGCGCCCTCGACTGCTTCGCATTCGACTCCCCGTCCGTACGCCAGAGCAATCGCCGCCAGCGCGTCGAGCACGTTGTGTTTGCCCGCAACCGGCATGCGGATGCGCGTTACTTCGCTGCCGTGAAACGCCACGCGAAATTCCGTCGCCGAGTCCTGCCACAAAATATCGCCCGCATACCAGTCGCATCCTGTTGTGAGCCCAAACGTTTCAACGGGGCAAAAAGCTTTGGCAACCGTTTCCCGAAGGTCGGGGCTCTCACCCCAGATCAGTATGCGCCCCCGCCGAGGCACCAGATTCACCAGGCGGCGGAATTGCAGAGCGATGGCGGCGAGATCGGGGAAAATGTCCGCGTGATCGTACTCCAGCGAAGTAAGAATCAATTCGTCGGGATGATAATGCAGGAATTTCGGCCCACGATCGAAGAAGGCGGTCTCGTACTCATCGCCTTCGATGATGAATTCCTCTCCACCGCCTAGCCCATAGCTTCTTTCCTTGAAATTGGGCAGGACACCGCCGACGAGAAAATCCGGCCGCCGTCCGGCCACGTGAAAAATCCAGGCAAGCATTGCAGTGGTCGTGGTTTTCCCGTGCGTTCCCGCCACTACGATCGACGTATGCCCCGGAATAAAATATTCCTCGAGCAGTTGCGGCATCGAGCAATAAGGAATTTTTTCGTCGAGGATATATTCCATCTCCGGGTTTCCGCGCGCGATGATATTCCCCACCACCGCAAGGTCCGGAACGGGGCGCAAATTCTCCTCGCGAAATCCTTCGTTCCAGCGAATGCCCAGCGAATCCAGCAATGTTGACGCCGGCGGATATACGCCTACGTCTGAGCCGGTGACGCGAAACCCGCGCTCGTTCAACATCCCCGCCACGGGTGCCATTGCTGCACCGGCAATCCCTAGCAGATGAATATGTTCGGGCTTTTGGCCTACCATTCCCGCCTCACCGGCGATTCGTATCCTAGGTCGTGCACGCCGGCTCCAAAATTTCCAGTGTCGCGCTGCCGGACTCGTTCGCGGAAACGCGCGCGCGAACTCCCAACGGCAGAGTCAGCATGGGTCGCGAGGTATGGCCAATCGCCGCGCCCCAGACGATCGGAAATCCCAGCGGCTTCAGTATTCGTTGAGCGACATCCCTAACAGTCTCGGTGCCGGCCGGCCCTTCGCATTCCGGAAAATCACCAAGTATCACGCCGGAAACTCCGCGGAATTTGCCCGCCTGTTTCAGATGCATCAGCGCGCGGTCAAGCTGCCACGGCTTCATCCCCCGATCTTCGAGAACCAGAATCGCGCCGTGCGTATCCAATTCCCACGCCGTGCCTAGCGTCGTTTCAACCAGCGTCAGGCAGCCGCCGAGAAGCGTGCCGTCCGCCTTCCCGGGATTCAGAGCTTCAGCGCCACTGAGCGCTACCGTCCATCCATGCCGAGTTTCCGTGGTCGCGCGCGAAAAGCTTTCCCGGTCGTAGCCTTCGGCAAGCCCTTCTCCCTTGTTGAACCCGGAAGCGACCATCGGCCCATAAAAAGTAACCCAGCGGAATTTTTGCCACAGAAATATTTGAAGCGATGTAACGTCGCTGTAGCCGAGCAAAATCTTGGGAACAGATAGCGCGACGCTGAGGCCATCCAGTAGATAGTTCGAACCGTATCCGCCGCGCGTACAGAAAATCGCGCGCGTATCAGTCTCGGCGAAGGCTTCCTTTAATGCAGCGACGCGGTCCGCGGCAGTTCCCGCGGAAAAACCGTTACGCGCCTGCACTTCTGCATGGTTCATTTTAGTTTTGTAGCCGAGCCGCGCGAGTTCCCCGCTTCCCTTTTCCACCCGATCACTCTCGACCGGACTTGAAATCGAAATGATCCGAATCGTGTCTTCCGGTTGAAGTGCCTGAGGCTTGAACGTTTGGGGCATACGCGCAACCGAGAATAAGGAATTTCCGCTGGGTAGTCCAGACAACATGGCGGTGCGGTTTACATCCCAGCAGCGCTGGTCTCGGATATTAGAAAGAAGTCAGCGTCAGCAGCACGTCGCCATATCCGCTCACCGGGGCGGTTGACACAGGAGATGTGGAAGAGAACGCCGCCACGCGGCCATTTGAAATGATGGGCACGGGCAGAAATTGATTCACATCCAATATCGGGGCTTGCGATGAATTCCCTGGGGCAGCCACGGTGACGGTGCGAGCGGTGCAGGCGCTTGTCGCGCCAAAACAGGTATCACGCACAAAGAGGAAAGTTTCAACAAGCTGTTGGTGCCTTGCGTAAGTAGAAATCCCGGAGATGAAACTGACGTACCGCCCCGATGCGCTAATCCATGGAGCAAATGCATCCGAATTCGTTGTGACACCAGCGGTTTCCGGACCAATTAATACCGTGGACGGAGTGCATCCATCGGAAGCTGTAGCGCCGAGACAGGTGTCGCGCAAAAAGACATTCGTCTCCGATTTCGACACCTCGGCTACAAGATTGGAAGCGCTGGACTGAAACACAACAAATCGTCCGTCACCGCTCACAGCGGGATCCGTGCTGTGCCCGTTGCCGGACCGTCCGGCGGCAGATAGCGAGACTTCGGCAGTTGACGGTACGCATGATGCCGGAACGTTCGAACCCAAACAGGTGTCGCGCAGTAGAATCTGCGAAGAGCCTCGCGGTGCGTCCGATGTCGGTCCCACGGCTACAAACGCGACGTATCGTCCATCAGCCGAAATTGCAGGGTTTTTAGCTTCCGATCCGCTGGCTTGATACTTGGCGTCAACTGGAATCTCCGCCGTATTAGCAATACAAGATTTCCCTGCGGTTAGCCCAGCGCACGTGTCTCGGACAAAAACTTGAAGTCCCGAACCTGTTTGTCCCGCAACCAGATTTGCGGCCGGGGAAGCGAACGCGATGAACCTGCCATCGGCGCTCATCGAGGACGATCCGCTATCACCGGCGGTCGCCAATTCGCCGGAAGTGGTTACTGACACCAATTCCGTGCTCGGCGCGCAACCAGACGGAGCATTCGCGCCGGTGCAAAGATCGCGCACAAAAAGATTCATCGCGGGCGCCGCCGAAGTTCCCTGCTGGCCGGAAACAAGATTCGTCGCCTTAGACGCGAACACCACGAATCTGCCATCTGCGCTCATAGCCACTTGATTGCCCGCTTCTGCATTGGGCGCGCTGCCGTCGGGAGCTAAATCCACAGCCGTCGTTTTGGATACGCATTTGGCAGCGCCCAGACAGGTATCGCGCACAAAGACATTTCCACGCGCAACTTGCGCCACCAAATTCTTGGCTTTCGAGAAAAATGCGACGAATCTGCCGTCGGCGCTAATCGCCGGGGCCGCGCTCGCTCCATCCGCGGGACCTCCGGAAGCATTCACCGAAGCCACTACGGGGAACGCGGCGTTGCCGGACGTGAAGTTAAAATTCACGGAGGGCGAATAGGTTTGACTGTCACCGGGTGTGGTATTGAACACGCTGATGCTGGCGAATCCGGGAGTCGCAATGTCAGATGCTGGAATGTTCGCTGTCAAGCTAGTGGTGCTGACGAAAGTAGTCGCAAGCGGTCCGAAATTCCAGTCGATCGTGGAGCCTGGTGTCTGCACGACATTGTTTACGATTACGGGCGCTACAAAGTTTGAGCCAGTCACCGTGAGCGTGAAACCGCCGCTTCCTGGATTTGCGCTCGTGGGAGAAAGGCTGGTGATCGCAGGCGAGCCATTCTGCACGGCGTTGATCGTAAACGTGGCGGCAAGCGAAGGGCCGCCCGGCTCCGGATTTGTTACTGTGACCGCGGCGATTCCGGCGGTCGCTACGTCCGCGGCAAGAATAGTCGCGGCAAGTTGCCCGGTGGTCGTATTTACCGTGCTCGCACGCATTGAGCCGTTCCAAAAAACTTCCGACGGCGGGCTTTTGACGAATCCTGTTCCGGAAATAAATAAAGTGAACATTTGGCTACCGGCTGTAACGCTCGCAGGAAAGAGGCCCGTTATGAGAGGAGTTGGCGGCGGCGAGGTAGTGGTAGAAGTGCAACTCCCAAGCGCGATTGTGACCGCAAGGATCGCCGCAAAAGCAGTCCATCGCAAATGCATCAGCTCCACCCTCCTGTGAATCCTACAAAACCCTGAGGCCGCTCGCCGTAGAAGCCTCGCGAGCGGAACGAGGAAACCTGAACGAATTCGGCTGTCTGTAACGAATCAGAATTGATAACACCCAAGTCACTGGACGTCAACTCGGATTCCCCGTCAAGAGCTTTGGTTGGCCGCAATACATCGCCGATCTCTACCCGGAATCTCGTAAATCGAGTGACTCAGGAACATATTCGGGAAATCAGAGATCGCCTACAGCTTAAACGCCGTCAGTTGCAGAAAACGCCTCGCGCGAGCGGTTATTTCCCGGCGCGTCAGAGTCGTCAGGCGCTCGACGCCGAAACGCTCGACGGCAAAGCTCCCCAGCACCGAACCGTACACCATTGCGCGCCGAAGGGTCTGATCGTTAATTCGGCCTTCGCTGGCGAGATAACCCATGAAGCCGCCAGCAAAACTGTCACCCGCTCCCGTGGGATCGTGCACCTCTTCCAGCGGAAACGCCGGTACGGAAAACAGAAAATTGTTGTGCACCATCAAAGCACCGTGCTCGCCGCGCTTGATCACCAGAGTTCGCGGCCCCATTTTGAACACGTGCTTGGCCGCGCGCATCAGATTGTGTTCGCCGGTTAACTGGCGGGTTTCGTCGTCATTAATCATTAGTATTTGCGTGTGCTTCAGTGTCTCGCGTAATTCCGCGGGCGTACCCTCGATCCAATAGTTCATGGTATCGAGTCCCACGACTTTTGGTTTGCATTTCATCTGTTTCAGCACGGAGCGCTGCAACGTGGGATCGATATTGCCCAGGAAAATAAACGATGAATCGCAATAGGCGGGCGGCAAAGTCGGCCGAAAATTCGCGAATACGTTCAGCTCGGTTGCCAGCGTGGTGCGCTCGTTCATGTTCTTGTTGTACCGGCCGGACCAGAAAAATGTCTTCCCGGCGGCGTGCTCCAGGCCGGTAAGGTCGATACGGCGGCCTTGGAAAACGGCTTTGTCTTTCGCGCTAAAATCATCTCCGACAATTGCCACCACGCGGACGGGTGTGAAATAGCTGGCCGCCAGCGCGAAATAACTCGCCGCGCCACCCAGCGTTCGTTCCACCTTGCCGTGCGGCGTTTCGAGGGCGTCAAAAGCGACAGATCCGACAACCAGCAGTGACATTCGTTCTCCTGTTCAGGAAATATATTTGCCGATAATGGGCGCGAGGCGCTTCTTGGTAGCACGCGAAATCGCTGCACGGTCTGTAAGAATTGCATGAGCCAGCGCCGAGCCGCACTTGCAGTTTCGCGCATCCGGCAGTTCGCGCACCACCTCATGCAGCACGCGTTGCACGTTTGCCGTATTGCGGCTTAAATTTTCGATAATCTCGTCCAACGTCACGGCATCGTGTTGGGGATGCCAGCAATCGTAGTCCGTAATCATTGCAATCGTGGCGTAGCAAAGCTCCGCTTCGCGCGCGAGTTTTGCCTCCGTTAAATTGGTCATGCCGATCACGTCAAACCGAAGCTGGCGGTAGGTGTGCGATTCCGCCAGGGTGGAAAACTGCGGGCCTTCCATGCAAACGTACGTCCCACCACGATGGGCCTTCACTCCGGCCCGGTCACAAGCTTCAGCGATATGAGCCGACAAGTTCGTGCAGGTCGGCTTGTCAAACCCGACGTGGGCTACCAGCCCGCCCCCGAAGAATGTGGCCACGCGAAGGCGCGTGCGATCGAAGAACTGATCGGGGATAAGAAAATCCAGAGGCGGCAAATCATCGCGAAGAGAGCCCACGGCGCTGACCGAGAGAATTCGTTCAACCCCGAGCATTTTCATGGCGCAGATGTTTGCGCGATAGTTAATCTCGCTCGGTGTGAGACGGTGGCCCCGCCCATGCCGGGCTAGGAAAGCCACTCTGCGGCCTTCCAGTGTGCCGATAACGATCGCGTCAGACGGATCGCCAAACGGAGTCTTCACGCGAAGCTCACGTGTATCGGTGAGCCCTTGCATGCCATAGAGTCCGCTTCCGCCTATAATTCCAATGCGAACCATTTCCTTCGCAGCTCTACTCTTTTTCCTCTTCGTCGCTCTCGGCATTCCATTTACCTTTACAGTGAAACGCGCTCAATCAATCGTAACGGGCTCGGCTTCCCACTTGCCGTCGCGTTCACGCAGATATCCGGCGGGCACTTTCGGATCGTGCGCAAAAAGCGCTATCCAGCCCTCGCGAATTGCCTCCGGAATCCACTTTTTTTTATTTTCCAGCGTGGTCATCGGATACAGGTCATATCCCATGATCCACGGCAGCGCCAGGTGGGCCGTAGTCGGAACCAAGTCCGCGAAGAAAAATGCGGTTTGGTCTCCGCCGGTTAGTTTCACGCACTGCATATTCGCCGTATGACCCGGAACGCGGATCAATTCGACACCCGGAGCAATCGCGCGGTCGTCCACTAGCAAAGACCACTTCCCTGCAGATTCCACGGCCGCGAAATTTTCCGACATATAGCTGGCGCGATCGCGCTCGGTGGGATTCTTCGCGTGTTCGAATTCGCCGCGCTGCACTACGTATCGCGCGTGCGGAAAGGCCGAGATTACTTTGTCCTTCTCTACACGCGTATTTCCCCCGCAATGATCGAAGTGCAGATGCGTGTTGATCACGATG
>JBEKSN010000065.1:0-17430 GCA_049517055.1 Candidatus Acidiferrales bacterium | reverse complement strand
GAGAGCGCGAAATCGCGCTGCGCACGGCGCTGGGCGCCAATCGCAATCGCGTGCTACGGCAGCTGATGACGGAAAGCGTTGTGCTGGCGCTGATCGGAGGAGCCCTGGGCGTTCTGGTGGCCTATGGAGGGCTGCACCTGTTGCGCGCCTTTCTGCCGGTAACGGGAGGGAGCAGCAGGGGCGAAATTCCGCGCGCGGACTCGATTGGAATTAATGCTGCGGTGCTGTACTTCACGGTGGGCATCTCCGCGCTGACGGGGATTCTTCTTGGGCTGGCGCCCGCGATTCAGACCTGGCGTTCGGAGTTATACGAATCGCTCAAGGAGGGTGGCCGGGGCTCGACGGAGGGGCGGCGCAGCAACTGGATGCGCTCGGCGCTGGTCGTCGCCGAGGTTGCGCTTTCGGTGATGCTGCTTACCGGAGCGGGCCTTCTGATTCGCAGTTTTTTCCTGTTGATGTCGGAGAACCTCGGGTTCAATCCTACGAACGTGCTGACGATGCAAGTGTGGCTGCGCGAGACGCACGTTTCCTCCGGCCGCCAAGTGGTGAACTACTATCAGCAAGCGATCGAACGCGTGAATGCGCTGCCCGGAGTGAAGTCGGCAAGCGCGGTAAATTTTCCGCCTCTGAGCGGGTGGAACGGCAACTGCGATTTCGATATTCAGGGCCGCGCGACGCCTCCATCCGGCGAGCGATTCACTTCGCAATATCGCGTTGTGGACTGGCGATATCTGCGGACTATGGGAGTTGCATTGAAGGCGGGGCGCGATTTCGCGGCTTCCGATGGACCGGGTACGGGAGGGGTGGCCATCGTCAACGAGGTGCTTGCTCATCGGTACTGGCCAGATCAGGAACCGGTTGGCCAACAGATACGGCTGGAATTTCCGGCAACGAGGGGTCCGTGGGAGCCCGAGCCGAGCAGTGCCTGGCTGACGATTGTGGGAGTCGCAAGCGACGTTCGCGACGGGCCGTGGAGCGAGCCAAAGGGCGGACAATTATATTTGTTACTGGACCAGAATCCTTCACGGATCATGCATCTGGTGGTGCGCACACAGGGTGATCCCACAGCGATGGCCTCAGCCGTGCGGCAAAGCGTGGAGAGCGCCGATCCGAATCAACCGGTGACGGAAGTCCGCACGATGGATGATTTGATCGACGCATCCGTAGTGCAACGGCGACTGAGCATGGTTCTTCTCGGCATCTTTGCAGCGGTGGCCACGGGCCTGGCGGGTTTGGGGATTTACGGTGTGATGGCGTACAGCGTGGCGCAACGCACGCACGAAATCGGCGTTCGAATGGCGCTGGGCGCCGAGCCTGGCGACGTTTTGAGGCTGATGGTGCGCGATGGGATGCGGCTGGCAGGAATCGGCTTGGCGCTGGGAATTGCCGGGTCAGTTGCGACCGCGCGCTACCTGGAAACCGAGCTGTTCGGGGTCAGGCCGATCGACCCTATCACGTTAGCGAGCGTGGTCCTGGGGCTTGCCGTGGTGGCGGTGGCGGCCTGCTATCTTCCCGCGAGACGAGCGGCGAAAGTCGATCCGATGGTTGCGCTGCGCTATGAATAAGAGGCGGCAAGCTTCGCTCGCTTTGTTGAAATAAATGCTCCTGTTTCCCGGATTCTTACACCGGTTTGCGAACCAAACGCGCGAGCTCTGGAAAATTTCGCAATAACTCCGAAAGCATAAACTTGAGGCCCAACGCCGCCAGGATGATCATCTCGGGTTCAATGATGTGGCGGTAACGCATCTCCGGATGCGTGACGTAAAACACCAAGGGATAAAATAGCAGGAGCAACACGAACGGAAGGGCCGCCTCGCGAGCGTTGCGAAGAGCTTGCCAAAGGCCGATGAGCATCACCACGGTCAAGGATACGGTGAGGTAAACGTTGGCCGGGTTGTGGAATTCAATGTCCAGATTTTCGGGGTCAAGATTCCAGAACGCGGTCCACATATAACCAAATCTTCGCAAGCACATTACAAAATACTGCGCGGGATGCCGGGCAATAAAATCGAGCGCCTCGCGCCGCTTTTCCTGCATGTAGGGAATTTCTCCGAGGCGCACGAATTCAGCGAGTTCTTTATCGTTTATGGAAGGATGAGCCATGATATCGACCCAGCTTGCGGTGTGACCGTTATTGCCGACCCAAACTTCGAGCCAGAAATTATCGCGCAGCGGAATGGGCCGGTGAAACGTGCGGTAATTGCGCACCTGCCAGGGCAGAAGGGCAATAAACAGACCGAATGCCACGAGAGCGGCGGGCTTGAGCCATCCTCGCCGATTTCGCCACAAAGGATAGAGCGCCCAGCCGGCCAAAAAAGGGAAGACGGCGAGGAGCGATGCGTTCGTTAGCGCCGAGAAGCCCCACAGCAAACCAAAGCCAAGCCAGCTCCATCCGCCCGACTGCCCTTTCAGCTTGAGCGCCCAGAGAAAAAGAATCGCGAGCAGCAGAGCGCTGAGGCAGGTCTCCCAAACGAAGGCGCTGGCAATGTAGATGGAGTAGGGCCACAGCGCCCACATCCAGCACGCAACGACCGCAACGCCGCGTCCAAAACTGCGCCGGGCAATGAAGAAAACGGGGATGCAAATCAGCGCTGAGAATAAGGAGTTGAGGCCCAGGATCACGAACGCCGAGTTCCGACTGTAAATCCCGAATAATTTGAAGACCGCAGCGAGCAAGTAGGGATATACGGGCGTCATCCAGGCCGTCGGCCCGGTTTCGAAGTACATCGGATTGCCATAACCGTGTCCCGCTGCGATGGAACGCGCAATACGCCCAACTTCAAAACCGAACAACAGATGCTCTCTGAAGTTGTTCCAGGTGTCGGTATAGAGGAAGTGGATAGCGACAATCCGCACAGCGAGGGCCAGCAGTGTAATCGCCGGCAGCGATTGCCAAATGTGTCTCTTCGTCGTTGCGCTCTCCACGATTCTCCTGGCGCGCGCGCGGCATTCCCGTTGTACGCCGGCAATTCCCAAACGAACGCGATTCTACTTCATTTTCTGCCGGCTGGCAGGAGGCGGGCAAAACACCCGGCGGAATTACCGTCGGGCGAAAATATCCGTTTGTTTTTTGAGCAAGTGTACTTTTGCGGCTGTACTTCTTGATAAGATAGCGGCGGTTCTCGGTTCTTTTCGACGGAGGGAGCTGTTGAATTTAAAATTCTTTAGTCTTGTACTTCTTATTGGCTTGTCCCCATCGCTGCCGGCACAGTCCGAGGCTCCGAATTCGCCGGCGGTTACGCCTCATGCGCAGAGCCCGGCGCCGCAAAAGGTTCCTTCCGGAGTGATTCTTGTAAAGGGGGCGTGGTCGAGTTCCAGTGATTCGGCCACTCCGCTGCCGGAAGGCGGGAACGTGGACCATAGCGTTTATACAAACCAATACTTTGGCCTTTCGTATCCGCTCTCGCCCGACTGGTACCAAAAGTATAAAGGCCCGCCGCCATCCGATTCCGGTTATTACGTCTTGGCTCAACTAAGGCCCACGGAAACACGCAAGGGGCCCATTAAAGGGTCGATTTTGGTAGCGGCTCAGGACCTGTTTTTTGCACTGGTGCCGGCCGCCAATGCAGAGGAATTGATCAAATACACGAAGGACAATCTAAAGCCGGACTACAAAGTGGAAGAGGAACCTACAGAGGTGAAGATCGCGGATCGCTCGTTCGTCAGTTTTGAGTATGTTGCTCCCGCGGCAGATTTGCACTGGTACATACTGGCCACGGAAATCCGGTGCCACATGGTGCAATTCATCTTCACCAGCAGCGATACTCGATTGCTGAAGAACTTGGTCCAGGATATGAACAAAATGAAATTGCCGATGGAAGCCGATCCCGTCTCAGGGACGGGTGGAGGGGATGCACCGGTGTGCATCAAGGATTACGCCACACCAGAAAACGTGGTTAACAGGGTTGATCCGGTTCTTGCCGAGCGCAGATTCAATCCGATCCCGGTGAGAATCATCATCGACAAAAGCGGCAACGTAAGGAACATTCACTTCCTCAGCGCTTTTCCGGAGCAATCCAAAACCATTCAAGACGCCCTGTTGCAATGGAAGTTTAAGCCTTATCTGCAGAACGGACAGCCCGTGGAAGTAGAGACCGGCATCATGTTTGGACATTCACCCCAAACGCCCGCGAAAGCGACAGTGACAAACTGAGTGAATTATTTGATTCTGAATCGCGATTCTGCCTGGGTGCTGCTCTGAAATTACGGGTGTGAGAGTCCGCGCGGTATGCGGTAAAAAAATCGGGCGAGACACGTTAATGTCTCGCCCGGATTATCACGCCCGCGAACTACAGCGAGCGCAGGTAATTCAAAATGTTCTGTTGCTGTGTGGGTGACAGGGAATCGAAGTTGGAAATTACAGTGTTGGCTTCGGAGCCGTTCCCGGAATGATCCCCGATGGCCGAGAGAAGATTGCTGGTGCGGCCATCGTGCAGGAAGAAGATACGTTGCCCCAAGCCCCACAACGGTGCGCTACGGAACTGGTCCCCGCCGGCGCTGCCCTGCGAGACGTTGTCCGCTAAG
This sequence comes from Candidatus Acidiferrales bacterium, assembly GCA_049517055.1. Lineage (GTDB taxonomy): Bacteria > Acidobacteriota > Terriglobia > Acidiferrales > UBA7541 > Palsa-295. Next base: position 12,906 of record JBEKSN010000065.1, on the reverse strand, counting down.
CCCGTGCCCATGTGATGGATCTCAATATCCGAAAGCGGATTCAGGGACTGATTGGCCAACGAAGAGGTGATGTTCGAGTTCTGGGTCGAGTTGATGGTCACCGTGTGGCAGGTGGCGCAGCCAATGGAGCTAAAAAGGGACTTTCCGCTTGAGATTGAAGACGCACCGCCGGGAACGGTGGTGGATGCTACGGGCGGAGCCAGAAGCCGCATGAACATCGCAAACGCGACGACGTCACTGGGGATTGTAGCGTTCTCAGTGAACTGGTCCGAGCTTGTGGTTGTAAACGCGAAATTGGTGGCGTCTTCGGGATAGCCGGTTTTGCTAAGGTTCAGACAATTGGCAGGAAGGCCGGTAGTGATGTCTTCGCCGGGAAGAGGTCGATCTTGAGTGAACAACTCGTTGGTGATGCCCATTTCCACGTTGTAAGCCTCACCTGCGAAGATCTCGAGCGACTTGTTCTGAGCTTTCCAGCCGAAGCGGCTGATGGTGCCGTCGTTGCCGTTGTGGTTGAACGTGCCGCTAATTCCAAACCCGTTGTTGGCGTTAGCCGTTTGAATGGCCAGCAGGGTTGAGTCGTCAATGTTTTCAACCAAGCCTGCTCCGAAGGTCGGCGTGGGAATACGGAAGATGATGTCATTCTCCTGCTGAGCGGTAGCGAAGCTGGGCTGCGGAATGTTGCAGCTTCCGGCGTCCGAGCGGCCGGAGACGGTGAACAGGTCTTCGACACCACCGTTCGGGGAGTTGGTGTTCACGCTTCCGTTGGCGTTAAAGAAGAATGGAAAGCGCGCTTCGCGCGTTGGTCCGGTGGCGGTAATGAACGACGGAAGCGTATTGTCTCTGCCGTTCGCAATGCCTTGGGTAATCACTTGGCTCTCGGGATTGGGACCGACGTCGGGGTATATGTTGGCGCTGGGGCCGGAGCCGCCGATAGAAGGTTGCGAATGACAGCCGGAACATTGATTAAAGTTAAAGCGGGGTCCCAGGCCATTGTTCGCACCGCCGCTGACTACTTCGACCTCTTGAAAGCGATTGAGACCGTTCTGGAAGAACTCCAAGATGCCTTGCGGGCTTTCGGCGGTGACGGAAGTGAGAGGGAGCGGGTTTGTGGTGGTGGCACCCGTCTGCCCGTTGATCGCTCCAGTGCGAACACCCGGGTCAGTCTGGGCGAAAGCTGTACCACTGAAAAACACAACTGCCAATAAAACCAAGACCTGCACCAAACTCACTCTTTTCATTGGTCCTCCTAGGCCGCCCGCAGTCCCTCATCCCGAGAGCTTTAGACCGTAGCCGGGGCGCAATTGCACAAAAACGCGCACAGACGACCGCGTTAGCCGCACGGCGGGGTCACGTCCGCGGCAACTAATGATGTCGTCAATTCGTTCGGGTCTTAAGCTTGGCAGGCTAATAACATTTAGCGAAATGCAGGTCAAGAAAAACAGATTAGCTTTTTGTGCTATTTCAGAGGCGAGGAGCGATCCTTGAATCGAGGTCCGTTCGATTTGTGATTGTGTTGCCATCGGAACGCCTGCTCAGAATGAAACTGTTTTTACGCAAATCCTGATAGACCTCGCGATAGGACTGGAACAATGAAGTCTCATGGTAGGGAACGCCGTGCGACATGCAGTAGGACTTAACTATTTTTTGAACCTGTCGAAGTTTGTTTGTAGGCATAGTCGGGAACAGGTGGTGTTCGATCTGGCAGGTGAGGCCTCCGGTGCAGTAATCGATACCCGGATGCTTCTTAATGTTCCGGCTGGTGAGCACTTGCTCACGCAAAAAGTTCACCGCCGAGGCGCCTTGCAGCAGGGGCATGCCCTGATGATTAGGGGCGAATATCAGAGTCAAATACAATCCCAGGAACATCTGTTGCGCCACGAAGAAGAGGATGGCATGTGGCCAACCGAGAAGAAAATAGAGCAGGCCCAGAAACCAGCAGGCGTGCAGAATGAGAAAACTCACTTCAATGAAGGGGTGCGCGACCTTGTGGCGCAATAGGAATTTAACACTGTCAACTTTCAGCACAAATGCTTCGAGCAAAGACAAAGGGAAGAAACAGAAGTGCTGGTATTTCACCGTGAGCCGCGCGAACCCGCGCTTTGTAGCTGCCTGGTCCTTGGTAAATGCGAACAGAGGTATATCGACATCGGGATCGGCGGTCACGTGATTTGGGGAGCAATGATGATGATGGTGCTTGTGGAGCCACCAACTGTAGCTGAAACCGAGCAAGAGATTTGAATGAATAAGGCCAAGGACCTCATTGCCGGCGGGCGCGCTGAAAATTTCCTGATGGCCTGCGTCGTGAACGATAAAACCGAGCTGAGCGAAGACAAAAGCCAGGAAAGCGGCGTTGAGAAGTTCCGCCCACGGATTTTGAAACCTTCTGATCAGCAGGAAAGCGCTAACGAGCAGAACCAGGTTGAGAAGCATCTTGCGGCCGTAATATGCGGGCTGCTTGGCCAATAGTCCGCTCTGCCGAACGAGGGTGAGTAAGTCGCGAAATTCGTCGCCAGCAACCGATCGCATCGTTCCCTTTCAAATATCCCGAAAACAGCGGTTCACAGATCCAGCGGTGCACGTTTTGTGGAAGTCAGAATGAGATCGACCACGGCGGCGGCGGAGGTCACATTCGACCCCCAGATGGCTTGGCGATGGCTCCACTAAAAGAATATCATAACGAAAGACTTTATATTGCTCGCCGCTGAATTGGCTCGCAATCGGGTTCCATCTCACCTGGTTTATCTCGAATGGTGAAGGCCTAAGAGTGATATCGGCAAGAGACGCCTGCTCCTTAGATTAATCGTACAATTAGGAGTTCGAGCCTGGTGAATTGAGCGGGGACTCCAATTCGGCTGCGGCTGTGAGCGATCCGGCTGGCGGGATCTCGCATGCGTGGCGCGCGCTGCGGCACCGGAATTTCCGGTTGTTTTTCGGCGGGCAGAGCATATCGCTGATCGGGACTTGGATGACGCGGCTGGCGACGAGTTGGCTGGTTTACCGGCTGACAGGGTCCGCGTTCTTGTTGGGAATCGTAGGGTTTTCCGGGCAGATACCGACATTCTTGCTGGCGCCGTTTGCGGGAGTGTGGGTGGACCGGCTGAACCGGCAGCACGTTTTGATCGTGACGCAGGCGCTGGCGATGCTGCAATCCTTCGCGCTGGCGTTTCTCACTCTGACGAAACACATCACCATTCACGAAATTATCTGGCTTAGCGCGTTCCAGGGAATGATCAATGCGTTCGACATGCCGGGAAGGCAGGCATTCCTGGTGGAGATGGTGGAAGATCGACAGGATCTGGGCAATGCGATTGCGTTGAACTCGTCGATGGTGAACATGGCGCGGCTGGTGGGGCCTTCGCTGGCAGGGATGGTAATTGCAGTCTCCGGGGAGGGCTCTTGTTTCCTGATCGACGGGATCAGTTATCTTGCGGTGATCGCGTCGTTGTTCGCAATGCGGCTGAAGCCTGCGGCAGTGAAGCGTGTGGCGACTTCCATGTTGGTGCAATTGAGAGAAGGCTGGGATTACGTTTCGGGTTTTGCGCCGATTCGAACGATTCTAACTTTGTTTGCCACGGTGAGTTTGATGGGCTGGCCGTTCACCGTGTTGATGCCCATTTTTGCTTCGAAGATTTTGAAGGGCGGCCCGCACACGCTGGGCTTCCTGATGGGAGCGGTAGGCATCGGCGCTCTGGTTTCGGCGATATCGCTAGCAGTACGTAAGAGCGTGGTGGGCCTGGGGCGAATGATTTATATTTCGACGGCGCTGTTTGGAGTGAGTCTGATATTTTTTGGATTGTCGCGAAATATTTGGGTTTCACTAGTGATGATGTTGTTCTGCGGGTTTGGAATGATGCAGCAAATGGCAGCCAGTAACACAATCATCCAAACGATTGTGGATGAGGACAAGCGCGGACGGGTGATGAGCTTTTACACCGTGGCGTTTGTGGGCATGGCTCCGTTTGGCAGTTTGCTAGCGGGTGCCATGGCGCATGCGGTGGGCGCTCCGCGCACGGTGATGTTGAGCGGGGCGTGCTGCATCCTGGGCGCGATCTGGTTCGCAACGCGGTTGAAATCGATAAGAAAATTAATTCGGCCGATCTATGTGAATCTTGGAATTTTGCCAGGGCCGGTGAATGCGGTGATTCAAGATAGCGTGGGCCGCTGAAGAAGATGTTTTCATCCCTGGGCAGGAGCGGGAACTCAAGCGGGCCTGGGAGTGAGAACGATGATGGTCGAGGTGCCATGGGCGAGGATGCGGCCATCGCGAGAGAGCAGTTTTGCTTCGGTGGAAATGATCTGGCGGCCCTGGGACACGACGCGGCCTTCGGCGCGGACGCGGCCAGTGTCGAGAGTGATTGGGCGTGAGAGGTTTCCCTTGGTCTCGATGGTAGCGTAGCGAGAGCCTGCCGGCAGCAGCGTGTGCGCAGCGCATCCCGTCGCGCTATCGATCAGTGTGAGGGCCCAACCGCCGTGAACCGTGCCGGTAGGATTCAAGACGTGCGGGCCGGGTTCGCCTTCGAACACGGCGAAGCCATCGCCGACTTCGACGAGGCGGAACGACAACGTCTTCGCGATCGCCGGCCCCGGGATGCGACCGTCGATCATCGCCTGTAGGAGTTCCTTGCCGCTCATGCCGGCAGCTTCCGGGTGTTTGGACAAGTCATGGTCGTGGGTGGTCATGTGTGGGTAGCTCCGCTTCTTAGATGTACCGGTGAAGAAGTGGATGCCGAATTCGCATTATTTTTCGGCGCGGAAAGTCTTTCCCAGTTCTTTGTCCGCCAAGCGGAAATAGTGCCGAAAATTGTAAATTAGCGGGGACCACTTTGACGGGTCAATGTAGCTGTCACCGACAACCAGATCGGCAGCGACATGCACCCGGATGATTTCGACCTCAGCGGCCAACCCCCCACCGAGTTGCTGCAATTTTTCGCCGCCCATGCGGTGAAGTTTAGTGACGCGGGCTTCCATGTGAACCGGGCATTGCTCGGCTCGCGCCGGCTGGACGATCTCACTCGCAATCGGCGTCAGGCCAGATACTCCGAACTTGTCCTTCTCGAAGCGGAACTGCTTGGACTTAATCTGTGGAACAGGATTCTTGCCGGTGAGCGGGGCTAGCTTCTCGACTTCTCGCCACATATTCGGCTCAGGGAGATTGACGACGCATTCGGGATGTCGTGCCAAGTTTTCCGCCGTCTTGGTCTCGTCCAGTAAGCCGAGCAGAAGGGTCCAACCCAGTGCCCAGAAAGAAGACATGGGCGCAAGATTGGTGGTGCCGTCTTCGTTCAGCGAACTAATTAATGCTACCGGCGTTCCAAAATAGAGTATCTTCGGTTCAATCGTGCGAAATTTGGGTTCTGGCATGCAAGCTCGCTCTCACTCAGAGATGTCGTCCTACGTCATCGCTAGGGCATTTTACACGAAGGAACGGTAACCCCTGGTTGGTTCAGGTTGCGGAACCTATCTCTTAAGCATGCTGAGTTGGATGGACAGAGTGCGCGTGACGCGCTAACGTTGAAGAGGAAATACGGGGGACAAACATGACCTATGATTCGCACCAAAGAGCAGCTGAGTTTCACGAGATGGCCGCGCACGCGCACCGAGCCGCTGCAGCGCAGCACGGCAAGGGCGAGCACCTTTCCGGACACGAGCACTCCAGACAGGCCATGGAACACGCCGCAAAAGCCTGGCAGTACTCGCAGGAAGCCAACGAACAATCCGCGATGTTTGTAAAACAACACAATGAGAAGAAGAGCTAGGCACTCACTCCTCGCAACCGGAAAAAAGAATCGTTCGTAAACCAGAGTTACATCACTGGAGTCAAAATTTCGCGGTCACAACGAAATCCATCCTACGCTGATCAGCCACAGGGATGTGACACCGACCAGAATCCATAGAATTACGCCCTGTAATAAAGGGCGCACTCCCACCTGGCGCAAAGTGGCGCGCGAGATTCCGGTTCCTATCAGATAAAGTGTCGCGGTGAGGCCCAACCTTCCTAAATTGCTCAACACATGCCAAAAATTTGTGAAGGCGGGAATGTATGTGTTGGCCACAGCGGCAAAACAAAAAAACAAAATAAACCAAGGCCAGCGAATGCGGCTCTTCGAGCGTTTCAGAGCGGCTGCGCCGATAGCAACCGGCACAATCCATAGCGCGCGCGTGAGTTTCACGGTGGTGCCGACTACCAGCGCGACTGGGCCGTATCGCGCCGCAGCGCCTACGACCGAGCTCGTATCATGAATGGCCAGGGCCGCCCATAATCCAAATTGCGTTTGCGTCAAGTGCAGGAACCAGCCGAGCGGAGGAAAGATCAGGAGCGCGATGGAATTCAAAATAAAGATGGTTCCGAGCGAAATCGCCATCTCTTCATCGCTGGCCTCGATAATGGGAGCGACAGCGGCAATGGCGCTGCCTCCGCAGATAGCGGTGCCTGTGGAGATCAGGATCGATGCGGTTTTGTTCACGCGCAACAGGCGGCCGAGCAGAAGCCCGAAAATCAGCGCAAAGGAGATACTGGCGGCGGTGTAGAGGAAGCCGCTACGGCCGACGCGCAACACTTCTTGCAAGTTCATGCCAAAGCCCAGGCCAACGACGGAGGCCTGCAACAGGAATCTGGAAAGGTTGCGGCTATCAGCCTGGTAAGGATGGATGAAACATAATCCGAAGAGCAAACCGAGCGCGAGAGCCAGTGCCGGGGAAATAACGCCGCTGGCGCACAGAATGAATCCAACGAAAAAGAGCGTCTTGGTATTCAGCTTACGTTCTCCAACTTATGCCGCTTCAGAAGCGAAGAGTGAGTCTAACTTTATTCTTGCCCAGCTACACTACCATTGATGGCAGGCGTGCCAATCCCGGGAGAATTCGCGTTGTTGCGATCACGGTGCCGCAGGAGCATGGCCAAGGTTCGAGTGGGCAGCACGCGGACCAATGACTGTTCCAGAAAGCCTGCACGTATCGTTTGGAGGTGCGCACGCGTGCTGAATTTAGGCTAGACATGGCTACCCATTCTCGGTCAAATTGTAAGTGCAGGGTCGAAGTCTTGGGAAGGCTGAGGGGGTTAGGCGATGCGACACGCTGGCTTTCTAATAGGGTCCATCCTTTTTATCGCGATGAATGCAGGCGCACAAATAAATGCTGCAAATACGGCACCAGCCGGGGCCTTTTCGCAAGTATCTCTTTTGACGCCAGCCGAGAACTCCTTCAACTTTCCCGCTCTTCCGGCGCCTGAGGGCTTAATTACAGCCACACCGCCGACGCTGACCAGCGTGGAGGCGGATCCGCCGCAGTACGTCCAAAGCGTTTATGAGACCTATCGTTGGCAGGCTTACGTGGGCTATGAGTACCTGCGCTTTTACGAAGTTCCTGCAATTGCAAAAAATTCGAATGGCTTTATGTACAGCATGGTGTACTACCTTAAAGATTGGATCGGATTAGATGGCGAGTTAAACGCCACGCACTTAAACCAATACAATACCGGCGGATGGTTCTTGATGGGAGGCGGAGGCCCCCGATTCAGGTGGTCGGCTCCGCGAGGGCTGGAAGTGTGGGGACACGTCTTGGGCGGATACTCTCGCTTCACGCCGCAAACGGCATTTGGCGCCGACCACGCGCCCGCTTTTGAAGTTGGCGGTGGCGTGGACATAGCTGCACATCGTGGGCGGCTGTCATACCGCCTCGAAGCCGACATGGTGGGGACACGTTACTTCAGCACCTACCAATACAGCCCGAAAGTTTCGGTGGGTGTGGTATTTAAGTTCTAGTTTCGCGAATTTCGCAACAAGGAATCGCAAATGGACAAGAACAAAGCGCCGGATCCCAAACGTCCGGAGGCGAATCCAGTCGATCCAATCGACCCAGTAGACGAGGCTTCCCGCGAGTCTTTTCCCGCCAGCGATGCTCCGGCATGGGATCCCAAACCCGAAAAGAAAGATAAGAAAAAAGAAAAGAGCGCCGGCGGATCTTCGAAATAATAACTCGCAACTTTCTCCACGTTTTTTCATCCAACTTTACGACCACTAGCTTGCCGAGAATCACGACGCTGCGCGACTATTTGCCGTCCAAGGAAGGAAAAATGAAATCAGAGAAAAATGAAACAAAAATAGCTCTGCAGGTTGGAACGGAGCTGCGAATCAACAACAAGGGCGACATCATTGTGGACAACCCGGAGCTCGAATTGGCGCAAGACCAAGAAGCGGCGGACGCGACTTTGGCTTACCGATTTGATTCAGATGCGGGGATGCACATTTTTCGCCTGCTGGACCCGGTGGCCGATCGTAAGCACATGAAAACTCATCGCCGCAACGATTGAGCGACATCGCCACAGGCCGCTAGTTCGATCCAAAAGTCCGAAAGAGGAGATCCATGCTATTTGACGAGCTAAGAATCCGCGAGCTGACGCTGCGCAATCGCATTGTGGTTTCTCCCATGTGCCAGTATTCGAGCGAAGACGGCTTTGCCAACGATTGGCATCTGGTGCATCTGGGAAGCCGGGCTGTGGGTGGCGCGTCGCTCGTGTTCACGGAAGCGACGGCGGTGTCGGCCGAAGGGCGCATCAGCCCGCAAGACCTGGGAATTTATAAGGACGATCACATCGAGCAGCTCTCACGAATCACCCGATTCCTTCGCGAACAAGGAAGCATTCCTGGAATCCAACTGGCGCACGCGGGACGCAAAGGCAGCACGCTGCGTCCGTGGGAAGGCAATGGAGCGATCCCGGAATCGAAGGGGGGTTGGAAGCCCGTGGCGCCAAGCGCCGTGCCTTTTTCCGAGACCTATCCGAATCCCACTGCACTAGACGAAAACGGAATTCGGGGCGTGGTGAAATCTTTTGCGAATGCGGCTCACCGCGCGCTCGAGGCGGGCTTTCAGGTAATTGAAATCCATTCCGCGCATGGCTACCTGCTTCACGAATTCCTTTCGCCGATTTCAAATAAGCGCACAGATTCCTACGGTGGCTCGCTGGAAAACCGCTGCCGACTGCTGTGCGAAGTCGTTACTGCGGTTCGCGGCATCTGGCCCGCGGGCTACCCGCTGTTTGTCCGAATCTCGGCTACGGATTGGATTGAGGGAGGCTGGGATGTGGATCAATCCGTCGAGCTGGCCAAAAAAATTGGGCCGCTCGGCGTGGACTTGATTGACTGTTCCTCCGGCGGCATCGCGCCGGGAGCAAAAATTCCCATCAAGGCGGGATACCAGGTTCCGTTCGCGCGGGAAATTCGTTACGAAACCAAGATCATGACCGGCGCGGTCGGGCTGATCACGTCCGCGAATCAAGCGGACACAATTCTGCGGGAAGAAAACGCGGACATCGTGCTGCTGGCCCGCGAATTTCTGCGGCAGCCTTATTGGCCGCTTCAAACCGCTCGCGATCTGGGATTCGCGGTTCCGTGGCCGGTGCAATACCTGCGCGCGGCGCCGGACGGGACGCCAACTCGCGAGCCGGTTCGTCCTCCGGAGGGGATGGACGCATTAGCGGAGCACGACGCAAATCTGAAGTAGCCGCGTTCCGGCGTACGCTCTGGCCGACCTAGGCCGCGGAATTTCGCGTGGCCCCGGCGAAGCTTTCGGCATCGGAAACACTCCGCTTCAACGCCCTAGTCCGGGCGCTTCAAACCAATTACCATGGCGTCGTGACGACCGCTTCCGACTCCGGAACAATGCACCGCCGCATCGCTGCCGCGACGGCCATCGTGATGGCTAGCGTCCTGCTCAGCCGCATTCTGGGATTTTTTCGCGATTGGACGCTGGCGCACCAGATGGGCTCAAACGCGGTGACGGATGCGTACAACGCTGCGTTCACGCTGCCGGATTTTCTGAATTATTTGATTGCCGGCGGTTCCCTGAGCGTCACATTCATTCCTGTTTTTGCGAAGTACGCGGCGGAGAAGCGGGAAGAAGAAGGCTGGCGAGTTTTTTCCACCGTGATCACGGTGATGGGTTTTGTTCTGGTCGGGCTCGTTCTGGCAGGCGAGATTTTTGCTCCGCACATCGTGAATTGGATCGCTCCGGGATTCAGCCCGCCTGAACGCGCTCGCGTTGTTTTTCTTACGCGCCTGATGCTGCCCGCTCAGATTTGTTTCTACGAGGGAAGCATTTTGAGCGCGGTGCAATACGCGAAAGGGCAATTCGTCATACCTTCGCTGGCGCCTTTGATTTACAACATCGGAATCATACTCGGCGGTATTTTGCTGGCCCCGGTCATCGGTATCACCGGATTCGCAGTCGGCGTGCTTGCGGGCGCCCTGACAGGGAATTTTCTTCTTCAGATATATGGCGCTTATCGGGCCGGCGCGAGTTTTTCGCCGAGTTTCGACGTCAAACATCCCGGCTTCTGGCTGTTTCTGAAGCTATCCGTTCCCATCATGCTCGCTGTTTCCGTTTCCTTCGCGGACGATTGGATCATTCGCTATTTTGGATCGTATCTTCAGGCAGCATCGATTACCTGGCTGACATACGGGAAGAATTTAATGCGAGTGCCGCTCGGTCTCGTCGGACAGGGAGTGGGAGTGGCATCGTTTCCATTTCTAGCTCAATTATATTCGGAGAAGAAATTCGAGGAGCTGAATCGCGTTCTGAATACGACTTTCAAAGGATTGATATTCCTGCTGCTTCCGATCTCCGCACTGACTATCGCCCAAAGCGTGCCGATCGTGAATTTGGTGTTTTCGCATACGCGCATGCACGGAGCGGATCTTTTCGCCACGGGCCAGACACTCGCGTACTTTTCGATCGGAATGTTCGCCTGGGGCGCGCAGTACATTCTCGCTCGAGGTTTTTACGCCACACGCGACACCATCACACCGGCGATAGTCGGCACGCTGATGACCGCACTCAACATTCCGGTTTACTGGTGGCTCGCGCATCACATGCAATATCGGGGTTTGGCGTTTGCCAGCTCGCTCGGCATCATCGCTTACACTGTGGTTCTTTTCATCCTGCTGAACCGCCGCACAAGAAACGCGGAGGAGGGGAGTCTAGTCGTTTTCTTCTTGAAGATGACGGCGGCTTCGCTGGTCGCCGGGGCCGCCTGTTACCGGCTCACGCTTTATCTTGAAACTTTAATGCCCTGGCAGAAGATCTGGGGCGCGCTCGCTTTGCTGGTGACGGTGACGGCCGCAGGAGTTTTATTGCTGGTGATTTTGCTGAAGATTTTGCGCGTGCCGGAACTGGATCACTATATGCGCAAAGCCTGGGCTTTTACCGGATTGCAGCGCTGATTCAAGGCAACGGGTCGAGAACCGGATGCAGTGTCACCTGGCTGCCTTTCATCACCTCGATTTCGCGTTTCCAATCCTTTTTGCCTTTAGCCTTGATGGCTATCTGGTGCGTACCGCTTACGAGCGAAATTGTTGATGGTGTGTCACCCACAAATTTTCCATCAATGTAGATTTCGGCTCCGTCTGTATCGCAGGACAGAGTCAGAACGCCGGATTCGGGGCCGGCGGGCGCGGAGGAAAACGCGCGGGCACTAGGAGCTTTCTCAGACGGTGATTCGTTCGCTGAATTTTGTTTTGCTGCAGGAAGCGGACCCGCTACTCCTCCGGATTCCCTCGAAACGGGTTTAAGCGTCGCCTGAACCTCGTCTGCTTTCACCAGCCAGTATCGGCCGCGATTGTGGCCTTTTAGGTCCACCCATTCAAACGGACCGTCGGTGATGGTGGTTTCCTGTGCCGCGTATCCTTCCTTGTAGATCCGAACAACGAGCGGATGCCCGAGGCGCGCCGCAAATACGGTGTGAGGCTTGTGAAAGTAGCCGCCGGGGTAATTTACTTTGTAAGGAGTCTTCCCCATCAGTACGCCATCGATCTCGACGTTTGCGCCAGCAGGAGAACTAGTGACCTTGAGGGTTTCGGCAAACGATTGCGATGGAGATACCAGAGCAAGCGCGAGGAGCGCTAGCGAGACGCAGAACGATTGCAGACTTAGTGCCCGCACCCAAGCCCTCCGAGAGGTTTAGAGGTGCCATGAAACTGGCACTGCGCTCGACTGCGGGTCAATCCGGTTAACTACGGAAAGGAGGATGAGGACAATTTCAGATGCAGGGCGGGGAAACGCGACGATGGTTCGCGCCGGCTATTTTAGATACTCGGCGAGCCAAGCGAGGAAGGTCTTGTACCACAGCTCGCTGTTTTGGGGCTTCAAGACCCAGTGTCCTTCGTCCGGGAAAATCAAAAGTTTCGAAGGCACGCCCTGCCTTTGAAGCGCGGTAAAGAATTCGAGGTCCTGAGTATAGGGCACGCGAAAATCGAGTTCGCCGCCAACCACCAGGGTTGGCGTCTTGTATTTTCCGAGCGCGGCGGCAAATTCGCTCGGAGACCACTTGTTGTAAAGCTCGGGGTTCGCCCAGGGCGTGCCGCCAAACTCCCATTCGTTGAACCAGAGTTCTTCCGTGGCGGCCATGCTGACCGCGTCGTAGGGGCCGGCATGGCTGACCAAACACTTGAAACGGCCGGTGTGCGTCGCAATCCAGTCGATCATGTATCCGCCGTAAGAACCGCCAGCCGCGCCCACTCGCGAACCGTCGATGAAGGGGTATTTCGCAATGGCCGCGTCCAAACCTTTCATCAAATCTTCGTAGGCTTTTCCGCCCCAATCGCGGCTGATCTCCGCGGTGAATTTCTGGCCGTAACCAGTGGAGCCGCGAGGGTTGATCGCCAGCACAACGTATCCGGGCGCAGCCATCACTTGCTGATTCCAGCGATAGCCCCAGGCGTCGGTCCATGCACCTTGCGGGCCGCCATGAATCAGAAGCAGCGCCGGATACCTTTTCGACGCATCAAAATGGGGCGGGCGGATAACGATTCCTTCCACTTGGGTCTTTTCCGCACCTTCGAACCAAAACATCTCCGGCTTGGATAGATCCAGTTGCGCGAGCAGCGCCGCATTTTGATGCGTGAGCCGGCGAAC
>JBEKSN010000064.1:0-17518 GCA_049517055.1 Candidatus Acidiferrales bacterium | reverse complement strand
ATAAGCTTTGCCGTCGAGAATTACTGCGACGACGGCGCACAATACGCCTGCTGCCAGCATCCGCACATCGCCCTTTTGTTGCTGAACGTAACTCAGGGCCACGCCGACCACCAGAGCGATGCCGATGGCAACGGGGAAAGCGGTGGCCAGTCCGGCCATGTCAATCCCAGCGACCAGGAGCAGGTTTGCGAGGTTGAAAATCACTCCTGCGAGCAAGGCCCAGCCGATATTGGAAGCGTCGGCCGCGTGCACATTGTTCAAGAAACTAGAAGAGTCGTTTCCGCTGCTACCCAGCGTGAATGCAAAAATCAGCGAAGCGAGAAAAATTCCAACGGCGTAGTCCCAGTAGAACAGTTCGAAACGGTAGTTCCTCACGCCTTTGAAGCTATTGGCCCAGGAACCCCAGCAGATTGCACTGGCTACCATCATGATCAAAGCCAAGGTTGCGTCATGCGGCGTGAACATTAAATTCCTCTTGGGAGCCCCAGCACGTGATGGATGAGTTGCGCAGTGGCTGCTTATAGTTCTCTCGCGCTCCGCGCGTCAAGCGAAAACGCAAACTGCGAATGCTATACTTCGCCCATGTTTCACAGATTTCTTTTCTGCGGCTTTCTCTTGCTGCTTGGAAGCTCCTCGGCAAACGCGCAAGCGCCTTTGCAGCAAGCGCAGGAACTGAGGCGGCAGGCGGATGCCAAAGCGTTTGCGGGAGATTGGGCCGCAGCAATTGCGAGTTACGACGAGGCATTGCGGGTCTCGCCGCACAATCTAGCCGCCGAAATCGGCCTGGCGCAAGCCTATCGCGGCGTGCACAACTACGCCGAAGCAAAACAAATTCTGGAACGTGCCCGCACCGAACATGCCCAGAGCGCGAAGCCGCTCGCAGCGCTCGGCGATCTCGAAATCGAATTGCAAACTTACGACGCAGCAATCGCGCACCTGCGCGCGTCTCTGGCACTAGCACCATCTGACATCGAATCGCGCAACCGGCTGGCTGTCGCTTACCAGGCGAAGGGAGATTTGGACACCGCGCTGGCGCAAATCGCGAAGGTTCTGGCGCGCGATCCCAAGAACGCTCTCGCCTACTACACGCGGGCGAAAATTTATTCCGACCGGAATCAGGACGCAGCGGCGCTGCCGGATGCGGTAAGAGTTGTCGAGCTGCAGCCGCGGAATTCGCGGGGGCGACTGCTACTGGGTAAAATTCTTCTGCGCGCGCCGCAGGGCGAAGCAGCCGAACAAACCGAGGAGCGTTGCCGGCGGGCGATCGCCACACTCGAACCTCTTCTCGAAATGTCGCCAGAGGATTCGGAGACATTGTTTTTGCTTTCACGCGCGTACGAATGCGCGGGAGTACCCGAGCAGGCGCAGAAAACACTGGCGGCGTTCGAAGCCTCTTCGAAAAACGATCGCGAGACGAAAGAAAACCAGACACAGGCGAAGCACCTGGTGCAGCAAGCGAACGAGCTGGCGTTAAAGAATGATTTCGCCGGCTCGCTGGATTTGCTGCAACAGGCCATTGCGAAGGACGCAACGTATGGCGCGGCGTATTCGCAGCTCGCAAAACTATATTACTCGGCGGGCGATATTGAGAAAGCGAGCGAATCGATTTCGAAAGCGCTGGAGCACGATCGTTACCAGCCGGAGTTTCTCTACGTGCAGGGGAAGATTTTCGAGAAGCAGGGAAAGCTGGAGGAAGCGCTCGGTGCTTTCCAACGGACCACGATTGTGAATCCGAAGGAATCGGACGCATTTTTTGAAATGGGCGCGATTTATGAGCAGCGCGGAGAAAGGGAACGTGCGCTGGCGGCGTATAAGAAGGCGGTGGCACTTTCGCCGGACGATCCGGAGTACCAGCGTGCGCTGGCGGCTCTTGCGGGACACGCCGCGAAACCTTGATTGCATTCGCAGCGCGCGGTAGCGGAAAGCCGGAACGGTTTTCGCCGCATTCAGGGAAGGCAAGAGCAGATTCCTGTCTTCCGACAGGCAGGCCTCGCCTCTCGGAGTGACAGGAGGAGGAAAGGGTCGTGTTGAGAGTCATTTTAGTGATCCGGGTGGGTTGTGGCTGGGGGCGTGGGGCGGGTTAAGAGGTCTACGAATTCTTTGTAGAATTTTTGTTTGTCGAGGTCGTCCTGAATTTCCACTTCGCGTTCGCCCATGTGCGGGCGGGTGTTTTCGGACCAGACGAGGGTGTCGCCGTAGGACGCGCCGTGGTCAATCGAAACGTCGAAGTAGAGTTTTTTCCACTTGGTAATGATCGAAGGATCGAGCCAGGCCACGGACGCGAGCTCGTCCCACAGATAATTGTCCTCGGCATATTTGGCGGTGTACTGACCGGCGGGATACTGGCTCTTGCCAATCTGCGAAATCAAATCCTTGTCCATCTTGGTCTTCAGCGAAATGTCGACGGTGGTTACGACGATGCGCGGCCAAGGCGCGTGGAGGACGATGCGAGAGGCTTCGGGGTCCATCCACAGATTGAATTCGCGGCGGGGCGTCATGGTGAATTCGGGGTCGTCGGTTTGTGGATTCAAACTGCCACCCATCAAGACGAGCTCTTTGGCGAGGGATGCAAACTGAGGGTCGATGGCCTGCGCGAGAGCGAGGTTTGTGAGCGGACCGCCTTCGTAAATTGTGACCTGGTGAGGATATTGATGAACCATGCGCAGCAGAAAATGCGCGATGGGTTCCGTCGAAGCTTTTGTTGTGGGCGCGCCTTCGGGCATGGGCGGGATTTCCGATGGGCCGTGCACGGGATGAAGCTTGGCAAAATTCCACGCGCCCTGATAAACGACCTTGCCGTACAGCGTTTCCCACCGAGCGATGTACTCCTTGCTATTCACCAGGGGGAAAGCCGCGCCCGGCACGACGGGAATATCGGTGCGGCCGATAATTTCTAGCAGGCGCAAAGCGTGCAGGACTTCTTCATCTCGCCAAGCGTCACCGGTGGGGATGGTGATGCCGAGGACGTCAGTATCGGGCGATTGCACGAGGGCGAGGATGGCTTGGGTGTTGGTGCCGCCGGGGCCGGAGCAGTCCTCGTCGATAATAATTTTGCGTTTTTCCTGGGCCGCTAGAGGGGATGCGGCGGTGACAACCGCAAAAATCAGGAGCGTGAACAGAATGCATTTTGAAAGAGCGCTGAACGTAAAAGCGCGCTTTCGCTTAAGAGTTGACAGTGAAATGTCGTGACACCGATTGGTTGAAAGTTCTCGATTAGAACGGGGAGGCGTTGTTTGTTTTCTGCAACTTAGGAGGTGTTCTAATAAACAGAGTTCTCGATTAGAAATTGCATTACAAGCCATCCCAGGACCTTCACACGTATCCGCCAGAGGAGAAGCGGACGCAAAATGCGCGGAACTCCTAAACGCAAAGGCAAACTCTATGTCCGGGCTGAGGCTCTGACCCTCGAAAGAGTCGGGTTCGAGTTTGGGAGCGGAGGCGTAGTCAACTTCTGGCACTTCCAGCCAATAGCTGGAGCGCGACTTCATTGCGCCGGGTCCGCCTGCCTTCCGTTTGTGCTCCATCGTCATCATAGCTCCAGAATTACGCTAGCACGAGGAGGCGCGGTTTGGAAGGATGTGCATGCTGTGGACACCGGTCCGCCTAAACGCGGCCGCTACAAAAGCCACGCAAACTCCCAACGTGAAAGACAGATTGCTAACGGCGTCTGCGAACGACGCGATGCGACTCAGCAGGCTATCTAGAACTGAAAGCGCGCGCCGAATTGAGCGGCGAACGCAGTGGCGCCCGGAGCGAGTTCGTCAACAGTGCGGTATCCGGGCGTGTTGTGTGGATTGGGGATGGCCGTCAGTGAAGGGCAAGTGATGTTTGCATACAGCAACGCATTCACGGGCGTACAAGCAGAGTTGCTCGTGGGACCCACGAAGCCAAAAACGTCGGGGTCGGAGTACAAGTTGCTGGCATTCGTGAGGTTGAATAAATCGGCACTCAAGCGCAGCGAATAGTGCTCCTTGATACTGAAGTCCCTGGCGATACGCACATCCCAGTTATAGAAGGCAGGCTGGCGCCCAGGATACTCAGGCAGAAGAAATGGCTTTCCGCTGCCAAGCTGAACGGTAGGCCGGTCGTTGTTCGCGAATTGATTGATCACAGCGTCGCCGTTGATGTCCACATTTGAATAAGCAGGGTAGGCGAGACCACTGTGAAGAATGAAGTTCGTGCTGAAATTGAAGCCCCAGGGGAGATCAAGGACCATGCCACCCTTGAACTGGTGAGTGATATCGAGGCCGTCGCGCCCGTAGTCCAAGTTGAGATTGAATGGATCCTGAGGGCCGAAGAACGTTTCGGTGTCGCGCTCGCTGGAAGCATTCGCATTGTTTTTTGACCAAGTGTAGTTGGCGAAGAATTGATAACGATGCGCGAAGCGCTTGTTCACGCCTAACACAAATTCCTCATAGTTTCCGCGGCCAAAACTGCCCAGCTCGCTGGAGCTAAAGAGTGTGGGATCAAGGGGAGTAGCGAATTGAGTTATAGGCTCGCCCGGAGCTGCCTGCGTTGCAGTGCCAGCGATCAGTGTCCTGCCGAACGCGTCTTTACCCATGGGGATAAAGTTTCGGAACCATTGAGTGGTACTGAATCCACCCGTGCGCAAATCCGCGGAATGCACCCAGGCAAAGTTCGCTGAGACGGTCCAGGCATTCGTGAACGAATGCTCTACGCCGACGGTGAGATTCGAAACCCGTGGGTTACGGAAAGCGGGATCCACGTAGCTGATTCCCGGGCATCCTGCAACGCTGGAGCAAAGGTCGCTGGCTCCGATAGGAAGACTCGAAGGGAAAAGATACGGGAATTGCGGATTCGTGGGATTCCCGCTGGGGGGCGCGCAGAATTCTGCGAAAGTGGACGGACAAAAAACAGTTGTTTGCTTCGAAGTGCCGATCGTGGGGAAGAAGATGAGCGGTGTCTGGGCGTAGTAGAGGCCCCAGGCGGCACGGACAACGGTGGGATGTTCGGTACCGCCAACATTCCAGGCGACGCCAAGACGCGGACCCCACTGATTGAAGTCGTCAGGAACACGCTGGGGCGGAGAAACCATCTTGCTGGAGTTGCCCTCGCCGATCCAAACCGTGTTTCCGGGAATCGCGGATTGCGGTTGTGGGTTCCAGGTGCCGTCCCAGCGGAGACCGTAGGTTAAAGTTATTCGAGAAGTGAGTTGCCACTTATCCTGCCAATAGAGTCCGGTGCCGGTCTGATAGTTGTTGAATAGCGTATTGGCCTTGACAAGCTCGGCAAGCTGCTGCTGTTGGGTGGTGTTGGCTGCGCCGTTCAAAGCAAGTCCTTGTACAAAGAAGAACGGACTGGGGGCTGTGGGAACGCCGCTTGTTGGACACCATGGTGCTCCCACAACAGGTTCAAAATCGCAAAGGGTGTTGAACTCGTACTCGCCTGCGCTCCATCCGACGAAGATATCTTTCCGGTCACTGAAGGTGTCGACGTCGCCGCCGAACTTTATATCGTGTCTTCCGAAAGAGTAGGAGAAATTGTCCGCCGCTTGGAACTTTCCAGCGTCATTGTTGCTCGGAAGATAAAAACGCTGTCCAAATGACATGCCGGTTTGATTGATGAGGATTTGAGGCGCGCCGTTGAAGATTGCGTGGCGCTTGCGAGTTTCGCCGCTGATTTCCACGCGGATTTCGTTTACCTTGCGACCGAGAACGCTGGTGAGGGCAAACACGCCGCCGATACCCTGGTTCACGAAATTCTCAGCAGCGCCAATGGAGTAGGGAGTTTCGGTTTGTCCCTGGCCTCCGGTGAAGCCATTGGTGTGGTTGCGGCTACCGAGGCCGCGAATACTGAAATGATTTGCGGGACTGAATTGATAGTCATAGTGTCCGAGCAAGGTAAAGAAATTCTGATATTGATTGTGCGCTCCGTTGAGGGCTCCGATGGTAGGCACACCGTAACACGCCGGTAGGAGGGCCTCGCCCACGGCTCCAGCTAAACAACCTGGGGGCAGGATGTTAGTGGTGCCGGCCGTTGGCGGCCCGATGATCGGACCTGCTGAAGCCAAGAACGCCGAGCATCCCGGGTCGGCGGCGGTGCAGAAGACAGTGTCAAGGGGGCCGTTTTCGCGCTGAATGTCAGTGGCGAGAAAAAGGAATTGGCGGTCTTTGTGAATCGGGAAGCCGACGGAACCGCCGAACTGATTTTGATTGTCGATATTGGAAGGTTCACCGAGGCCGTCATTCGCGGTCAGGTTGCCGCCGCGATAATATTCGTGGGCTTCGCCATGGATTGCGTTGGTGCCGGACTTGGTGACTACGTTGAGCAAGCCGCCCGTCGCGCGGCCGAACTCAGGCGCGAAGCCGTTGGTGACGACTTGAAATTCCTGGACAGCCTCGAGCGGAACAGTGAGGTTCTTGGTTTCGAGCGAGCCGAAATTTTCTCCGAAATAATTGTTGGTGGAGTCCGCGCCGTCGATTACCAGGCCGCTGTAGTCGCTTTGCTGGCCGCCGAGGCGGATTCCGCCGCGCAACCCCGGAACAACCTGGGCCGAGGGAGAGAGAAGAGCCATATCGCGATAATCCCGGCCGGGGAAGGGAAGGTTCTCGACGCTGGTGGAATTGAGCAACTGGGTAATGCCGGCGGTGCTGGTGTCCACGATCGCGCCGCTGCTGGCAATGACTTCGACGGTCTGCGACTGGGTCTTGAGCGGCATGGTGATGTCCAGCTGCAAGGAACCGCCGACGTTGACGACGATTTGCTTCACGGTGGTGACCGCGAAGCCGTCGGCTTGGGCAGTGATAGTGTATTCACCGGGCGCAACGTTGTCGAAAGAGTAGGTGCCGTCGGTCTCCACCGGCAATTCACGGCGAATGCCGGTGGAAGGATTCGTGAGCGTCAATTTGGCGGTGGCGACAGAGGCGTGAGAGGTGTCAAACACAGTTCCACGAATGGCGCCGTTCTGCGTGTTTTGCGCGAACGCAGCCGCGGCCGGGAACAAAGAACACCCGAGCAGCACAGCCAGGAACACGGTCTTCCAGGTTTTCATTGCGACTCTCCCGATGCGAGACGACATTTTGAATGAGCGGACGGATTGCTGAAAAAATTGCTGTGTGCGTTATAGGTGGCACGTCCCAGGACCAGCGGAGTAGCCGCTTGGAAGTGAGCAAGTCCAAAATGCAGGCGATCGTTGCAATTCACTTTTAGGACGCTGCCCCCAGCCCAAGATGGGCGGTAGGCTAGCTCCCGGGCTATGTAGAGTCAACAAAAAACTGGCGTTGCGCGCAAAGATTTCCACAGTGCGCGCTGCATTAAAAAAGTCTAAGGAATTGTCTGGAGTTTAGCGCCTGTGCTGCCAGAGACGCATCCTGTTAGAATCAGTCCCGAAATGAACCGAAGGAAATTCTACACCGGACGATTGGCGCTGGTTGCCGCGGGCGTTCTACTGGTGGCAACTTGGGATTTAGTAGCGCAGCCGTTGGTGCAAGAAACGAAAAGCGAGATACTGCGCCGGCGTTCGGAGGTGGCTAACCCCTTTCACGTGCAATTCCAAGACGTTACGCGCGAGGCGGGGATTCATTTTCACCACGAGCGCGCGGCTTCGCCCGAAAAGCTGTATTTGGAGACGATGGGGGCGGGCGTCGCGTGGATCGATTACAACCAGGACGGCTATCTGGACGCATTTTTTGTAAACAGCGGGTACACGCCATTTTTTCATCCGGAGCACCCGCCACAGCCGGCGCTGTATCGCAACAATCGCGACGGCACGTTTACGGATGTAACGGCGGCGAGCAAGATTCATTCGGACGGAACTTTTTTCTTTGGCGTAGCGGTGAGCGATTACGATAACGACGGCTATCCGGACATATACATGACGGGATACCGCCATTCAGTTCTGCTGCACAACAATGGAGATGGCACCTTCACCGATGTGACCGCCAAGGCAGGAGTGGGGAACGACGGAAACTGGGGCACGGCGGCGGGGTGGTTCGACTACGACCACGACGGCTTACTCGACCTGCTGGTGACGAATTACGTGCAGTATGACGAAGACCATCCGGTCTCGTGCGGAGAAAATAAACCCGGATATCGCGCGTATTGCCACCCGGACAGTTTTCACGGCACTTCCATGCGGCTGTATCACAACAACGGCGACGGGACGTTCACGGATATGACGGCGAAGGCCGGGCTGGTGAACACCGATGGCAAGAGCCTCGCGGTGGTGTTGGCGGATTTCAACGGCGACGGCTGGCCGGACATTTTCGTGGCGAATGATACGCAGCGCAATTTCCTGTATTTGAATAATGGAGATGGCACATTTCGGGATGCGACTTACAAATCCGGCGCGGGATTTAGCGAGGAAGGGCGCCCTGAAGCGGGGATGAGCGCTGATGCCGCCGACGTGATGAACAATGGCTTGCTTTATCTTTTCGTCAGCCATCTGGATTTCGAGTTGAACAGGCTTTATCGCAACAACGGAGACGGCACGTTTACGGACGACACGATCGCTTCCGCGCTGGGGCAAACGAATATTTTGAGAAGCGCGTTCGGGGCGCGCATGTTCGACTTTGACAATGACGGGTGGCGCGACCTGCTGGTGGTGAACGGGCACATTCTGGATAACATCCCGCTGTACCATCCAGAGGTGAAGTACGCGGAAGAAAAAGTGCTTTACCGCAACGTCGGCGATGCCGTGTTCGTGGATGCAACGAAAACGCAGAATGCGGGTTTTCGTTCGCCGCGCGTGGGGCGCGGGCTCGCCGTGGGAGACTACGATAACGACGGCTGGCAGGATTTTCTGGTGAGCAACAACGGCGAGGACGCGCAGCTATTTCGAAACGATGGCGGGAGCGAGCCGGCTGCGGCGGGAAATCACTGGCTGGCGGTGCGTTTGGTGGGAACGAAAAGCAATCGCGACGGGAATGGCGCTTTTCTGAAATTAACCGCTGGAGATTTTAGGAGTTACGACCAGGTCAAAGGCGGGATGAGCTATTGCTCGGCGCAAGATCCGCGCATCTTTTTTGGGTTGGGGAAACACGAGCGCGTGGATACGCTCGAAATCCGCTGGCCAAGCGGAAACGTGGACGTGCTGCAAAATCTTCCGGTGGACTATTTTCTCACGGTGCAGGAAGGCAATCCGGAAGCGAAAGCGGTGCGCTACCCGCAGCGACATCCGAAATAGCTAGATATGGCGGGGGGGGATAAGCTTTGGGCCAGAAAAGGAATGACGAACCGATTGAGTTGATCGTCGATGGAGAGGCATTTTCCGTTCTAAGCGGGGAATGCGAAAAGATTATAAACACTCGAAAGCGCCTGCCGGAGTTTGTATTTCAGCGTCCATTCGCAAAATATTTTGCGATTGAGCATGCCCATATTTTCAAGAAGGAATTTGGGTTATTTCTCTTCAAATTATCGAATATCTTTCAGGACGAATCCGTCAATTACATGACACTCGATCCTGATCCTGTCGATTATTACTACCAGCGCTTCTCCTTTTTTGGTTTGGCTTCTCTTACGCCTTCAAGTCTAGTCGAAAGATATGTGCCTGTAATGTCTCGTGAGGGAAATGTTGATTCATTTCGAGCCCGCGGGGGAGACGTGGGGGTATTTTGGGGATCCTCGCTGAGATGGGGAATATTTTGCGACAGAGTCTCGTGGGAAATCGCCGTCATTGCTGTTTCGGAAAATGTTGATGTGCCAACAATTAGCGGTGTTCGATGCATGGATGCGTCATGGCTTTCAGACTACATCAAAGCTCAGTATTTTAGTAAAGATGCTTCTATTGCTTTAGACTTTTCCCAGAGGTTTTTAGCTAACTATTCTATTTGTTGATTTTTGGCAATCACGGGCCCTGACGACCGACGGATTGGACGATGGGTTCGCCCCCCCCGAAAGTACGATTTGATTCGATTCAGAGGACACAAGAGGTATGTCACACGATCGGACATATAACCAACGGC
The DNA here is from genome assembly GCA_049517055.1 of Candidatus Acidiferrales bacterium. Classification (GTDB taxonomy): domain Bacteria; phylum Acidobacteriota; class Terriglobia; order Acidiferrales; family UBA7541; genus Palsa-295. The sequence goes on along the minus strand of JBEKSN010000064.1, from coordinate 7,595 downwards.
AGCTGAAGCTCATGTCAGAGGCCATCGAGAGTTTTCGCAAAGGGAACTCCGGAATCGGCAAGCTTATCTCAGATCTCGACGCACTCGTTTCATGTCTAAGGAACACCGACGAATCTTGGAAGAAGGCATTTGCCTCCAATTGGGGCAAACTTGAGGACATACATGCTGCATTGCAGGAGAAAGATGGCAGAAATCTGAAAGGAAGCGACTCTGAATCTGTTGCGACCGCTGTCGCCGAACTTACGTCACTTATCCAATCCGAAATTAGAGAGTAGCCCGCGGAGTCTGATCCCCACATTACGTTAACGCTTCGTGCGAGCTTCAACTCGGGAACATTCCTACGGCGGTCAAATCTTCTCCACGCAATTCCAGGATTACGCGCGGAAGCGGCTTCGGGGGCGGGCCATTGAGGACGGAGCCGTCGGCCGCCGAGAAAACTCCGCCGTGGCACGGGCAGGCGAATACATGCTGCTCCGGCCGGTAAAATATGGGGCAGGCTGCGTGCGTGCAGAGGCGGCTGAACGCGAGGAAGGTGCCTTCCGACGGATGCAATAGAAAGCAAGGGTGCTCGTCATTGGGGTACGAGATGATTTTCACGGCGCCGACGGGGAAGTCGCCCACATTCGCGACAACTTTGACCGGGTAGGAATTCTTTCGCGCGCGGATGAAGATCACAAGGCCGCCGAAAGCTGCGACGATGCCGGCGGCGGTCAGATATTTTGCGAACCGGCGGCGGGGAAGTTGCTGATTGTCAGTATTTCCGATGGGAAGTCTCCTGTGCAGCGAAAAGGTCGCGTAGTCGTTGGTTACGGGTTTGCGCGCGCGGTTCGGTCGCCGCTTTGCAGCTCGACAACTTGGGCCTTCAGTTGCGCCACCTCTTGGCGCAGCATTCCGGTGACCACGCGCTCGTACGAGGTTGCGGCGCGCGCGGCGAGCCGGTCGAGCATTTCGTGCTCGTCGGCGTCAATGTCATTGCCAGTCTCGTGCGGCCCGAGCAGAACTACCGCAGTGGCTTCAGTGATTCCGCTTCGCACCGGGACCGAAAGGCAGGGCGCGTCCATTCCGGGGGGAAGTTCGTCCGAATCCCAGTCATCGTGATTTAGACGAACGGGAGCGCCGACTTGCAAACTGCGCAGTGCGATTGCATCAGATTCCGGGCGCAGTTCTTTCTTCATGGAAGCATTCCAGCCTTTGGTGTCCTGCGTACGCCGGAACACGTTCCCCTCGCTTCGGAAAACCGCGCCGGATGACAAGCAAAGGGCGCCGACCGTGCTTTCCACGAGCAGGCGGTCGATCTCGGCGAGGGATTCGGCTTGTGCGATGGCTTCACTGGCTTCCTTGAGCTGTCGTTTCGCGGAGTGAAACCGGCGATTGAAGATGCGGTCCACGAGTTCGACAGCGGTCTCGTGCAAGCGATTCACCAGGAGCAAAACGACGGGAGCCACCAGCAGCGGCCAGATCCAAGCGGGCAGTCGAAAGGACTCCTTAACGATATCGAGTTTCTGCTCAAGCTGGAAGATGGGGACGCCGATGAGCAACGTCAATGCAACCAGGGTCGTGCCGTGGCGAAGCGGAATGGATACACTTACCACCCGGCGCTGCCACACTGCCTGCGAAGCGAAGTAGACGAGCACTCCGTTCGGCAAATACAGAAGACCGATAAAAGCCTGGGAGGGTGAGAAGCCGAACAGGTGGAAAATCAGGTCAGAGGACTGACAAAGCTCAGCCAAGATGAATGCCGGAAGTCCGATAGCACATCCCCAGATTACCCAACGCATGCGTTGCTCTTCTTGCGGTGGCAGCGAGCGACGACGTTCCAGCAGAATCAGCAAGACGGCAGCGTCGATCGCATACCCTGCCAGAAAGCTGACCTCGGTGATCCTCTCCGTCGGAAAACCGAACATGTTGGCAAAGCACAGCAGCGTGAGCACGAACATGGCGGCGCCGAGCAGCGGCACGGCCCATTGCACTTTTTGCCAGCGCGGTTCGGTTCGGTCGTCGGGGAACCGCAGCGCGAATATCATAAGGCCGGCGAATGCGGCGCCTTGCGCCAACGCTTCGGCGAACTCCTGAGCGAGTACGGCAAGCGGCCAACGTTGTAACAATGCGTAGTAGGTGAACGTCTGGCCTGGATTTATCCAGACCACGTAGAGGAACAATCCCCAGGTCATCAAGCTGGGGCGCGTCCAAACGAGCCAGAATGCAATGATGATTACAATAATCCCCACGACAGTGTCGAGGAAAAGCACAACTCTCTCCGGCGGATTCAGCGGAGCTGAAACGGACTGAAGCTCCACGGTTTTTGGTGCAGCGCCGGTGCTCGGCTTGAGGGTCAGGGTGATCTGGTGGTTTGACAACGCTGCCTGCATGCCACCCAAGCCGCCGAGGACGGCGACCAAGCTGGCGCATTGAGGAGTGCCGGGAGGAACACAGCGCATGGCCTTCAGATCTACGCGGTCGCCTGGAACGATGCCGGCAGCGGCCGCTGGAGAGTCCGCAGCAGAACGAAACGGGGCAAGAACGCCGGTAACAATCCCGTCGTTGTCCACGGACAGGCCGAACGAACTGAGTGAATCGATAACTCGCTGCAGCCCGGGAACAATCATCGCCAGCGCCCAAAGAGTCAGCAGAACCAGAAAAAACCGGCCGACGCCGGTCCGGCTAGCTTTATCTTCCTCCATTGAGACGCTCCGCGAGCCTATGGCCGCACCTCAGCCTGTCGAGATTCCCGATGAGACTTCTGCCGGACAGCAAAACTCTATTACACCTGAAAAGTTTCAGACTTCGCGGCGAGCATCTGGACCTATTGACCGGCCACGTGGCCAACCTGCAAGCGGGTTTGCAGCATGCGCAAGATGGTGTCGCGATCGATCATGCCGACGATGTGTTCGTCAGAAATCACGGGCATCTGGTTGATGTCCTCGCTCTGCATGCGCTGCAGGATGGCCAGCGCGGGCTCCGCCGGCGAGGCTGAATGAATACGCTCGAGCGGCATCATCACCGCTTGGATCGAAGTGTTGGCCCATTCTTCTCGCGGCAGCGCGCGCGCGGCGTGCAAGGTGGCAAGGCCCACGGGGCGGCCAGCGCCGGTGACGATATGGCAACGGCGGCCGGTGCGCAAAACTTCGTGGACGTAGTCCTCCACAGACATGTCGCGCGGGACGGTGGGAATATCGCGCGTCATGATGTCGGCGGCGCGGATATCGGTGAGCGTGTGACGCATGGCCACCTGCATCAAGCTTTCCTGCGCGGCGCTCAGGAGAAACCATCCTATGAAAGCCGTCCACAGGCCGCCGACCCAGTTTCCGTTCAGCGCTTGCCACACACCGAGGATGATCATCAAGTAGGCGAAAATTTTTCCGGCGGTTGAGGCAATCTTCGTCGCGCGAGTAAAATTTCCGGTCATTCCCCAGGCGATGCCGCGCAGGATGCGACCGCCGTCGAGCGGAAATCCGGGGACTAGATTGAAGATGGCCAGAGCGAGATTAATTTCCCAAAGCCAGGTGGCTGCCGCTTGCACCATGTCGTTGCCGTGAAAGTAGCGCGCGACGAGCCAGAAGCAGCCGGATAGAAATATGCTGGACAGCGGGCCGGCGATGGCGATGTTGAATTCCTGCTTGGCATTGTCCGGCTCGCGAGTGATACGCGCCAGGCCGCCGAAAACAAAAAGGGTGATGGAAGCGACTGGGATGCGGTAGTGCTTGGCGACCGCGCTATGGCTCAGCTCGTGGAATACCACGGAAGCGAAAAACAAAATACTAGTGATGATGCCGAGGGCCCAATGTTGGGAGGACGACCAATTTGCGTGCTGAGAGGTGAATTGAGTTCGCAACGAAAGCGTGATCAGGAAGAAAATGATGAACCAACTGGCGTGCAGATAGATGGGGATGCCGAAAACACGTCCAATCCGAAAGCCGGTCGCGGGAGCCGAATCCTGAGCCGTAACCGGCGGCGGCCCGGGCGCAGATGCCAGGTCAGAGGTTTGCGAGGACTGAGGATCTTGTGACTGTGCCATTAGCGCGATATTAACAGGCCTTTCCGGACATTGCACTGTGGCGACACGCTGGACGACTCGGCACGCAGAGGCCGCCCGCAGCGCAATAAAAGCAATCTCGGCGGTGACAATCAGTCTCTACGAACACCCTTGCAGAAGCGGTTTACCAGACCGAGCATCGCAGCTCAGCCGCGCGCACCATGGCATCACCGGCCTTGCAACCGAAAGCCTTGCAGAATTCAGGCAAATTCGAAAGCGGGCCGATAACGCGATACTTGCTGACCGGGTGCGGATTGGTCAGCACGAACTGGCGTTGCGCGTCGGGACGAATCTCGTCGCCTCGAGCTTGGCCCCAGGCGATGAAAAACTGTTGTTCCGGCGTGAAGCCGTCCTGGTCAGGCGGGCGGGGCTTGCCTTGCATCGATTTCTCGAATGCGAGATAGGCGAGCTTTACGCCACCCAGATCGCCTATGCTTTCGCCCAGTACCAATTTACCGTTTTCGTGCATGCCGCCTTCCACGGTGTAGCTGGAGAACTGATCGACGACACACTGTCCACGGCTCTGAAATTCCTTGTAGTCCGCGGGAGTCCACCAGCTCTTGAGCTCGCCTGCGCTGTCATACTTGGCGCCTTGGTCGTCAAAACCGTGGGAAATCTCATGACCGATGACCGGGCCAATGCCGCCGTAGTTGACTGCGTCGGTGGCATTCACATCGAACATGGGCGGCAACAGAATCCCCGCCGGGAATACGATTTCATTGAGCAGCGGATTGTAATACGCGTTTGAGGTTGGCGTGGTCATGCCCCAGCGGAGGCGATCGACAGGCTTGCCGATGAGTTGCGCGTCATCGCGGACGGCAAAACGCCGCGCCGCAACTACGTCGTTCCAATAAGAGTCTCGCGTGATTTCCACGCTGCTGTAATCCTTCCATTTGTCCGGGTAGCCGACTTTGGGGTTGAAGGTGGAGAGTTTCTCCAGGGCTTTCTGCTTGGTCGCGTCGCTCATCCAGGTAACCGTCAAGATGTCGTCATGCAAGGCCAGGAGAATATTCTTCACCATCTCCTGCATGCGCGCTTTGGCTTCCGGGGAAAATGTTTTTTCGACGTACTTTTTGCCCAAGGCCTCGCCTAGGTCTCCGTCCGTCGCTTCGACACAACGCTTCCAGCGGGGCTTCATTTCCTTGGCGCCTTTCAGGTACTGCTGATAGAAAGCGAAGTCCTCCTGGACGAAAGGCGCGGAAAGAGAGGAAGCAGCGGAGTTCAGCATCTGCCAAGTCAGATAGGTTTTCCAGTCCGCAAGAGAAGTTTGCTGCAGTTGCCGCTGGAACTCCTGCATGAATTTGGGCTGATCGACGTTGACGGCGACGGCAGGATCGAGATTCGAAGCCTTGAAATACTCGGCCCAGTTAAAATCGGGCGTAATTTTCTGGAGGTCATCCAGTTTCATCTTGTGATCCGTGGCGTAGGGATCCCGCAACTCCACATTTGTCAGCGTTGCGCCGGCGAGCGCCGTTTCCATGCGCATCACAACTTGTGCCGCAGCCGCAGCGGCGGTCTTGTCGGAACCGGCCAACACGAACATCGCCGCGACGTGCTCCACGTACTTTTGGCGCGTCTCTTTGGACTTATCATCGTCCTTGAAGTAGTAATCCCTATCGGGTAGGCCGAGTCCGCCGGCACCGGCATCGGCAATCACTTGCTGCGGGTGGTGGGGGTCTTGGCTCGAACCAAAGAAAAATGGAACAAAGATACCTTCCTCGTGCAGACGAGTGATGGCGTGCGTGAGATCGGCGACCGTGGCGATGGACTGGATGAGATCGGTTTCGCGCTTGAGCGCCTTTACACCCTGGGCGTCGATTTGCTTCTCGTCCATGCAAGCGCCGTAATAATCGCCGATCAAACGGTCTGTGGACTTTGGCGGAGCAGTGGACGAATGAGCGGCGGCTTCCTCAAGAATCCCACGGAGCACGTCCTTGGTGGACTCTCCGGCAGCCCAGCGCTTGCTCCATATCACCATCGAAGGCGGAATGGGATTGTTCGCGCGCCAGTTGCCATTGGAATATTCGTAGAAGTCTTGGCAGGGACTGGCCTTGCGATCGAGGTCGTTGAGGTCGATCCCGTGCAAGGACTTGTCCTGCGCGCAAAGCGAGGCAGCGCACAACATCGCTGCCAGAGCCAAATACAAAAGTCGCATAAAGGCCTCTTGTGTGAAGTCTCGACAAAAGCCGCAAAGGAGGTTACCTATGAAGCCAGAAGATATCAATACTCACTAATTGCAAGTCGGCATGGGAGCAGGCTAATCGTCGAGCCCTAGGCTTAGGAATTTGCCATCTTGTCCGGGATGATTTGCAAAGGTTGTCCTCGGCAAGAACCTCATTGACACAACCGAGTTGTCAGCAACCGCTTCTTCGCTTGAGCGGCCTCTATTTCGCGGTCGTAGCGTCTCGTTTTCCACGGCGTGTGCGGGGCGCCACTACTTTGGCAGTACGCCCGTCCAGCTAAACCTCCTGCTATGAATGAACTGACTGTTGGCCACGCTCATGCATTTCACCGCTGTGCCCGGCTAAGTAACGGGAGGCAACCATGGAAAACGTGATCGGTTTCGGCGAGGTGGCAATAGCAATCTTTACGTCGTTTGCGGTGGCGCTGACAGTGCAGTGGATCGGATTGGTGGCGTTGATGCGTCTTATGCCAGCCCGTAAGGCGGAATTGGCAACCGCAAAGGTGGCCGAGCGCGAGGCGCAGAGAAAAGTTGGTGAGCTGTCACTCGTGCCGTGGGACCGGAAGAACGCGGCGTGAAGGCTTTTGAAATTGAAGTGAACAGGAGGCGTTATGCTATTTCTGAGGTTTTTGTTTTTTGCGATCAGCGCCACATTTGTAGCCGTCGCAGTGGGTTTAGTGATTTACGACGTGTTTCTCGCATTCGAACTTGGGCGGTTGCTGCGCTCGGACGAGCGCCCGCCTGGAAAAGGTGAGGAAGGGCACTCGAGTGAGACTCCCGTCTCGGCTGCACCGCCGCCGGTGGCGGCTCTGGGCGCGATTCAATCTCCGGTGCGGATTGCTAGAACGCGCCGCGCAATTCGGTGGGCGCCTGCGGCAAAACTTGTGGTGGCCGCGGCGCTTACGGCGCTTGCTGGGTGCAGCATCCTGGTAGTACCTGATGGCGAGGCGGCCGTGCGCATCAGCCAGATTTCCGGGGTGCGGCCTGGAACGCTTTACGCCGGGACGCATTTCATCCTGCCGCTTATCGATCGCGCGCAACTTTATGATGTGCGGGACAAAGTGTTCTCGACTTCTGCCGCTGAGGGGACGCGCGAGAAACTGGAAGTGTTGAACGTGGAAACGCGAGAAGGGTTGGAAGTGGGACTGGCGGTGACGGTGCGGTATCGGATCGATCCGCGGCGGCTGGATTACGTGCAGGCGAATTTGCCGCAGCCGATCGATCAGGAAATTGTGGCTCCGGTGGTGACAAGCGTGTTTCGCGAGGTGGCGCCGAATTACGTTGTGCGCGACATTTTCGCCATCAAGCGTGAGGAGTTTCGGCAGCGCGCCACGCAAATCATCACGGCGCGGCTCGGCAGCGATGCGATTGAGGTGAAAG
>JBEKSN010000063.1:0-18048 GCA_049517055.1 Candidatus Acidiferrales bacterium | reverse complement strand
GGCTCAGCTTGGCGAGCGGTGGTCAAACCATTGTACAAGTCGCCGCGGATGCCGAGGTTGAACGACCAGTTTTTCCAGGTGATCGTATCCTGGACGTAGAGAGCGAGTTCTTTCACGTCCGTGTGTCCGTTAAATGCGAACAACCCTCCTCCTCGCGTCAGGTCAAATGGCAGCAAGACCGAGTTGAACGCAGGGAACTGCGGTGTGTTGGGAGCGTTCGGATTCAGGGAAATGACGTTTTCCGCGAATCCGGCCGCTGCGCACTGGGACGGGTCGGTGAAGCCTTGAACCGGGACGTTTGGATCGGCAGCGGTACTGAGCGTCAAGCACGGCGCGTTGAGAGTGGGATCAACAATCCCCAAATGGTCGTTTTCGTTCAGGAATGTTTGTTCGTAGGTGACGCCCGCCTTGATGTTGTTGATGCCCTTCACGTAGGAAATGCTGGAGCGAAGACCTGCGTTGGTGAGCGTCCGATTCTGAGCGACCGTTTCCCGCTGCAGGCTTGGCGGGCCGAGATCCCCGAAGGGATTCAGGAGGGAGCGATGTTTAAGGTTTCGATTTTTGAGCGTTGGTCCGTCGGGCCGACGGGTTCTCCGTTTGGCCCCAGGCCGCCGTTGTCAACGACGACTCCGAACCAAGGGGAAGCGAATTGAGCGTCGAGAGAATTGGGTGTCTGGAACCAGGAACGCGTGTAGGCGAGGTTCAAATGAAGCGAGTCGCCGCCGGAGATTTGGTAGTCCACCCGATCGAAAATGTTTTCCTGGTTGCCTTTGTCATGAATGACGGCGAACTCGGGAGGGTCGAGAAACCGGCCGCTGTTCAACCCGTCAGCCGCGATGAAATTTCCCCATTTCTGGCTTCCGTAGGCCAGGTCGAAGCCGGCACTGGAGGAGCCAAAGGCACCGTAGGATGCCGTCACACTGCCATGAGGCGTGGTAACGCCCAGGCCCGAGCGTGTAGTAGCCACAATCACAACGCTAGTCTTGCCACCGAATTCAGCGGGCGGTGCGCCAGAAATGACTTCCAGTGAATCGATCGAATCGATCGGGATTTGGTTGGAAAAAACCTTGCTCTGCTGATCGGTGATGGGCTGGCCGTCAACGGAGAATGAATTCTCCGCGTGGTCGCCAAGCCCGTGGAACAGCCCGTTCGAGTCTGCCGCGATTCCGGGAGTCGTCAGAGTGACGAGCGAACTCAGCGACGACGATTGACTCTCGAGCGGAAGCTTCTCGAACAAAGCGCGGTCCACGTCCGTATGAAACGTGGAATCGTTCTCCAAGAGGTCGCCTCCACCCTCCACAGTTACGGTGCTGGATGCTCCCTCCACTTTCAGAGTAATCGGAACGCTTAAAGGTACGGCGGACCGGATCTCCACATCCTGGGCGTAGGATTCGAATCCTTGGGCTGTTACAGAAAGGTGGTAGGGGTTGAACGGCACGTTCGGGAAGGTAAAGTTGCCGGAGCTATCGGTCGTGGCAGAACGCTCCAATCCGCTCACGGGGTTATGAATCGTGACGGTAGCATTCACAACTACACCACCCGACGGATCTGCGACCGTGCCGGAAATAGATGCGGATTGCGCGTGCGCGCCTTGGGCAATGGAAAGAATCAAGAGACACAATACAGGCAACATCCAAAATAGCTTTCTGCAATTCATATGAATCTCCCTAGGCCCACGTTGGGCTTGTCCAGTCGTTGTGGTGGGGAAATGCGCGAATCTCAACGCTCGCGAACGAGCGGAAGGCAAGAGATCCCGCGTGACGTTTTTTCCAGGGACGGATTACGACTGGGTGGGAGGCGCTCGTGGGGAAGTTTGATGGAAGACAAGTTCGAGCTGGGGGTCAACAGACCTGGTTGGATTCAACCGGGCGATCGCTTGTGGCGTTGGCAGCGCGGTGCCATGCGACAGGTCCACGGTTACGGAGTGAGCAAAATGGCAAACACGACAGTGCTGATCTTCGAAGGACTGGTTGTGCCAGTGGGCCGCCGCTTGAAAGGAAAAAGACAGCACTACGGCCGCCACAAGGATGGCTAGGAGTCTGTATGCTGTCCGGCGCGACATGTCTAAATAGCCTCGCTAAGCTGTAACTTTGACGTGGGGCGGAGCACAAAAGTCGCAGAGACTTTGGCCCCCAGCCAATACTTCCATCTCATACCTGCAAGACGTCGCCCTCTTTAGCAACCATCTTGTAAAGAACTGGACTCACGATTCGGCCCAAGAACAAGCGCGACACCAGCCCGGCAACGATGACAATGGCAAACGGCTTCTGCGAATCGGAGCCGATCCCGGTGGAGAGCGCGGCCGGAAGCAGCCCCAGGCAGGCCACCAGCGCCGTCATCATGATGGGCCTGAATCGCACGAGCGATGCTTCATACGTCGCGTTGAGGATCCCGCGGCCCTCGAGTCTGAGCTTGTTGATATAGGAGGTATCGATGACCGCAGTTTCCACCGAGACACCCATCAGTACGAGCAGCCCTAAGATAGACGAGACGCTAAAAGGCGTATGGGTAAGTTTCAAGGCAATAAGGGCCCCCACGGGCTCGGTCATCACCACGCTCAACACAACGATTACAGGGAATTTTACGTTGCCGTAGAGTGCGAACAAAATCAAGAAAATCAATAGCACAGTCAGGGGTGCAACCACATACATCTGGCTCATGGCTGCGAGGAATTCGCCGTACTCGCCGCCCCAAGCAAGACGGTAGCCCGCCGGCAGCGACTTTTGGATATCGGCGATGGCACGCTGGCCGTCCTTCACCGCGCTTGCGAGATCGCGTCCTTCGATGCTGTATTGCACGCCGATGTAGCGCGAATTATTTTCGCGATAAATAAAGGAAGCGCCGTTGCCTTCGCGAATATCCGAAAGCTCGCTCAAGGGAATCTGCTGTCCGGCCGGGGTGCCGACTAACAAATTGCCAATTTGCTGGGCGTTTTCGCGGAACTCGGGCCTCATGCGCACGACGAGATCGAATAGTCTTTCACCTTGAATCACCTGGGTCGCGGCTTGTCCGCCGACGGCCGCTTGCACGACGCCCTCGACGTCGGCGACATTGATGCCATAACGCGCAATTTTGTCGCGATCTACCTGCACGATAAGGCTGGGCTGGCCCAGTTCGCGCACCACGGTCAGTTCCGTGAAGCCACGAACCTGCGAAAGACGCCGTTTTATTTCGAGCGCCCTTTCCTGCAGCACATTCAAATCTGACCCGTAAACTTTTACCGCCAGCGCGCTCTTTAATCCGGTGAGCGCTTCGTCCACGGCGTCTTCAGCCGGCTGCGTGTAATTGAAAATTATTCCGGGATAACTTTCCAGCTTCTTTTGCAAATCTTCGATCAGCTCCGGCTTGTTGTGTATGGAGCCTGTCTTCCAAGTGGAATCATTATAAGGTTTCAATCCCACGTAGAATTCGCAATTGAAAAAGCCGGTTGGGTCCGTGCCATCGTCAGGGCGGCCAAGTTCGGAACCAACTTCCGTGACTTGCGGGTACTTACTTAAGAGGTCTCGAATCTGAGGGGCGATCTTGGCTGCCTCTTCGTACGAAATCGTGTACGGCATCGTGGCTCGCACCCAGAGGGCGCCCTCATCCAGGTGCGGCATGAATTCGCCGCCTATGAACGGAACCAGCAGCAGGCTGACCGCTAGAATCGCGGTGCATCCCAAAATCGCGAACCAGGGACGATCGAGAAACCATTTCAGCTCCGATGCATATTCATTCTTGATCCATTCGAAAGCTTTGTTTCTGCGCTCCCGCACGCCTTTCTTAAACCAGTAAGAGCACATCACTGGGACGAAGGTCAGCGTAAGGATGAGCGCGCCAACCAAGGCGATAGACATGGTGTCCGCCATCGGGTGGAACAGTTTCCCCGAGGGCCCGCTCAGCGCGTAGATCGGAATGTAACCGGCGATGATGACCGCGACGGAGTAGAAAATGGGGCGATCCACATCTTTGGCTGCGGCCAAGATAACTTCCTGCAGGTTATATTGCAGCCCTTCGCGCAGTCCCAGCTCGCGATAGATGTTTTCGACCATTACGAGCGTGCCGTCAATGATGATCCCGAAGTCGATCGCGCCGATAGAAAGCAAATTTGCGGCCACGCCATTGGCGTGTAAAAAAATGAAGGCGAAAAGCAGAGCGAGAGGAATGGTCAGTGCCACAATGACGGCGGCGCGCATGCTGACCAGAAAGAAGACAAGCACGATCAGCACCAAGGTCATACCCAGCAGAAGATTATCCTCCACCGTGCTGATCGTGAGCCGTACCAGATCACTGCGGTCGTAATAGGGACGAACTTTTACGTCCGGAGGAAGAATATGTTCGTTCAGTTCCTTGGTTTTCTCTTCCACTCCTTTCAGAACATTTTGTGTTTGCTCGCCGCGGAGCATCATGATGACGCCTTCGACCGCGTCATCGTTCTTGTTAAATCCGAATTGGCCCAGGCGTGGAGCGTGGCCAATCACAACGTCGCCGACATCTCGAACGTGCACCGGGACGCCGTTCTGCGCACCGATGATCACTTTGCCGATGTCGGCTTCATCCCGGAGGAGTCCGAGCCCACGCACGTAGTAAAACTGCTCTCCCTGCGAATAAAATCCGCCGCCCGTATTTGCATTGTTCAGGCTGAGCTGCTGAATCACGGTGGGAACCGTGATGTGGTAGCCATAGAGTCTTGCGGGATCGAGCAAGACTTGGTACTGCATTACCGTTCCGCCGAATCCGGAATCATCCGCGACTCCGCGCACCTGCTTGTATTGCCTCTCGATCACCCAATCTTCGAACGTTTTTAACTCTTGCGGAGAACGATCCGGGCTTTCCAGCACGTAGCGATACACCAGACCGGAAGGGCTGGATAGAGGAGCGAGCGTCGGCTGCACGCCGGTGGGAAAATTCACCTCGCTCAAGCGCTGGAAGACGATCTGACGCGCCAAATAATCGTCCGTGTCTTCGTCAAAAGTGAGGATCACGTCCGAGAGGCCGTACAGCGAAATCGAGCGCTGGATGGCCATTTTCGGCACGCCATTCATTTCCACTTCGGTAGGCAGCGTCACCAGACGCTCGATTTCTTCCGCCGCGTGCCCGGGCCATTGGGTAATGATCTCAACCATGGGCGGCGATAAATCGGGATACGCATCCACAGGCATGCGCCGGAAGGAGAAGCCGCCCGCGATCACGATAAAACCGACCAGCATCAGGACCAGGAATCTCTGTTTCAGCGCGAATTGGACGATTCGATTGATCATCGAGATTTTGCCGTTCTAGTGCTGGAAAGAATTGGCGAATTGCAGAAATAAGCTGCCATTCGCGGCCACTTTATCTCCAGGGGAAAGCCCTTTTAGAACTTGCGTTTGGCCATTTTCAGTTTGTCCAATATCCACGGGGCGCCGGCCGAATTGATTGGAATTGGAAGCCAGGTAAACGAACGGCTGATTTTCGTCGTCGCGCAGAATCGAAGAATCAGGGACGACAATTGCATTCAAGATCGTTCCGGCAGTGACCGTTGCAACGCAGTACATATCCTTCTTTAATTTTCCGCCGGGATTATCAACCACGATGCGGGCTTGCAAAGTGCGCGTGTTGGGGTCGAGCGCTGGAGAGATAAAAGAAATCTTGCCGGAGAATTTATCGGGATAGGAATCGGTGGTGATGGTGGCTGGGTCGCCATCTTTCACGTAGGCGAGGTCGCCCTGATAAATATTGGCCATCACCCAGACGGTGCTCATGTCCGAAATGGTGAAAGCCTGAGTGGTGCCCGCTTGCATCACCTGTCCGGGCGAAACGAGGCGTTCCACGATTTCTCCGCCGATGGGCGCCAACAACGGAATTTGCGCTGAGATGGGAGATTTCTCCAGATCTTCCGGCTTCGGTATTCCCAGAATTCTCATTCCCTCCTGGGCCGCGCTCAAATCCGCTTGAGCTTGTATGCGATCGGACTCAGCCTGCAGCAGGTCTCGATCCGCGATGGCGTGATGGGCAAAAAGATCCTGGGCCCGCTCATAATTCTTATCCGCCACGCGAAATGTATCCCGTGCCTTCAAATAGGCAGCCAGCAGCAGCGAATAGTCCGGGCTACTGACTTCCAAGAGCGGCTGCCCGCGTTTGACGCGGTCGCCGGGGACTACCAGAATCTTGGCAACGGGCCCTCCCACTTGGGTAATCACGGGGGTGGTACTGAATGCGTTATAAGCCACAGCTCCGGTGAGACGCAGCGTGCGCGTAAGCTTCGAGGCTTGCACGGTTACAACCTGCACGTGCGACATCTGATCCTGAGGGATGGTGAATAACGAAGCCGTATCGGTCTTCGATTCATTGGAAGAATAAGAAGTCATTTCATTCGCGCCGCGTTCCGAGCTGCAGCCAGCGAGCAAAATAGCCAGCGCGCCCGCGAGCCCTATGTAGGCCGAGCCTTTTAGGATTCGTAGATTCTTCATGGCAAACTCCTCACTCCAACGGCCTCGCGAAGCTGCTCGACCGCCGTCAAATAAGCGGCGAGAGACTGGCGATAAGCAAGCTCGGTGGCCCGGTAACTGCGCTCGGCATCGAGATAGTCCAGGAGGCTTGCGGCGCCGCGCTTGTAGGAATACTCGCTGATGTCACGCGATTCCTTCGCGGCATCAAGGTATCCGGCGCGGTAGAGCGACACGACCTGGTCGTTATCGCGGACCGCCTCGTAGGCATTCAGGACATCGCTCATCACCTGATCGTTCGCCGCGGATTCCAGCTCCTGCGCCTGATTGATGGCGTAATTCGTGCGCGCGATTTCGCCCTGGTTGCGATTGAAGATCGGAATCTGAAGGCTGCCGAAGATCGAAGCGGTGTTCGTCTCGCTTACATGGTCGTAATTGAATGTGCCAGTCACATCCACTTTTCCGTTGGCCTTGGCCAGTTCGTGTTGGCTCTTCGCGGCGATCACGCCTTGTTGCGCGGCGCGCAGATCGGCGCGGCTCTGCAGGGCTTTCAGCTGCAAGTCTTCCAGTTTGATGGTGACCGGCAGGTAGTCGAAATCTCCGGAGACGTCGTAATCCGCACCCACGGTTTGGTATCCGAGGAATTGCCGGAGGCCGACAAGCGCTTGAATCTTGGCGAGCTGTGCTTGTGAGACATCGCTCTGGAACTGCAGCAATTGGAGCTTGATCTTCAAATAGTCGCCTTCGCTGATGTCACCAGCCTTGTAACGCGCCTGACTGATGTCCACGGTGTTCTGAAAGCTCTTCATATCTTCTATCGCCAGATCGAGAGTTGATTCGGCGAGTTGCACGCTTACGAATTGTTGCGCCACGTTGAATGTCAGCGTCCGCTCGTTATCGGCAACGGTCGATTTGGTCTGCGCCGTGGTGTCCTGGGCGGCTTGCAGGCGGTGCTGCCGCTTTTTCCCGCGCTCAAAAAGATAAGAAACGCCAATATCAAACTGCATGACGTTGTCGACGTAGTCGGCGTTAAACTCGCTCGGCTGAAAGATCGGCAGGAATTGCGCGTCCGCGGTCAGCACGGGGTTCGGCCGCAGATTTGCGGTGATTTCCAGCGCTTGGTTTTGCTGGATGGTCGTCTCAGCAGCCTTCAAATTGTGGTTGTGCTCGAGGGCCAATTGGATGGCTTCATCCAGCGTCAGGCGAACAGCGCCGTGAACCTGCGCCGCGGGCGCTTGTATCTTGGGTGCCGGCGGAACAGGCGGCTGCGCCGGGGGAGCCTGCGCGTTGGAGTTCGGCGCAAAAATCCCAGCAGAAAAAGACACCACGAGTAAAAGCACTGCGAATCGCACACGCTGTACGTACATAGTTTTCAACCTCTGCTAAACGGATAGGAAGTGAATCGGAGCGTCGCAAACGAGCGGCGCCGAAAGCAACGGGGTAATTAGACGGCGGGTGGTGCGCGGGCCGGAAGACGAGGGGCCAAAGGGGCCGGCGTAAAAGCCGGCTCAGAAGGTTCGGGCCGGAATCCCAACTGGGCCAATGCTGGTGTGCGGTCGCTTGAAAGCGTCCGGTCCATCGGCTGGTGATTTACATGGCAAATCGAACAGTTCGCTTCCGAAGAGTTTGCGTGGTGATGCCAGACGCTTCCCAGTGTGGTGACGAAGACCAGCAGCACGATCAGCGCTAGCGAGACCAGCAAACACCGGATTGCCCTATGGTTACGCATCTATTTGAGAGCCTGTCGCAGGCCCAATCTTAATCATATAGCAGATGGCTGCGAGCGCAAATGGGTTGTGCCTGCCAACAACTGCCTTGGGACGCCCGAAGACAAACCATCAGTTCGTATGTTCCAGGGCCTTCTCTACCATCGCGACGCATTTTTCCACGCGCTTGCGCAGCGGCCCATCGAGCTCCTGCTGCCGCCGGCGCAGCGTAAACGTCTCATCGGCGATGTTCAGGGCAGCCAGCACTGCGACTTTCAGCGAATCCACCATGCGCGTCGATTCGGCTATCGAGCGCATTTTGCCATCCACGAAGTCGGCCAACTCTTTCAGATATTCTTCATTCCCGTCCGCGTTCACGTTGTAGCTTTGGTCGTAAATTTCTATTTTCACGATCACGCTCCCGGCTGAGCTTCCGCCATTGTCGACCATCAATCACCCGCGCGCAATGGTCTTGATGCGATACCCGGGGCCGCTCGAGCTTAGCTTGCGCGCAAGCCGGCGCCGAGCTTCTGTTCGAGCGCAGTGACGATACGAGAACTGAATTCAGCAAGTTGCGCGTCGGTAAGAGTGCCGTGCGGGCTTTGGAATTTCGCGCGAATCATCAGCGAATATTTTCCAGCGGGAATCTGGCCGCCGCGAAAAAGATCAGCAGCCTCAATTGTCTGAAGTTCGGCGATTTCAAGCGCGCGGATCGTCCGTTCCACTTGCGCAAACGTCACACCATCCGCCAAGACCAGTGAAAAGTCCCTCTCGACCGCGGGGTAGCGCGGCCAGGGCACGAAGCGCAGGGCAACGCGCGTTGACTCAATGCCGAGCAACAACGGCTCGAGCTTCAGCTCTGCGAAATATACGTCTTGCCTCAGCTTCCATTGTTCCGCGATGCGGCGAGCGAGTTGGCCCGCAATACCCAACTGCTCGCCGGCGTGCTTCGCAAGGGAGAAGTGAGCAGAACGCGCGGAAGAGATCCAGGCTGGGACGCCAGGTTGCCAGTCCAATCCGCCGGCCAACTCGCCAAGGCGGTCGAGGTCACCTTTCAAATCGGCGAAGCTGAATT
The DNA here is from genome assembly GCA_049517055.1 of Candidatus Acidiferrales bacterium. GTDB lineage: Bacteria > Acidobacteriota > Terriglobia > Acidiferrales > UBA7541 > Palsa-295. The sequence continues at coordinate 8,863 of JBEKSN010000063.1, read as the reverse complement.
CGCGCGCTGCTTCGTGGATTGTTTTCTCCCGCGCCAAACCCGTGGCTCCCAGAGTGAGAACAGCCGTTTCCAGGGGCACTCCGTCGCGCAATTCGTATGTCTTGCCAATCTCAAAGAGCCGCAGATCGCGATTGCCGTGGTTCAGGTTCCACTCGATAGCGCGAACCATGCTGACGATACCGGTCGAGCGCATCACCGAAGCATCTTCCGCGAGTGGATTGCCGATCACGGCGGGCTGAAATCCTTCCGCGCGAAACAGCGCGTCGCGTTGAGCATCTACGATCGGGATCTCAACAATTTCCTGGTAGCCGAGGCCGGTCGCACGTTCGACCAGGCGGTCGGTCGCTTCGGCGTGAGGCAAACGATGCGTAGGCCTTTTCGCGGGTGGAAGACGCGGCGGAAATTTGTCGTAGCCATAATGGCGGGCAACTTCCTCTACCAGATCAATCCCACGAGTCACGTCACGGCGCCAAGAAACCTGCCGGCATTCCCACACCGCGGCGAGGGATCCTTCGCTGCCGCGATTCGCGTCCACGCGCATGGGATGGAATCCAAGCGCGCTCAAAATGTCTTCCACTTCCCGGTCCGGGACATCCGCGCCCATCACGCGCAGGATTTCCTTTCGCGCCAATTGAATTTTCTTTTCGGGCTCGCGGGAAGGATGTACATCCACAACGCCAGCGAGAATTTCGCCGCCCGCTACTTGCTGAATTAATTCCGTGGCACGGCGCGAGGCCAGCTCCGCCATTTCCGGATCGGCACCGCGCTCGAAGCGGTAGGAAGCCTCCGTCCGCAGGCCCAGCGCTTTCGCCGTGCGTCGAACCGATATAGGGTCGAACCAGGCAGCCTCCAGCAAAATGTTCCGAGTGCTGAAGCTAATTTCGGTGTCTGCTCCACCCATCACGCCGCCAATACCGATGGCGCGCGCTGCGTCTGCAATTACGCACATATCTTTCGCCAGCGTGCGCTCCGCGCCGTCAAGCGTGCGGATCTTTTCGGCTGCACGCGCGCGTCGAACGATGAGGCGCCGGTCGGCTAGTTTATCCAGGTCGTAGGCGTGCATCGGCTGGCCCAGCTCGAACATCACGTAATTCGTGATGTCCACCACGTTGTTGATCGACTTCTGCCCCATTGCTTCCAGACGCTGGCGCAGCCAGTCCGGCGAAGGCTGCACTTTCACTCCGCGCAAAACGCGCGCTGTGAAACGCCCGCAGAGTTCCGGCGCTTCGATTTCAACGCGCGCCGCATCCACGACCTTCTCAGCAGACTCTTTCAACTTCGGCTGCAGGGGCTTGAGCGGCAAACGATAGATTGCGGCAACTTCGCGCGCGATACCGTAATGTCCAAGGCAATCAGGACGGTTCGCCGTAACTTCCGCGTCCAGAACGGGTCCCGCGACCGATTCCTCCACCGAATCAATCGCCACGCCGGCCAGAGAAAGCCGCGCCTTCAGGTCAGCAGGGGCTGCCTGCACGTCTACAAATTCTTTCAGCCAGTTGTAGAGAACCTTCATGGTTGAGAGCTCAGCCTAAAATCCCGTGAAGTTCGGGCGTCGCAGGTTAAAACCACCAAGAACGCTACCGCACGCGGTGCATGCTACGGAAATTGTTGCAAGAACCGCACATCATTCTGAAACAGCAGCGGCACTTCGGTGACGCCGTACTTCATCATCGCCAGCCGATCTACGCCCATGCCGAACGCAAAGCCCGAGAGCCGTTCCGGGTCGTATTTCACGAAGCCGTACACCGCTGGATTCACCATGCCCGCGCCGAACAATTCGATCCAGCCGGAAAATTTGCAAACGCGGCAGCCTTTTCCGCCGCACACGTGGCAAGTCGCGTCCACTTCGGCGGAAGGTTCGGTGAAGGGAAAATAACTCGGCCGCAGGCGCGTCTTCGTTTTCGGCCCCAGAAATTCGCGCGCGAAATACTCCACCGTGCCTTTGAAATCGCAGAAGGTGATGTCGGTGTCCACCGCGAGGCCTTCGATCTGGTGGAACATGTAGCCGTGCGTCGCGTCGGGATTATCTCGGCGATACACTTTTCCGGGCACCACGATGCGCACGGGCGGCTTCTCTTTTTCCATCGTGCGGATTTGCATGGGCGAAGTGTGCGTGCGCAGCAGATGGCTGCTCTGTGCGCCTTCGATATAAAAAGTGTCCATGTTGTCGCGAGCGGGATGATGCTCGGGAATGTTGAGGGCTTCGAAATTGTAATAGGGCGTTTCGATCTCAGGGCCTTGGACCACGCTGAAACCGATCGCGGTGAAAATCCGCTGAAGTTCTTCGAACGTTTGCCGGATGAGGTGGCGCGTACCGAAAGCGCGCTCGATACCCGGAAGCGAGAGATCGATTTTGTCGCGCGTCGCCGCCGTTTGTTCAGACGCAGCTTCCATCGCCCTCTGGCGTTCTGCGAGAACGGATTCAATGTGAGCTTTGAGCTTGTTCAGCTCTTGACCGACGGCGGGTTTCAACTCCGGCGGCGCAGTCTTCAGCCAATTATTCGTGATTTGCGTGAGGATTCCCGCTTTGCGGCCGGTCCATCGGAGGACGAAAGCTTGCAAACTTTCTCGGTCGGAAGAATGAACTACGGCTTCTTCGTCGAAGCGCTGGCGTGCCTCAGCGAACAACTCCGCAACGACTTCGGGAGTCCTTGCGCCGAGCCGCTCAAGCGCTTGCGCTGTGGGGTCGTTGTTGGTCGTCATCGATGGGCCTGGGCTCTACCAGCGCGGAAAAACGCCGGCCTGAAGGCCGCCGCTACAATACCACTGCGGGCCTAGCCTTCGTCGCGATGTCGAACATGCTCCGGCTTGGCGTGTGCCTTGGCATCCGCGGGAGCTTTCGCCACATGCTGTTTTACCGACGCAACGAGCGCGGTAAATCCGTCCGCGTCATGCACGGCCATGTCCGCCAGGATTTTTCGGTCCAGCTCGATGCCGCCCACTTTCAGCCCGTGAATCAACTGGCTGTAAGTGATGCCGTTATTGCGAGCGGCCGCGCCGATGCGCTGAATCCACAACGTGCGGTAGTCGCGCTTGCGCGTGCGCCGATCGCGGTAGGTGTACCGCAGCGAGCGGTTCACCGCTTCCTTTGCCGAGCGGTAGAGTTTTCCCTTGGTAAGGAAAAACCCCTTCGCGTGTTTCAACAGCTTTTTGCGCCGCGCGCGGCGCTTGGTTCCACGTTTAACTCGAGGCATAGCTTGATCTCCTATTGCGTATATTGGGCGCCATCAAGACGCTTCCAATAAAATTGTGCTGCTGTTGCTGCACGGGGAGACAAACGTGGCCGGCAGCCCGCAAAAATCACGCAGGCAGCAAGACGGGTTTGTCTCGTAGGACTGCTTTTGCGCTCCCGCGATTTACGCCGGAGCACCGGCCGGCAGGCACCCGTTACGCACTGCCAAGCACGGTAAAAATCTCTTGCGCTTTCGCGCATGCTGCAAATTTAAAGCAGCTATTCGATGCCGTACGGCAGCGCCAGCCGGATGTTCCGCACATTCGACGGATTCACCACCACAGCATTCGCCAGCTTGCGCATACGCCGCGGCTTCTTGGTACCGAGCAAATGGCGCTTGCCGGAATGCCAGCGCATAATTTTGCCCGTGGAAGTAATCTTGAATCGCTTGGCTGCGCCACGATGTGTCTTCAGCTTCTTTTTCTTGTTCTTCTTCACAATTTCCTCTTCAACCTAAATTTGCGCAGCGTCGCAATACCACTGCAAAAACTACGCCTGTTCGCCCGCCGGACGCGCCGCGGGTGCCGCTGCTCCCGCGCCTTTTTTCGGCGCCAGCAGCGCGAGCAGAATATTTGCTTCCATGCGCGGCCCGAATTCCACTTGCGCGTGATCGACGATATCTCTCATCAGCCGGTCCATCTTAGCGCGGCCCACATCCTGGTGCGCCATTTCGCGGCCACGATGAAAGATCATAGCTTTCACTTTATAGCCTTCGCCCAGGAAGCGAATGATCTGGTTCTTGCGAACCTGGTAATCGTGCTCGGCCGTGGAGGGCCGAAACTTCACTTCCTTGATGTGCGAACTTTTCTGATGCTTCTTGGCTTCGTGAGCTTTCTTGTTCGCTTCGTACAGAAACTTGCCGTAATCCACAATTTTGCAGACGGGCGGCACCGCATTCGGCGAAATTTCCACCACATCCAGCCCGGCCTCTCGCGCGGCTTTCATCGCGTCGGGAAGAGTCATCACGCCTAGCTGGTTTCCCTCTTCGTCCACCACGCGAACTTCACGAGCGCGGATTCGCTCGTTTACTTTGAGACCACTGCTTCCACCACGCTCTGCGATAAACTCACCTCCCGGACTTGCGAAAACGTGTTCGCGGTCCGCTTTCCGTCGCTCCCAATGCCAGAAATGCCCGTCGGGAGGCGCGGGTCAAAAAGTATAGCACGGCTCAGCCGCTCCCCCGCAACCCACAAAATTGAAACTATTGGGCGTTCCTCCGCGTATACTCCGTGGCAACCGAAGGCTCTCGCACGGGGGATAAACATGAATTTGCGCAAAGGTCTTTGCATCGGCCTGCTCATCCTGATTTCGTCTTTGACTCTTTTCACGGCGCAAGCAAAACAGGGGCCTGGACCGGGCGCGCAGCCCGCCACCGCGATGCCGTCGGTGCTCAGCGTTCCGCCCGCGGCGCAACCCTCCGCCAACTTCAACGCCGACGCTGCCACCGACGCCTACCTGGCGCAGATTCCCGCCGACGCGACCGCAAAATCCGACGCCTATTTCGAAGGCGGTTACTGGCTCATTCTGTGGGATTTTTTGTACGGCGCGGCGGTTTGTCTTTTGCTGCTAAATCTCCGCTGGTCCGCGGGCATGCGTAATCTTGCCGAACGCATCACCCGCTTCAAGCCGCTCCAAACGCTGATTTATTGGGCGGAATATCTGGTGGTCACCTTCATTCTGGGTTTTCCGCTTGCTGTTTATGAAGGGTATTTCCGCGAACATAAATACGGTCTCGCCACGCAGACGTTCGGTCCTTGGATGGGTGACCAGTTCAAAGACCTTCTGGTCGGTATAGTGCTGGGCGGGATTTTGGTTATGCTTCTTTTTGGCGTGGTCCGCCGCCTGCCGCGCACGTGGCATATTTGGGCCGCACTCGTGGCTTTTATTTTCGCGATGTTCACCGCTCTGATCGCTCCCGTTTTTATTTTCCCCATATTCAACAAAATCACGCCCCTTAACGATCCCAAGATCACCCAGCCCATCCTCAGCATGGCTCACGCCAACGGCATTCCGGCGAAAGACGTTTACGAAATCGACGCTTCGCGCCAGTCCACCCGCATGAGCGCCAACGTCAGCGGCTTTGGCAGCACCATGCGCATTACGCTCAACGACAATCTTCTCCGCCGCGCTTCGCCGGAAGAAATCCAATCCGTGATGGGACATGAGATGGGCCACTACGTCCTGCATCACATTTACAAAGACATGCTCTTCATTCTCGTCGTGATCGTCGTGGGATTCTCGCTGTTGCGCTGGTCTCTCGACTGGTCGTTGAAACGCTGGGGAGAAAAATGGCAGATTCGAGGCGTCGGCGATGTCGCAGTGCTCCCGCTCGTATTGCTGATCCTCTCGATTTTCGGTTTCGTCTTCACGCCGATCCAAAACACGCAGACGCGAACCGAAGAGCATGAAGCCGACATGTACGGCATCAATGCCAGCCGCCAGCCTGACGGCTTCGCGCAGGCTGCCATTCACCTGGGCGAATATCGCAAGATGAGCCCCGACCCCGTCGAAGAATGGATTTTCTTCGATCATCCGAGCGGCCGCCACCGCATCCACGACGCAATGCAGTGGAAGGCTGAAAATCTAAAGCTCTTTACTCCACAGTCCAATCCGTGAGAGCTGTCGGTCCCGTCGGAGTTATTTTGAATTGAAGTTCAGCGGCCGAAGCCTTGAACGCCACTAGAGGATTTGGCGGGAATTGATTTCGGCGCGGAGGTCGGTGACGAACTGGTCGAGGGGGCGTGGGCCCAGGTCACCTTTGGAGCGGTGGCGTACGGCGACGGTGCCGGCTTCGGCTTCCTTGCCGCCGATGATCAGCATGTAGGGAATTTTTTCGAGCTGCGCGTCGCGGATTTTCGCTTGCAACTTTTCGTTGCGGTCATCCAGATGTGCGCGGAAGCCCGCATCTTTCAGTTTCTGCGTCACCTGTTGCGCGTAGTCGATGAATTTTCCGCTCACGGGCAGCACAGTTGCCTGTACCGGCGCAAGCCATGCAGGGAACGCTCCCACATAGTGTTCGATGAGCACGCCGAAGAATCGCTCAATCGAGCCGAACAGCGCGCGATGGACCATCAGCGGCTGGTGCCGCGAACCGTCTTCACCCACATATTCGAGCTTAAAGCGTCCCGGCAAATTGAAGTCGAATTGGACAGTGGTGAGCTGCCAGGGACGCCCGATGGCATCCACGAGTTTCACGTCGATCTTCGGCCCGTAAAAGGCGGCTTCGCCGGGAATGTATTTGTAGGGGACGTTCATGCGCTTCAGCGTGTTGGTGAGCGCGGCTTCGGCACGTTGCCAGTCTTCGGGGCTGCCAGCGTAATCTTGCGGACGCGAAGAGTCGCCGCCGGAAAGCTCCACTTCGTAACTCTGGAAACCGAAAACACGCAACACTTCCCAGGCGAATTCGACGCAATCCTGAATCTCTTTCTCGATTTGCTCCGGCATGCAAAAAATATGCGCGTCGTCCTGGGTGAAACCGCGCACGCGAAGCAAACCGTGCAGCACACCCGAACGCTCGTAGCGATAGACGGTGCCCAACTCGGCCAACCGTACGGGAAGCTGCCGATAACTGCGCAATTGAGATTTGTAAATCAGGATGTGCCCCGGGCAATTCATGGGCTTGAGCTGATAATCAGCCTTTTCGACTTCAATGGGGCCGAACATGTTTTCGCGATAAAAATTCGCGTGGCCGCTGGTCTTCCACAATTCCAGCAGCATGATGTGCGGAGTGAACACGAGATCGTAGCCGCGGCGAGTGAGTTCGTCGCGGAGCCAGTCTTCCATCTCACGGCGGATGATCCCGCCCTTGGGATGCCAGAAAATCAAGCCCGAGCCGGCTTCCTCTTGAATGCTGAAAAGATCAAGCTCCTGGCCAAGTTTGCGGTGATCGCGCCGCTTGGCTTCTTCCAGCTTGTGGAGATATTCGTCCAGATCCTTTTGCTCCACGAAACAGGCGCCGTAAATCCGCTGCATCTGCGGATTGCCTTCCTGCCCCTTCCAGTACGCGCCGGCCACGTTCATCAGTTTGAATGCCTTGATGCGGCCGGTGGAGGGAATGTGCGGGCCGCGGCAGAAATCCAGAAATTTTCCGGTGCTGTAAAAAGACACCATGGGCTCGCTGGCCTTTTCTTCCACCAGCTCACATTTGAACTCTTGATTGCTTTGGCGATAGAGCTCAAGGGCTTCCGGCTTCGGAATCATCTTGCGCTCGTTGGGAATATCTTTGGCGGCTAGCTCGTGCATCTTGGCTTCGATTTTTTCCAGGTCTTCGCTGGTGAAAGGTTCTTCGCGCACGAACTCGTAGAAAAAACCGTTATCGATAGGCGGGCCGATGCCGAGCTTTACCTTGGGATACAGCTCCATCACCGCCGCAGCCAGCAAATGCGCGGCCGAGTGGCGGAAGACCTGCACCGCGTCGGGATCCTTCGCAGTCAGGATGGAAATTTTTGCGTCCTGCTCCAGCGGGCGCGAGAGATCCACCAACTCGCCGTCAGCGCGCGCGACTAGGGCTTCTTTCGCCAAACGCGGCGAAATCTGGTGCGCGATTTGCGCCGAGGTGGTGCCGCGCGGTACCTCGCGGGTGGCGCCATCCGGCAACGTGATTTGAACGGTGTCCATGCTGCTGTTTATTCTCCAGCGGAAACCAATAGCTTACTGGCGTGCGCAGAAGCGGTCAAGGCGAGAGCGAGAGAGGGGAAGGGCGCCCAATTCTGGCGAGGTTCAATTGGGGGCGATTTCAGGCGCGGGCAGCCGAAGCGCGCGGGAAATCGCCGATCATGACCTCCTCTTCGCGGATGATGGGGAACCCTTGCGAAAACGCCATAGCGCGCGCAAGCGCCGCATAGAAGAGGACATTGCTTTCACTCTCCTGGAGCGCCTGCTGGGAGTCCCAGAACGTCATCACACGCAGGTCCGGGGGATTCGATCCCTCCACGCGCAAAACGAGGAGGGCCTGGAATCCTTTGCGTTCGTGCATGAGGGGCCTGGCGGACTCCAGTGCATGGACGAATTCATCGAGCTTGCCGGGCTGAACTGCAAATTGCGTAACGCGTGCGTGCATGGCGCCTCCTGCGATTGCGGGGATTAAGGCCTGGGTTGCCGAGGAGTGTAGCGCCAAATGTCCGCCGAGGAAAGGCCGTGATGCGTTGGCGTCAGGATTTGGATTTTCGCGCGCCTTCGAGCATGTCCCAGGCCGCGTCGGGCAAGTCCACGAAGTCATTGAATTCGCCCGCCCCGCGCAGCCACAGGCCGCCGTCGATCACTACGCATTCGCCATTCACGTAGTCGGCTTGTTCGCTCAAAAGATAGACCGCGAGGTTGGCCAGCTCCTCATGGCGACCGAATCTTTTCATCGGATGATGATTTTTCGCGCGCTCTTCGAATTCCTTCGACGGCAGCAAGCGGGAGAAGGCGCCTTCGGTGGGAAAGGGTCCCGGCGCAATCGCATTCAGCCGGATGTGGTAGCGCGCCCATTCCACCGCGAGCGAACGCGTCAGCGCGAGTACGCCCGCTTTAGCGCACGCGGAAGGAACCACGAAGCCCGATCCGGAATTCACCGCGGCGTAGGTGGTCACGATATTCAGAACGTGTCCGGGCTGCTTCTTGGCTATCCATTTCCGTCCCAGGGCCAAC
>JBEKSN010000062.1:0-17577 GCA_049517055.1 Candidatus Acidiferrales bacterium | reverse complement strand
ACTCCTGACTTTGCGCTACCTTCCCTGCGTCATCTTCTCGCACAGTCCGATTTTCAAATCACAGGCGTGGTCACGCAGCCCGACCGGCCGCGCGGCCGCGGCCACGCGACATCCAGCTCTGCGGTAAAGGAAGCAGCGGTGTCCGCTGGAGTCCCGGTGTATCAGCCCGAAAAAATCAGATCGGACGAAGCGTTGCAATATTTCCAACGAACTGCGCCGGACGCCGTGGTGATCATCGCGTACGGGCAAATTATTCCGCAGCCTCTGATCGAGATCCCGCGCCTTGGCTGGATTAATCTGCACGGCTCGTTGCTGCCGAAGTATCGCGGCGCGGCACCCATCCACCGGGCGATTATAAACGGCGAAACGCGCACGGGCCTAACCACGATGCGGATTGACGCGGGACTTGATACTGGTCCAACGCTGCTGAAGTTTGAAACCGATGTGGGGCCGGACGAAACTGCGCCGCAACTGTATGCGCGGCTGTCTGAGGCGGGCGCGCCGCTGGTGGCCGAAACTTTGCGCGCACTCGAGCGCGGAACAATCGTTCCGGCGCCCCAGGATAATTCGCGGGCGACTTTTGCGCCGCCGCTCAAGAAAGAGGAGGGCAGGATTGATTGGCCGCTGCCCGCGCAGCAAATCTACAACCGGATTCGCGGGTTGCAGCCGTGGCCCGGGGCGTTCACATCCTTCCGGGGAAAGAATTGCGCGATCTGGGGCCGGCCAATTTCAAAAGCCGGTATGGGAGCCAGCGTCAAAGCTTCTCCCGCCGGTGCCACACGCGCACCGGGCGAAATTCTTGCAGGCAGCGGCGAGGTCTGCGTCGCTTGCGGCGATGGCACTGTGTTGCAACTTGAATTCGTCCAACTCGAAGGACGCAAACGCATCACGGCGCTGGAATTTGCAAATGGCGCCCGCCTGAGACCGGGCGATCAGTTCGGCAGTTAATTCTACAAAAACAAATGTCTGTCAGCGTTGCTAGGAAGATTGCTTATGAAGTACTGCGGCGCGTGGAGGCGGAAGGCGCGTACGCAAGCGACGTGTTGCACAGCGAACTAGGCGACCGCGTGCGGCAGGATGACGCAGCGCTCGCGACGGAGCTTACGCTCGGAGTGTTGCGCTGGCGCGGACTTCTGGATTTTTTGCTCGAACGCTCGCTGAAGAAACCCGTCGCGCGGCTTGATTTGCCCGTGGCGATCGCGTTGCGGATGGGTTTGTACCAGCTTCGATTTCTTGGGCGGATACCGGCACGAGCCGCGGTGAACGAGTCGGTGGAACTGGTAAAACGCGCGCGAAAGACTTCTGCGACTTCCTTAGTGAACGCGGTGCTGCGCCGGGCGACAGCGGAAGCGAAAGAACCGGCGGAAAAGTTTCTGCCTGCGGGCATTTCGCCGGCCGAGCGGCTGGGAATCGTGCATTCGCATCCGGCATGGCTGGTTGAACGCTGGCTCGCACGCTTTGGTGAACTGGAAACGGCTTCCCTGCTGCAAGCCAACAACCGGACGCCGCGGCTGAGCTGTTCGGTGCATAACGCCACGCGCCGCGACGATATTTTGACTGGCCTGCAAGAGTCGGGCCTACGCCTCGAGTCCGGGCTTTTGTTAAACGGAGCGTTTGCGGTAAATGGCGGCAGCCCAACTCGGACAGAAGCGTTCCAACGGGGAGATATTTCAATTCAGGACGAAGCTTCGCAAGCGATTCCATTGCTACTCGACGTGCAGCCGGGCGATCGAGCTCTTGATTTGTGTGCCGCGCCGGGAGGAAAGACGCCAACGCTTGCGCGCAACGCAGGAAAGAATGGGCTGATCGTCGCCGCAGATCGTCACGCGCACCGGCTGCGAGCAATGCGCGAACAGTTCAAGCGGCTCGATCTGCGCGAAACAAACCTCGTTGAGCTGGACGCGGCGAAGACGCTTCCCTTTGCCATCGAGTTTGAACGCATTTTGGTGGATGCGCCATGCTCGGGAACTGGAACGCTCGCGCGGCATCCAGAAATCCGCTGGCGGCTGAGGCCCGAACAATTGCGCGAACTCAATCATTTGCAGTCCGCGCTACTGGCTACCGCGCTGAAGCAGCTTGCGCCGGGCGGGCGCCTGGTGTATTCCACCTGCTCGCTCGAAGTGGAAGAAAACGAGGACGTGGTAGCCGGGGTGCTTCGTAAATTTCCAGACGTGAGCCGCGTGCCAGCGAAAGAAGGGGCGCGCTCCTTATCCGCACATCTCGCTCCCGGGGTCGACGCCAAGAGTTTATTCGATGAAGTGGAGCAATTTCACGTCGAGCCCGGCGCGTATCAAACGGATGGCTTCTTCGCTGCGCTGCTGGAGAAAAACGGAAAGGGTGAAAGATAGCAATACGGCGCAAAGAGCTGCGGGCCGTGACATGCCCGCCGTGTTAGGCTTTATAAACGGAGAGCTAATCGATGACGTTGCGGGATCGCCTGCAGTGGGTGTTTCGGATGTCGCTGATCGTTTTTATTCTGGCGTCGGTGGCGTTCCTGAGCGCATTGATGGCGGTGCGGTTCGCAATCCAGGGCCGCGAGGTCGCCATGCCTGACGTGGTTGGGATGAAAGCCGTGCAGGCACAACAGACTTTGCAAGGACGCGGAGTGGGAATCAAAGTAGAAGACCGCATTTACAATGCTCTTCCTGCGGATGTGGTGGTGCGGCAAAGCCCCGCACCGGGCTCGCGAGTGAAGACGGGACAGTACGCACACGTGATGCTAAGTCTCGGCCCTCAGAAAGCCACAATTCCGGTGCTAGTGGAGCGTAGCCTGCGAGCTGCCCGCATCGAGCTGCTACGTAGCGGGCTGCAACTCGGAGAGATTTCCAGTGCCTACCTCCCTTTGGGGCAAGACGACACCGTAATCCGGCAAGAGCCCGCGCCCGGCACCTCTGATCTCACAAGCCCGCACATAGATTTGCTCGTTTCGCTGGGCCCAAGGCCGGCGGCATACGTGATGCCGGAGATGAGTGGACTTTCTCTCGCAGAAGCGGAATCAAAATTAGCCGACACCGGACTGAAAGTTTCGAAGCTTACATTTTCGCCCGTACCCGGCTCGCTGCACGGCACCGTGGCATCACAGAGCCCTGCGCGGGGCTCCCGGCTGGATTCGAGCACCACGATAGAGCTTCAGCTTGCCGAGTAGCAGCGGCCGGGCTGTGTTAAAATCCGCGTGATCGCATGAGCTACGCACGCATCGAGATCGCGCCTTCCATTCTGGCTTCTAACTTTGCCCGTCTGGGCGAAGAAATTCGCATGGTGGAACAAGCCGGCGCGGATGTGATTCACGTGGACGTGATGGACGGCCATTTTGTCCCCAATATTTCCATCGGCATCCCGGTGGTCGAGTCACTTCGCAAGGCAACCCGTTTGCCCCTTGATGTGCATCTGATGATCGAACGCCCCGAAGAATACATCGAGGATTTTGTGCGGGCGGGCGCGACACGCGTGCTGGTTCATCAAGAAGCTACGGTACATCTGGACCGCGCGCTGGCGATGATTCGCGAACACGGAGCGGAGGCGGGTGCGGTGATTAATCCCGCTACTCCCGTGCTCATGCTGAGCGACGTCCTAGACAAGCTGGATACAGTGCTGGTGATGTCGGTAAACCCGGGATTCGGCGGCCAGAAATTCATTCGCGGCGCGCTGGAGAAAATTCGGCAACTGAACCAGTGGCGTACGCGTTATAATGCCGGCTTCCGGATCGAAGTGGATGGGGGCGTCGATCTGGGAAACATTGCCGAGCTTGCCCAGGCCGGGGCAAATACGTTTGTTGCGGGATCATCGATTTTTCACGCGAGCGATCCAGCAGGAGCTACACGGCAGCTGCATAAGCTGGCCACCGAAGCTCTGAGCCACAAGGTTTGAGGAATTTAGCTAGAGATTGATTAGAGCGAGAACTGATTCCAAGGGTGTGATGGCAGCAAACTTCAGGCGAACACGTCATCTAGTAATTCTGATACTGGGTACTTCTCTCTTCCTGCAGGTGTGCCCGAGCGCGAGTGCCCAACAATCCAATCAGGGGGCGCCACAAACAGCGCCGGCCTCACAAGGTGCACCCGTTACGGCTCCGGCAGCGCAAGGCGCAGCGCAGACGCCCAAAACAGCTCCGGCCAAGAAGGCGTCCCAAGCCACATCGAAAAAAACTAAGAAAAAATCAGACGCGAAACCAACTCCGGACGCTTCTTCAGAGCCTGACAAGGTGCTCTACGATCGCGCGCAGGTTGACATGAAGGCTGGCCGTTACACGGAAGGCCGCCTGGCCTTGCAAACCCTGATCAATACCTATCCAGATAGCGAGTACCTAGCGAAGGCCAAACTTGCGGTCGCCGATTCGTATTATAAAGAGGGAGGCACTTCGAGTACGACGCAAGCCATTTCCGAGTACAAAGACTTCATCACCTTTTTCCCCTTCCTTGACGAAGCTGCCTACGCGCAAATGCAGGTCGGTATGGCGCATTACCGCATGATGGAAAAGGCTGACCGGGACTCGACGCAGGCGCAAGCCGCCGAGGACGAATTCCAGGCGTTCATCTTAAAGTATCCGCAAAGTCCTCTGGTGCCCAAGGCGGAGCAATATCTGCGCGACGTACAAGAGGTTCTGGGCGATGGCGAATTTAAAGTCGCTCGTTACTATTATTTGAAGGCGGATTACCGCGCGGCGACGGCCCGGCTGGTGGAAGTGACGGACCGTTATCCGCTCTATAGCCAGACCGATGAAGCGCTGTGGATGCTCGGGAGCGTTTATTCGCGCGCGAAGGTGGCGTCGAAGAACGAAGACGACAAAAATCATTGGGGCGATCTGGCCGCGAAATGCTATGACCGTATTCTTCAGGACTACCCTTTGTCCAAGCGGGGCGTCGATGCCCGGGCGCGCCTCACGTCCTTGGGCTTGCCGATTCCGTCGCCTGATCCTCTGGCGCTGCAGCGAATGAAGAACGACCAATTGTGGGCGGAGCAGCACCATCAGAGCCCCTTAATCAAACTTCCCATGGGGGTGATCAAAGGCAACCCTGACGTTTCAACGGCTGCGAGGCTGGGACAGCCGCAAATGAATCCGCCAAACGATGTAATTTCGGCAACGGACGTTTTGAAGTCTGGGGCAAAAGGTCCGTCTTTTACCGTCGCGGGGACGAGTGCGGAAGCGCCGGTAACCGACCCGGGCAACGAAGCGGCACCAGTCGACGCAACGACTCAGCCGGTCGGGGCTCCTGCTACTTCCGGCACCAGCATGGGGCTGCAGATCATAACTTCTCCAGACGACCCCAGCACTGCCTCCGGCACCCCAGCGGCGACTCCCGCTGCAAATGGCACGGCTCTAGCGCCTTCGAGCGCGGTTCCTGTTCTCGCTCCTACTCCAGACTCGAGACCAGCGCCGGATAATTCCGGGCCCCCGATGCCGCCGCCACCAGCCGCGCCGGCAACGGCCACCGGTTCATCCAGGACAGGCGCAGCCGAATCCACCTCCACAGCGCCACCGCCAGCCAGCGGCGCGCCTGCTACAGGAGCCCCAGCATCCTCCCAAGCCCAGGGCGCACAGCCTAAAGCGGCGGACAGCGCTGACCCCAAGCAAGAGTCCACCAGCAAGAAAAAGAAGGGCATCAAGAAGCTTATTCCCTGGTAAACGCCTGTTTACTCCCTGCTAACAACTCTAGCACGCCTGTACTTCGAGTTTGTTGACGCCCGCGTTTGGGGATGCTGCAATACAAGATGAAAGGGGTGGGCGTGTCGCCGTCTGGGCCCGCCTCCAGGGGAAGACAGTGCCCAGAATTCTGGTTGCAGACGACAATTCCAATATCCAGAAAATGGTCGTGCTGGCGTTGGAAGAGCGCGGAGTTGATGTAGTGGCTGTGGGCAACGGCGAAGCTGCCGTCCGGCGCCTTCCGGACGTAAACCCCGATCTTGTGCTCGCGGATGTTTTCATGCCCGTGCGCAATGGCTACGAAGTCTGCGAGTTCATCAAGAAAGATACGCGATACGCGCATATCCCCGTCATTCTGCTAGTGGGCGCTTTCGATCCTCTAGACGAAAAAGAAGCACGGCGCGTGGGCGCTGACGGCGTTCTGAAGAAACCCTTCGTTCCGCCGGATCCGCTGATTGCGATGGTGATGTCGGTATTGGAAAAGAATCCCCGGATTGCCGCGGAACTCGCAAAACAGAGAGAAATTATCGCCGAGCCGCCACCGCCGCCGGAAGTGATGGAAGTTCCTCTTCGCAGCGAACCCAAGCCCCTGCCCGACTTCCCCGAGCCGACGCCCGAGGAAGCCGCTCAGATTTATGGATTTGGAAAAGGCGTGCGCGCCCTTGCCGGCGATGACGATGAAGAAGAGGTAGAAGAAAAGCATGCACGAAAATCGAAAGCTTCGAAGGCTGCGAAAGCTCCCGTCGCAAAGGCTGATGTTGAAGAGGAAGATGAATTCAATAACGTCGCGACGGTAAGCGACTGGCGGCGCAATGCTGCGGATTTCGAAGTGCCGGAAAACGTCGCGCAGGATGCGCACGATCCTTTCGGCAGCGACGTCAATTCAAATACTTTTCCTTCCGAGAAGGATGTTCCACCGCGGCATATCCCAGGATCGCGACTCTCTGAAGAGCAAGAGATATCCGCCGTCGAAGCGCTTCCGGTCACGGAACTTGCAAATGAACCAGCCGAGATGCACGGTCACGCCGCGGGTGAACTATCTGAGCCGAATATAGGCACGGAATCCGAAGTGCAAGACGCGCCGCACACTTCTCACGCGATGTGGCTGCCGGATCCAACTCCTGACCAAGTGGCGCCAGCGGCCGTAGTCAAAGAGGAAGCGCGAGACGAAGCAAAACCGGCTGAAAAGGTGGAACCGAGTCCGAGCATCGCTGCAAGAGCTAATGATTGGATGGACATGATGGCGCCGCCGCCGTCCGAGTATCCCAACGGCGGATGGATGTCGAACCTGAGTGCGCCTCCGGCGGAAGCGGCCGCTTCACATGCAGAACCCAAGGCCAAGGAAGCCGAAAACCACTCGGAAGCCTCATCCGGCAATCACAGCGGTATCTCGGAGCCGGCTGGGCACGCCGAAGAAACATCGGAAGACGAGACAGCACACGGACACGGTTCGCGGTTCGGCTCTGACTGGGATTCGGAGGATCGGTTTTTTGCCGATGCGCCTCAACAGGCTAAACCCTCCTATCACTTTCCATCCGAATCGCGAGAAGCGGAAAATCGAGCCGAAGAGCACGCGCCTGCGTCTACGGACAGCAGCCCTTCGGATTTCGACAATAAGATTATGGTCGCGCCGGCAGACTCCGAACGGCGAGATGAACACGGCTCGGACCGTAGCGCCCCGGAACCTCTCTTAGTTGATGAGGATCACAGCAAACCTTCGGACTATTCGCCGCAACAGGAAGAGTCTTCTCCAACGCAGCATTTTCTTCCGGCTCCGGAGGAAGCGCAAATCGCGCAGTCAGATTCGGATTTGGAGCATTTAGATCCTTCCGTGTTTGAACCAGCAGTACCAGAGCCCGCAGTGGAAGAATTCAGCGAACGCATTCCGACTCTGCCGCCGCCGAATCGGGAAGCCCTTTCCGGAATCGCTTTCCTTATGCCGCCTCGGGTACAAGTGGACGCTACGCCCAGTGAACCCAGCGCGGAAGCGGTGGATGCGCTAGTGCAGAAAGTTCTGGATAAGCTTCGGCCTCAACTTCAAGATCTCTTTTCGCAAGGCGTGAAACCGCTAGTGGAAAGTCTCGTTCACAGCGAACTTACGAAAAAAGACAGGTAAGCCGAGCTCGGCTCGCCAGTCTTCCCCTCTATGAGAATTCCCAGGCGAGGTTTGCCAGACTCCGTATTTCGCTCGGCAAAACCGTAGGGCGGTGGTGGATGTATACGTTATCCTGATGCACCTTGCGCCGGCCACGTTCCATTAAATGCTTTAAGTTCCTGCTGCTTTTCCTGACCATCTTTCCGTTACGCAGCGCCTACGCCCAAGAAACCGTTTTTGACGTCCCCAGCGCTGACATCCTGGAAAACGGAAAAGTGTACGGCGAACTGGACGGCACGGTACGCCCGGTGAATCTTTTCGCGACATTTACTCCTCGTGTGGTGGTTGGCATCGGGCACGGAATCGAAGTGGGGGTGAACTTCGACGGGCTCAGCGCTCCCACTTTGGAACAATACGAAATTTCTCCGACGGTGAAATGGCGGATTTGGAAAGCCAAGACGTCAGGGTGGTCTTTTTTTGTTGGAGACGATCTGTTTTTTCCCGTATACCTTCGGGCCTACAATGCGGGGAATTATGCCTACGCCACGCTCGCCAAGGAGTGGAATCACGGCACGCGCATTACCGCGGGCGCGTACGACTTTACGCGCAACGTTGTCGCCAAAGCCAACCGCGCGGGCGGGCAGTTCACCTTCGAACAAACCGTCAATAAGCGCTTCACGCTCGCAGCCGAGTGGTACACCGGCCATAATTCCGCCGGCTACGTGAATCCGGGCGCGATCATAAAGCTCAGTTCCAAGCTCACATTTTACGCGGCTTATCAAATCGGAAACGCAGGCGTAACCAACGGCAACCACCAGTTCCTCTGGGAATTTGGCTATAATTTTAATTAGTTGAGGAAAACTCCGGTTACGCCGGCTGGCTCGACGGAAGCTTGGTTCCTGCTAGCGGAGGTAGCCCCAGTTGTGCAGGCGGTCGCTGTCTTCTTCCCAACGGTCCCCGATGTCTGTGCGGTAGTACATGTTGGGAATCAAAACGTTTTTGATGCGCGAGTACACCTGCGCCTTGGCCTGCTTCATCGTCTGGCCGGTGCCAACGATGATGAGGATGACGCCGGAAGTTCCAGCAATGAGCCACTGGCCGTTGAGCTGTTTGACGTCCTCGATGTGGGTTTCGTCGGCGGGCGGCTTCTTAAACACGATCGCGGAATTTTTGGAGAATGCATCGAAAGTTTCGTCGTCATCGAAAGGAAACGGCGGAACGACGATGCGCACGCCAATCTGGAAACCGCTGCGGACTTTGAGTTTCGGATCCAGGCCGCTGGCAAGGTCCCAAAAGAATTGGCCGATCGGAGTGATCATTCCGGCTTGCTGGATGCTGATCGTGGGATAGCCGAAGCGCGCGGTGAACTCCAGCGGATAGATGCCGTTGTTATTCACGATGCAGTTCACGTCGATGTAGCCTACGTAGCCTTCTTCGGCGAGCTTGGGCTCCATTTTCAAGAGCGTCTGATTGAAGAGATGGTTCGCACCGCTCCAGAACATGGAGGTTCCCATCTCACCAGTGGGAGGCCCGATATCACCGGGGAAGAGTTTTTTATGCTCGAAATTAATGTTGATGGGATAGATGAAAGCTTTGCCGTTGAAGAAAGCGCCGACAGCGACTTCGACGCCGATCATGCGGCGCTGTAGCTGAAAGACCCTAATTTCGTCCGCGAAGGCTTTCTTGTAAGCTTCCAGCATCCGGATCACGTCCTGGCCATCATCTTCTTCGCCGACGAACAAGCGGCGCTTGACGTTCTGCGCTTCGCCGCTGGGCTTGATAACGTAGCGGCTAGGATTTTGGGTAACGTGTTCGATGGCGTCATCGAAGGATTCGAATTCGCCGTAAGGGATGATGTTCACTCCGGCTTTTTTCAGCTCTTCCTGGCCGAAGGAGCGGTCATCTTCGAGCTTGTCACTGTAGGCCGTGCCGCCGATTACAAGTTTCCCCTCCTTACGCAGCGCCTGCGCTTTTTCGCCCTGGCCCAGCGTGTCGTCGAAAATGATGATGTCGGCCCAGTCTTTGTCCTTTTCCCAGTCCTTGGACTTGGCCACAAAGCCGTCGGCGATATCGCGTTCTTTTTTGTCGGCAATGAAATAGCGCACCTCGTGGCCCTCTTTCGAGATTTGCCAGGCGATGTCGCTGATCAGGCCGGTTAAAGATACGAACAGGAAGTTCTTCTTGTCCATTTAGTCCCGTTCTTTCGGGGTGGGAATCTTAACACCCTCATCGCCTTTGGACGAAGACTCGCTGATGAATTTACGGTGTCATTTGACGCACGAAGCATCCGCCCCTACTATTGAGTGTTCTTTGCGTCTGGAATCGACTGCGTAAAGCTAGCTCCAGGGAAATGATGCCGAAAGAAATACCAAAGGCGTACGAGCCGCGGGAAATCGAAGAACGCTGGGCCAAAGTCTGGTTCGACGAGAAACTGTTTCGCGCGGAAAACTCCGGCGATGGCAGCGGACGGACGTTTTCGATTGCGCTTCCGCCGCCCAACGTAACCGGCTCGATTCACATCGGCCACATGCTCGAGCACACGCAGATCGACATACTCGTCCGTTGGCATCGCATGCGCGGCGAACGCACGCTTTGGCTCCCGGGCATGGACCATGCCGGAATCGCCACACAATTCGTGGTCGAGCGGATGCTAGACAAGGAAGGAATCAAGCGGCAGGATTTGGGCCGCGAAGAATTTGAGCGCCGAGTCTGGAAATGGAAAGCGGAGAGCGGCGGCGTAATCAAGGAACAGATGATCCGCCTCGGCGCTTCCTGCGATTGGACGCGCGAGCGTTTCACCCTCGAACCCGCGCTCTACCGCGCCGTGCTCGAAGCTTTTCTGCGCCTGTATCGTGAAGGCCTAATTTATCGCGGACGTTATATGGTCAACTGGTGCCCGCGCTGCCTGACGGCGATTAGCGATCTAGAAGTTGTTCACAATGAGCGCGTCGGCAGCCTTTGGTACATCCGCTACCCGGTCGCCGGAACGAAAGAGCACGTCGTCGTTGCCACCACGCGCCCGGAAACGATGTTGGGCGATACGGCGGTCGCGGTGCACCCGGACGATGAGCGCTACCAGCGCCTGATCGGTAAAAAAGTTCTACTGCCGCTCGCGAATCGCGAAATTCCAATAATCACGGACACTTCGGTGGACCGCGAATTCGGCACCGGGGCGGTGAAAATCACTCCGGCGCACGATCCGAACGACTTCGAGACCGTCAAGCGCCACAACCTGCCGCAAATCGACGTAATGACCGACGACGCACACATGAACGAAGCGGCCGGCCCATACGCCGGGCTCGAACGTTTCGTCGCGCGAGCGCGAATCATTGCCGACCTTGAAAAATTGGGCTTGTTGGAAAAAATCGCCGAGCACACGCATTCCGTCGGGACTTGCGACCGCTGCAAAGCCATCGTCGAGCCGCGCGTTTCGACGCAATGGTTCATGAAAATGAAGCCGCTCGCCGAGCCCGCCGCAAAAGTTGTCCTCGACGGGTTGATCGAAGTCGTTCCGGACAACCAGCGCACCATTTTGCTGCAATGGTTCGACAATATTCGCGACTGGTGCATCTCGCGCCAGCTTTGGTGGGGCCATCGCATTCCGATATGGCATTGCGCCGGTTGCAAAGAAATGGTCCCGGCGCTCGATTCGCGCGTGGAGATCGTCGAAGGCCACGCCCGCGCTGCCAGCCCACCCACAAAATGCCCGAAGTGCGGCGGCGCGAAGCTCATCCAGGACAAAGACGTCCTGGACACCTGGTTTAGCTCCGCGCTCTGGCCTTTTTCCACCCTCGGCTGGCCCGACGACACCGCAGACCTGCGCACGTATTACCCCACCAGCCTGCTGATTAGCGGCTACGATATTTTGTTTTTCTGGGACGCGCGGATGATCATGATGGCCCTGCAGTTGATGCAGGGCGCAGGGCCCGAAGAGCGAATCCCCTTCCGCCGCCTGTACCTTCATTCGCTCGTGCGCACGGCCGAAGGCGCAAAGATGTCCAAGACCAAGGGCACCGGAGTTGACCCTCTCGGGCTGACAGAAAAATTCGGCACCGACGCACTGCGCTACATGCTCTCCAGCATGGCCGCGCCCGGCACCGACATCATCCTCAGCGAAGACCGCATCCTCGGCGCCCGCGCCTTCGCCAACAAAATCTGGAACGCCGCCCGGTTCCTGTTCCTAAATCTCGAAAAAGCCGAAGCCTCGGCTGGTATCACGCTCGAAGAACTCGCCGCCCCCGAAATTCGCGAGAAAGCGCCCTACGCGATCCCCGGCGAAGACGGCCTTATCCACCGCTGGATTTTCTCGCGCCTTTCCGCCGTATCTGCGGAGGTCAGCGCCGCATTGCGGGATTTTCGCTTTCACGAAGCTTGCCAGACTATCTACCATTTCTTCTGGGGCGATTTCTGCGATTGGTACATCGAGTGGGTGAAGCCGCAATTATCGTCCGCCGACCGTGAAGTGTCCGTCGCCGCCTGGCGGAATATTTTTGCCGCACTGGAAGCTGCGCTTCGCCTGCTGCATGCGGTAATGCCTTTCCTCACCGAAGAACTGTGGCACCGATTGCCGCAGCCTGAAGGCGCTCGCTCTATAGCGCTCGCCAAGTTCCCCGAGCCGCGCGCAAATTGGACTGACCCGGCAGCGGACAAACAAATTGCGACATTGCAGGAAATCATTACCGCAGCGCGAAACATCCGCGCCGAAATGAAAATCGATCAGAAGCGAAAGATTCCAGCGGATTTTTCCAGCAACGATGCCGCTATAGGCAAGCTCGCGGAACAAAACGTCGAACCCCTTCTGCGGCTGGCAACCCTCTCCGCGCTGAACATTTCTTCCAGCCGTCTGGATGGCGCCGGTGCCGCCGTCCGTTCCACATCTCAATTTGATTTACGCATCGCCTACGGCGAAGCCGTGGACAAAGACGTCGAAATCGCGCGCCTGCGAAAAGAAATTGACCGCGTGGGGAAAGACGTATCATCGAAGCAGACGCGCCTCGCCGACGAAACATTTACCAGTAAGGCCCCCGCCAAAATCGTGGACGACCTGCGCGCCACCCTGGCATCGCGCGAAATCGAACACCAAAAGCTCCTAGACCGCCTCAAGCAGCTTGAATAAGCGCGCGTCACCGCAAGATTATCTACTGTGAACAATGCCGGACGCTAAGGTCAGTTAAATTCCCTATTGCACTCAGAAAGAGAATTCAAAGCCGCGCGTTGTTTCCAATCGACGTTCTTGCGCTTCGCGGATTACTTTTTGAATTTTGGCTTCCCAGCCCGTCCCGTGATGACCCCGAATTGGCAGCCAGCGCTGCCTGTGAGGAGGAACGCTCTTTGGTTGGAGCTTCTTGAAGGGCTTATCGTAAAACGCCGTGCCTGCCGGACACGCGGGGCCGCTAACGTAAGTTCCCGTGGCCCACATGGTTCCTTCAGGCTCTTGCGCGACGCCATCCGGTCCCGTTCCAGTGAGAACAAAAAACACTAGATCGCCGGTGGTGCTATTCGCTGCAGCAATTTCCACCACGTCGCCGGAACTGATCGAACTTACGTTGTCGGCGGGATCCACGCCGTTCGCAATGGCCGCGGGGTCCTGGAGCGAAAGACTTAGGGGCGCCGTTTGTGACGCGCAAAGATTATTTGCACCGACTGTGATGGAACCTTGAACACTGAAATTATTCTGAACTGTGATGTTGACGGATGAGTTCCCTACCACACCTTCGTTGAGTGTCGATCCGCTATCAAATGTTCCCTGGTAATCCCCTGACATCGTGTCAGAGGTCCCGTATTGAAAAATCGAAAAAGCTGCCGGCCCGCCTGCCCCGGTACCTGTCCACCCTGCACCGGTGTACGTAAATGTCCCGTCCGCTGTGCCGTTGCACGGAGCGTAGTTCGAATTTGTAGTGAAAGTTTGGGTGGTCGAGTCCTCTTCGACGATGTTCACGATCAGCGGATTATTCGGGTCGCACCAATTCTGAAAAGTGATGGAGCCGGGAGGCATGCCAAAACCTCCGTCAATGGAATCCAAGGAATCGGTTGAACTCAGAACATTGGGCGAACCGAGAGTAGCAAGCACACCCGGATTGGATGTGTCAAAAATGATGAAAAGGTTTTGCTCGCCAAACGGCGCTGTCGATCCCGGAACTGCAGTGGTATACGGGGCAGCATTAGGCGATACGGCAGTGGATTGAATTACCCACTGCGACGGAGGCGTGGATGCGAAGGTCCAGGTTTCTATTTTCTGGCTAGCTGTTTCCCCGCCGGTCCCGCCGGTAAAACCGACAAACGCGGTATTTCCGCCGATGGTCTGCGGAATATTGATCGGCCAGCTGGTTGAGAACGTCGCGTTCACGGTGCTGTCTGTGATGGTCATAGCCAGTGTCGTGCCGTCGTAGGTGATGTGGACGGACATGGTATCGCCGCTATTCAGAATCACCCCGGATGAAGTCATATCGGTGGCAGGAATCGTGGGAGACGCTCCGTTCGTATAAAGTCCGGTAGAGTCGTCGCCTTCTCCCTCGTTGTTATACAGGTCGTATTTGACGGCCACACTGTTGGAAATTCCCGGAGTTCCACCGGTGCTGTCCGGACCATATCCCAGTCCACCGCCGGCAGGCCCCAACGCGCTGGCACCCGCTGCAGAGTTCTGAATCGTGAACGTAATGCCATCCGCCTGTGCGTCGGAAAGTTGGAACGTAAAGTCTGTTATGAAATTGGTTATGTTAATCGGCGTTGTGCAGAAAGCGCTTCCAGCTTCATCCTGTCCGCCGTTCGTCAATTGCAGGCGGCTATCATCAAGGTCCGTCGACCCGTTAAATTTCATGCAGCCCGGCATTGAAAACCCCATGCCGAAATTAATGGTGGCCGCATTTGGATTGATTGTGAAGGTCGCGGCCACGGCTGGACTGTCGTTCAGGCCCGGCGAGGATGCAATCGCCGTAATGGTCGTGGTCGAAGTAACGGAGATGGGCACCGTGTACTTACTTGAGCTGTGAGTCGGCATGGTGCCGTTGGTTGTGTAATAGATGGTCGGGGTTGGGGAAGTGTCCGAAAGCTGGACAGATTGAGCCGAGCTGTAAGTGCCGGCCGCGGGCGACACATCAGGCGGCGCGGCTTGGTCCTGAATCGTATAAGTCGCTGTGGAAACCGCACTCTGAAGGAAGCCTTCGCTGATCGCGATGGCATTGAATGTCGTGGTGTCAGTTACGCTCAACGGGCCGGTGTAAAGAGTCGAGCCAGCCGTGGGAGTACTGCCATCGGTAGTGTAATAAATAGAGGGGCTCGGGCTTGTACTGCTCATCGTCACCTGGAGCCCAGCGCCATAAGACCCACCAGCCGGACTAAACACGGGCGCGACAGCTTGAGATTCTCCGCTTAACAATCCGAAGACATTCACTTGTTTTTGCGTGCCTACGTACACTTTTCCGTTCGTGACGACCGGCACGACGAACTTCACTGCAGGTCCGAGTGTATCTCGCCCGCTAGTTAGATTGGATCCGTACAGAAGGATGGAAACATTGGTCGCGTTATATGCGCGAAGAATTGCAGGCCCGCTGGAATTGTATGCATCGGTTTCCACGGCCCAGACAATCCCATCGTTTGTTCCGTTGGACGACACTACCGGAGTAGAACCGGGGAAATTGCTCGACTCGGCCGACTTTGAAGTGGGAGATTGAGAAAGCTTGTCATTGGTGAGCGAATAAGCTTCCAGGTGTCCGCCATTTCCCCACAGATAAATCTGACTGTTCCAATATGCCGGCATGCTCCAAAGTCCGGCACCGCTTGAGATGGACTGAATAATTTCGGGATCGCTGGTGCAGCCGTTGCAGTAGTGGCTGCCATCGCTGGTCATCTTGTCGCGATTCACTACATAAACTTCTCCCTGCTTCCCGCTCTGGATGAGAATATGCTCAAAAGGCGCAGTCGTTTGATCAGGCACCACAAGTACTCCACCCGAACCCAAATCCTCATCGGCGCTGTCCAGCGAACCTTGATTCCAGGGAGTGAAGTAATCCGTCGGAACGGGAACTCCATTCGTCAGACCTACACGTACGATACTGTCACCGTAGTCGATTGTTGTAGAAGGAGGAGGCGCGGGGGTGGTGACCGTATCATCGCCGTTTCCCGTGGAAACGTAGATGTTTCCGGCGGCGTCGGCAGCAAGGCCCGAACCGGCTCCCCATATGCCGTTGCCTTTCCCATTTGGTGAAGTGCACCACACGCCGGTTTGGGCCAGAGTGGTTTTGTTGTAGCCCAGGAGCCAGCCATGCCAGGGCCCGTTGTCTCCATGCGAGGAAAAACCGATATAAACGAATCCGTTGAGCAGGAGCAGACCAGGGCGTTGATTCGCCCACTGCGGGTTCAATGGCACCGTAGAGCCATTGCCATCGGGAGCCGTCCCTGGCACCGAAGCAGTCATCAATGCCGGACCACCCAATTTCTCGGCACCCGTGGTGATATCGATAGCATGGAGGCGGTAAATAATATTGCCGCTCTCTAGTGTGTTCACCACTATGTAGAGTGTATTCGTGGTGGGATCAATCGTAGGCGTGCCGGTAATTCCTATTTCGGGATTAATGTCCTGCGTGCCGCCCACGTTGCTGGTCGAAAGCGTGGTCGCGCCGTTGATGAGAAAGCTTACCATCCAGAGCTGAGAACCGGTGTCGGCGTCGAATGCATACAAACTGTCATGCTCGGTAGCAACGTACAAAACGTTGTGAGTTCCGTTTCCCGGAATCACGAGAGCGGGCACGTACAACGGCTGTGCGTACACATAGCCGTCGACAGTCAGCGAAAATAATTTCCCGAAAGTCGTCGAGTTCACATTCGTCGGATTTAAGACGGTCTCCGCGGTATTTTGGCCGGTTCGAGCTGTATCGTAATGCTGCGTGAGGACGCTCGTTTGCGCGGACGAAGGCAACGAGGTCAGGAGCGCTGCGAGAACCAACAGCACCGCGTTGCGGGAAATTATCGGAATAGGAAATCTCCCTGGAAATTCAACCGTGAGAGGTCGTCTGGCTGCGAAACCTGCAGTGGGCTGCCGTGCCATACAGAACTCGAGAGCGGGTTTTGCGAACCTATTGAAACTCGAGCGAAATTTCATATGCGCGAACGCCTCGGTCGGATTGGCTTAAGCGTGATCAATGGGTCTCAGAACTACACAGATAGCAGTTGCACTTAGACGACCGAACGGGTTAGGGTGGCCCCTATGCGACACTCGTAAGCTTGGGCAAATACAGGACTTGGGGAAGGCATGGCGGACCGGCGGTCATTATCGAGCATCCAAGAGGAACGGATTTGCCATTTTCTGGAAAATGGCGGCACAAATTCCTGATTGTCGGGATGACGGGCATTTACAGTCCACCCGGGGGCGGCCGCCGTCCGGCTTGTGGCCGGGCCCCCGCTCAAGTATGCTTTGCGATTCCCCATGCCTACCAAGCGAATGGTTAATTTGCCGGGGACGACGGACCGGCGCATCGATGCCCTGTTGACGCTGCTCACGGAGAATTCGACTATCGTGATCAGCGGCGAAAAGATTGCCAAAGAGATCGGCGTGACACGGCAGCAGGTTTGGCGCTGGGTACAAAAAATGCGCGAATTGGGAGTTCGCGTGAAGGGTCATGCGCGGACGGGCTATCACATCGAGCGCGCTCCGGACATTCTTGTTCCCCAACTTCTGAGCCGCCGGCTATTCGGCACGCCGTTCGCGCGGCGTATCTATCACTTCTTCAAAATTGACTCGACCAATACCGTGGCAATGCAGCTCGGCGAACAAGGCGAACCCCACGGCGCGCTAGTGCTGGCGGAAGAACAAACTGCGGGCCGCGGCCGGGCGGGCCGCAAATGG
>JBEKSN010000061.1:0-18052 GCA_049517055.1 Candidatus Acidiferrales bacterium | reverse complement strand
GATGATCTGGACGTAGTTATCCGCCACGTCCGGATAAGCTTCCACCGGCAAGTTGTGGAACGAAATCGCGCCCCAGAAGAGGAGAAGGATCGCAATCGTCAGCACAATAAAACGGTTATTCAGCGCAAAATCTACGAGTCCACGAATCATTTACTGTTCCAGTGTGTTTTGTAATTCCAGTGCATTCGCTACAACTTTCTGCCCCGGTTGCAATCCGGAGAGCAACTCCTGTATGCGACCTGGCAACATGTTTCCACTCGTCACTTCTATCCGGTGAAATTTGCCGCCTTCCACAGGCACGTAGACCCAGTCGCGGTCGTGCAAGTGCACAATGGCGGATGCCGGAACGGAGGCGTGCATCTCTTTCTTTAAACCGTGAAAGGTAGCAGTTACAAACATTCCGGGGCGCAGCGTCCCCGAATTGCGCACCTCTATGCGAACCTTAGCCGTTCGGAGGGCGGGATCGAGAACGGCTCCGATGTTGCTGATCCGGCCTTCGATGACCTGATCGGGATAGGCGTTGGGAGTGACGTCGGCAGTTTCGCCCACGTGTACATTCGGCAGCTCGTTCTCATAGACATCACAGAGAATCCAAACGTGCGAGAGATCAGAAATTGTGAAGGGATTAGTGGAAGATAGGCTTTGTACTCCCGCCGCGTTGGTAACTTGTTGGTCGGTAATCACGCCAGAGACCGGCGCGACGATATCCACAATCGCTCCGGGGCGGTCCAGCGGGCTTCCCAGCGCGCGGAGATGCTCCGCGGTGGTCTCCACGTCGACCTTGGCCTTTTCCTCCGCATCCTGGGCAACTTCCAGATCGTTCAACGCAATTGCGCCGTGCTGATAAAGCTCCTTGGCGCGCTCGAATTGCGTGCGAGCGAGAACTTCGTCGGCGACAGCCTTTCGATAATCGGAATATGCCCCGGCAACGTCCACGCTCTGAACTCGCATCAGCAGCTGGCCCTTCTCCACCGTGTCACCCAATCGAGCGCGTATATCCACCACTCGCCCAGAAGCCAGCGAGATGACCGGAACCGTGCGCGAGACATCGGGAGCCACAGTTCCGGTCACTTGTAACGAAGATGTGGCAATATGCTCGACAGCCGCGACAAGTGGAAACCGCTCGGGATGCTCGAGTGTGACGACGCTGGAGTCTTCCTCCTGCACGCTCGACACGGAGGGAGGCGCTTCCGCCGCTGCATCCCGCTTGGAATCGCCGCCGCAGCCGGCTCCGAAAACGGCCAACGCACAGCACAAGATCAAAAACGCTGTCTTCATACAAGAACTCCGATAACGACGCGATGCGCCCTTGGTAGATACTCTTGTGGATCGAGAGACAGTGTTTGGCTACTGATCCAAACGCGCTCGGATTAGTATTGAAAGGAGCTTGGGGTCCACTGCAGCAAATAAAAGGCAGCGATAGACCGTGCTAAAGGGGCAGGGACGGCGGAGCTCGGCCTGGGCGGATTGACAATTCAAGGGATGAGGGCGAAATTTCCTTGGCAAGAACGAGCCGATCAAAATCTTGAAACGGATCAAACGAAGCACTCTCAGTTGCCGCCAGGCCGCTGTGATTCGCGACCGTTCGATGCTGTGGCGTATCGTGCGAGCGCGTCAGGCTGAGCGAATGGCGCCGGCTCGTGGAGCATTCGTCGAAAATCATCAACTCGGAGTGAAGGTCGTCGGTCAGAGAGACGGCGAAGAACAGAAGAACGAGGGCGCAGGCAAAGGCGGTCCATTCTTGCAGGGGTTGCCGCCGATGGTCGCGGCGCTCGTGCAGCCAGCGAGTCCGCCAGAAGCAGAAAGCGCCTGCAGCAATTGCGACCCACAGAAGATTGAGAAAAGACTCCATCATTCCCTTTTACCGACATGCTCGACCGGCGCTGCCTTGCACCAGCCGCAAGACAAATCTACTACTAATCGCGATTTCGTGTGCAAACAATCGGACATTCCAGTTGCCTTATATGGACGTGCAACAATCTCAGATGGTTGCCCTGTGGTTGCTCGCTCGACCGCAAGAGAATATTGCAGCGCAGCAGAGCCGGCGCGGCAGATGTCACGGTAGAATATGAGTGTGCCGATCAAATTGATTGCGATGGACATTGACGGAACGCTGCTGGATAGCCGTGGGCAACTGCCGGAAAAGAACGCGCGCGCGGTGGCGGAGGCGGCGTCGCGCGGACTTGAGATTGTGCTGGTTACCGGGAGGAGGTTCGATTTCGCGCGCCCCATTGCCGACGAACTTAAGTGCGATCTGCATTTGATCGTGAACAACGGCGCGCTAATCAAGAGTAAAAACGGCGAGACGCACCAGCAGCTTCTTCTCTCGAGCGATACGGCGCGGCAAGTGCTGGAAGCGACCGCGGAGTTTCGAGCAAACGCCGGGGTTGTTTTCGATCGGGTGCTCGAGCGCCAGATTATTTTCGAAAAGGTGGACTGGGACGATCCGCGGCGCGGAGGATATTTTCAGCGGAACCGCGCATACATCGCCGTGGTCTCGCCGCTCGTGGATTGCCTGAATGGCGAGGACCCGATCCAGG
Organism: Candidatus Acidiferrales bacterium; assembly: GCA_049517055.1. Taxonomy (GTDB): domain Bacteria; phylum Acidobacteriota; class Terriglobia; order Acidiferrales; family UBA7541; genus Palsa-295. The sequence continues at coordinate 15,512 of JBEKSN010000061.1, read as the reverse complement.
TGTTGTACACCGGAGGATGCCGGCCCATCCGGTCGGCGATGCGCCAACTGGCGGCGCTGCCAATCGCGGCGGGATTTACACTTGCGCTAACCGAATATGAGAAGCGCGACTTTGCGATCCTCGATGTTTTGCGGGCTGGCGTGACGAAGGGAGTGGCGCTGAAAGAATGGACCCGGCGCAGAGGAATTGCCCGAGAAGAGGTAATGGCCATTGGCGACAATTGGAACGACCGCGAGATGCTTGAGTTTGCCGGACTGCCGGTGGTGATGGCCAATTGCGTGGAGGAGTTGAAATCGTTCGGCTGGGCGATGACCTCGTCGAACGATGAGAATGGCTTGGCGGAAGCTATTGGTACCTACGCCCTCGGCAAGATATGAGTTGGCCTGTGGCGAGCCCACCGCGGTATAATTGATTATTGGACAGCAGCGAGAGTTGCGAACACAAAGCGAAGTAAGAGACCACGAATGCGTCGCCTAACACTTCCGATTATGATATTCGCCGCGATGATTTTTTCAGCGGCTGGCGCGTCCACAGCGCGGGCCGACTATGCCGTGCTGCGTTCGGGACTTCGACTGCATATCACGGGCTACGAGCGCTCCGGCGAAGTCGTGCGATTGTCCATGGACGGCGGCACGGTGGAAGTGCAAGCCAGCGATCTGCTTTCCGTCGAGCCTGAGGATCATTTTGCCGCGCTCCCGGCACTGGCGCCGGCCAATGGCCCTTTTGGGAATTTGATTCACGCGGCTGCGCTGAAGCATGGAGTGAACGAAAAATTAATCACGCACCTGATCGCCGCGGAGTCGAATTTCAATCCCCGCGCGGTGTCGCGCAAACAAGCGCAGGGACTGATGCAATTAATTCCCGAGACGGCAGCGCGCTATTCAGTGGCAAACATTTTTGATCCGGCGCAGAACATAGATGCAGGAACGCACTACCTGAAGGACCTCCTCGAGCGATATCGCGGCAACTTGCCTTTGGCGCTGGCTGCTTACAACGCAGGACCAGACATGGTTGCGCGGTATGGCGGCATTCCTCCGTTCCCCGAAACACAGAAGTACGTGCGAAAGATCACGGCGAGCCTGGCTTCAACGACCGCTCCCACGATCGGAAAATAATCCGAGGCGGGAAGCGTCTCGGTATTCAAACTCCCCAGCATTGTTAATCAAAAGTTTGCTCGCGCCGTGCAAACACACGAATGCTGCAAGCTTGACTGGTTCGGTAGGGCGAATCGTAACGAAGCTACTGGGGTGGTGCCTGCATCGGGGGCTGCTGGGGTGGGGGTTGCTGCGGCCCGGGAGACCCTGGCGACGTCGAGGAGTTTCCGAAGGTACTGGAGTTCCCCCCAAAGCTGCTTCCGGGCGTACTGGAGGTTTGGCCCAGCCCTAGAACCCCTCCCTGCGGCGCACCCCCACTTTGCTGCGCGGCAGCTAGAGCGTCTTCCAGAGGATTCCAAATGAATTCCCACTCTTCATATTTATTTCCCCGTCGATAAACCTTGAGCGATTTCTTTTTCGTTGTGCATGCAACGCCCGTCAGAAAACCGCCGAGGACTGGGCCGTCCACTACTCCCGTTGGTTTCATTGCCAGCAGCGGATTCGCGCCCAAACCGCCCAAACCCGGCTGTGCGCTCGATGCCGACCCTAAACTGAACGAACCTGAGGGCCCAGTCGGCGATGCTCCGAGACCTGGTTGGCCGGATTGAAGAGCACCCTGCGGACCCTGCAAACTTTGGAGGTACTGCGCCACTAGATCCGGCGTAATGCCGGGCGGAAGTTGTCCGCTTTGGATGTACTGAGACACCTGAGCCGCTGAAATGCCAGCCGGAAGTTGGCCACTTTGTTGAATGAGCTGGGCCACTTGATCCGCCGACATGCCGGCCGGAAGCTGTCCGGTTTGGGCGGCTTGATTCACTTGGTCAGCGGTAATGCCGGGTGGAAGTAGTCCATTCGATTGATCAGGCGATTGGCCCGAGGATCCCGGCTGAGAGTTCTGGGCTTGTTGCTGCGATTGTGCCGCGCCGATTGCTGCGGCATAGTCTGAAAGTCCGGAACCAGGAAGAATTCCGGCCAGTGGATTTTGCGGTTGCTGCGAACCCGAACTGCTCGCAAGACTAGCTGCCGGCACTCCGATCTGAGCCGGCTGCGGACCTAGCGCAGCAGCAGCTGCCGGAAGCAGGCCGGCATACTGGTCAATCAGCACCATTTGTTGCAGCGTGGCATAGCGGATGCTGCCGATAATTTGGCCCGCGGCATTGACGTAAATGAAACGCCAAGTGCCATCCGTTTTGTTCATCGGATTTTTGTAAGCTTGGCGAAGGAAATGGAGCTGCAGGCCGCCCTTTTGAAGATCCTCAAGCGCCTGAGGGTAATGGCCCATCTTATGGTAATAGAGGCGGATGGCGCGCTGATACTGTTCGCCCCGCCAAATTGTTTCCTCTTCCTGCGCACGCTTGCCGTCGGTAACGAAATTCTGCAACACGACCAGAGACAGCGCGAGAAGTATGAGCATCATTCCGAGCGCCATCAAGAAAGCAAATCCGGATTCTTCCGAACCTCTGGAGCGTGCGACCCGATTTCGCAAACATCGAGGTGGTGTTGCGTCGGGATGGGACCGGAAATTCATTGGCTTGGCGGCGGCTGGGAACCCGGAGCCGCGTCTCCTGCCGGCGGCTGCACCATTGGAACAGTAGCGTGCCGTCCGCTGGAAATTTCTTCCACATCGGCCGAGTCATTGCCGATTTTATCCAGCCGGAAGCGGCTGAGGAAAACCGAGCCTTCCTGCACAACGATTACATCATCACCGTTGAGGAAAAACGCCAAACGCCTTGGACTGCTTTTCATCGAAGCATACCCGAAAAACTGTGCGGGAACCTGGACCGGAGGCGGAGGCGGCGGCTGGGAGACAATTGGGTACTGATGCTCCAGACGTTTTTTCTCTTCCGGAGTGGGCTCAACAGGGAGAGCTACCGCGCTGAAAATATTGCGATGAGTGCCTGAATATTCGAGTTTCTGAAGTTTTTCGAGCAGGTCGATTCGAAGCTGCGGCTCGTCCACGTTTAGCGGTTGAAATTTACCGTCGGACGCCAAGACGCCTTGCAAGCCGGGCATTTGGGTGCGATTGGCGAGGTACACCACTACGAGAAGAACTACCAGCCCTATAAGCACCCCGATTTGTGTTCGTCGTGACATCGGCTCAGATCCGAAAATAAGTGCGCAGTTCCAGATGCAGCCGGATATCGCCGGCCGAGGCCGTGTCCAGCTGAAGATTATTCAAAAGATAGAAATACTTCGAACGCTCGAGACCATTGATAAATTGGATGATGGCCGGATAATCTCCGTCGACCGAATCCAGAACGGTCACAAGTGTCACTCCCCTTTCCTTCACGTCTTTTTGGTTGAAAGTAATTGTCGTGGTCTTTAAACCTGCCTTGGTGGCGATATTTCCGAGATCCTCTTCGATTGCTGAATAACCGGTGCCGGCGCCGAGGAACGCGTCGTGATAAAAGGCGTCGCAGTCCTTTCCCACCTTGGGAAGCGAAGCGCGAATTGCATCACCTCGCGCGACATCCGCCTTCAGGAGCTTGGCCTCGTTCTGCAAGCGGCCTCGCTGCTCGCGCATGCCCTCCACACCTTCGCGCGAGGATTGCCAAACAATGAAGAGCAGGGCCAAGTCCGCGAGAAGCAGAACCCCCAGCGCGCAAAAGATCAGTTTTTTCCAGGTATTCCAGGATCGTTTCATATTCATGTAGTCTCGTACAGCGCCGTAAGCTCCAGCGTGATCTTGTCGGACGAGGGCGTGATCTGCTCGGAGTGGCGTTCGCCCTGAATCTGCACGTTTGAAAACGCCGGTGATTTCTCGAGCGCCTCGATAAACTTGATCTTGCTGTCATCCGAAGCCGCGCCGACGGTAATCTCGACCACAGCTTTTCCGTTCACAAGCCTCGGAGAAATATTCATCACCCGGACGCCGGCGGGCAAAATTTTCTCCAGGTCCATGAAAATCTTGGTCCACGGAAAACTTCGCTGGCCGATAAGCGAGTTCAAGAACGCAGCTCGATCCAACACTTGTTGCGCTTGCGGGGAGCGAAAATAATCCTGCAAGGTCGCCTGCCTCTGCTTATTGGCGCGGATTTCGGCTTCCCAGCGAGCAATGTCCGCGCGTAAATCCCGGTTTGCCCGCCACGATTTGTAAGCTCCGTGAGACAAAAGCAGAAGCAGAAGAATACCGAGAGCGCCCAAGACGCCGGAGAGAGCCAGAAACGGCCGTTTGTTTTCCAGCGGCCTGGTAGCAAGATTGAGACGAAGTTTCATATATACGAAGCGCGCGGACGCGCTCAGGACCCTCCGTTCATCATCCAGCCGACCAGCGCATCGAGATTCTGATGCAGCAGATCTTTTGCGCCGGAATCGAGATGGAAGGGAGGCTCGGATTCAGCCAGCTGCCCTACCGGGCACTTCAGTTCTTCGGAAAGCGCTCGGCGAAAGATGTCCGCGCGCGCTCCCAGCCCTGAAAGACGAACGCGGTCCACCGCTCCGCCCCAGGTGTCCTGATAGTAAGCCACTGCGGGAAAAATCTCGTCGAGCAGCGATTGCGGGCTGAGGAGAGACGCGTCGCTCGCCATATCCGTCGAGCGATGAACACATAGGTTACCACCACGCACGATGACGGTGGTCAATGTTTTACCGGACATGCGAACGAGAAGTGTGGCGTCGCGCTCTTCTATCAGAGGCAGTGTAGCCAGGGTTGAACTCAGAACGACTCCGACTTTCGCGTCCAAACCTAGAACGATTTCCTCATACTCCCGGATAATCTTCTGTCGCGCAACCGCGGTCACGACTTCCAGATTCCCGTCTTTGCCGGCCTGGCGCATCCAGGAGACCACCGTTTCGTCCACGTCGAATGGCACGCTCTTCTTCAGGCGCCAGCGCAGGAGAGGCAGGGCTTCGTCCGCGCTGCGCGGAAGGGCGTCGAACGGCAGAATGAAAACGCGCACGACCAGATCAGGAATGATAAGCGCCAGGCCGTGCTCGCGCGCTGGAACACGGCTGAATACGCGTCGAAGAGCCGAGCGCACTGCGTCCGGCTGCGCTACGTTCATTTCCACCGGAGACGGAAGTACGGCACCTAACGGAAGAGGTTCGACGGCGTAGGATTCCAAGGCGCCATTGATTTTCCCCCAGCGAGCGGCCGCGACGTGAGTGGACGAAATGTCAACCACCAGAGTCGGGTGCGGCATAGCCGTGAGCCAGCGCTCGATACGGCGCACGGGGCCGAGTTCGTAGAACTGGCTTGTCAGGCTCGCGGCGCTAGTCAAGGAATGTCACCTTATTGATTTCGCGCAAGGTGGTAACTCCCGCGCGGATCTTGCCCATACCGGAATCGCGCAGAAACGTCATGCCTTCTTCCTTGGCTACTCGTTTGATTTCCGAAGTGGGCCTGCGATTAATAATCATCTCGCGAATGCGGTCGGAAAGATCGAGGAGCTCCGTGATCGCGCTTCGGCCACGATAACCGCTGCCGGAACATTCCAGGCAGCCGGGGCCTTCGTAGAACGGCACTTGCATCCATTCGGCCGGATCCAGACCGGATTCCTTCAAAACCTCCGCCGAATAATGCACCCTTTTCTTGCAGTTCTCGCAAATCACGCGCACCAGGCGCTGGGCCATAATGCAGTTCAGCGCCGAAACGAAATTGTAAGGCTCGACGCCCATATTGATAAACCTTCCGATCACGTCGGTGACGTTGTTCGCGTGCACGGTGGTGAAGACAAGGTGTCCGGTGAGCGCGGAGTTGATGGCGATTTGGGCCGTTTCCTGGTCGCGAATTTCGCCGACCATGATCTTATCCGGATCGTGGCGCAGGATGGAGCGCAAGCCGCGCGCGAAAGTCAGCCCCTTCTTTTCATTCACGGGGATCTGCGTAATGCCGCGCACTTGATATTCCACGGGGTCTTCAATGGTGATGATTTTATCTTCATCGTTCTTGATTTCGTTGATGGCCGCGTAGAGAGTCGTGGTTTTTCCCGAGCCGGTTGGACCGGTGACCAGGACCATGCCGTACGGTTCGTGAATGTAGCGGCGGAAGCGGGTCATGTCCTGCTGGTCGAACCCCACGACATCCAGTGTCAGGTTGTGGAATTTTTCGCTGAGAGTTTCCTTGTCCAGAACGCGAAGTACGGCGTCCTCTCCGTGAACCGACGGCATAATGGAAACGCGGAAATCGATAAAGCGTCCTTTGTAACGTACCCGGAAGCGCCCGTCCTGCGGCACGCGTCGTTCAGCGATATCGAGTTCACTCATGACCTTGATACGTGAAAGGATGGTGGCGTGCCACTCTTTTGCCAGCGGCTGCATGGCGTATTGCAATACGCCGTCAATTCGGTATTTGACGACTACTTCGGTGTTGCGCGTTTCGATGTGAATATCACTCGCGCGGCGCTCGAGCGCGGTATAAATGACCGTATTCACAAGCCGCACGACGGGGCTAACGCCGGTATCGCCGCGCGTAAGCTTGTCCATCGAGATGTTTTCGTCGCTGTCTTCCTCGTCTCCGACGACCTGCAGAGTAAAACCTTCGGTAGCCTGATCGAGCACGCGTTGCGATTGCTCCGTCCGCTTCAGGAGATCGTCAATTTGCGAGGTAGTGGCCACTTTTATCTGCAGTCGCTTGCCGAGCAAAAGAGAAAGCTCGTCGGTGAGCTGCAATTGACTCGGGTCTGCAATGGCCACGGTCAATGTGGTCTCGTGCGATTCGAGAGGGACAAACTTGTATCGAAACATTAGTTCGGCAGGAATGCTTCGAAACAGTTCAGGATCGATGCGCTGCTCGCGAAGGTCTACAAACGGACACCGATAGCGTTCCGCTAAGCGGCGAGCTTGTTCGCGTTCCGCTTCATTAGGCGCATTGCCGGTAATCGGATTGTTATTGAGCGTAGCCATATGATATCTAGCCTCCAGGAGATCCTATCTGGAGGGAGAACAGAGGCAGATAGAGAGAAATCAAAATAAAGCCCACCACCACCGCCATGACCACCAAAATAGCCGGCGTGACCCATATCAGAGTACGCTGCAATCGGGTGCTCACTTCCTCTTCATAGAATTCCGCGACGCTTGTCAGCATGGCCGAAAGCGCACCAGACGCTTCGCCAACCTCGATCATTTCCAAAGCCAGCGGCGGGATTAATCGCGTTTCGGACAGGCTCTCACTAAGGCTTTTGCCTTCGCGAACTCGCTCAGAAGCTCGCGCGACGGAAGTCGCGATCAGGCGGCTTCCGATGGCAGCCGAAGATGTCTGCAACCCGGAAACCAGCGGTGTGCCACCGGCCAGAAGAGTAGCCAGCGTTCGCAGGAACTGGGCGATTTCTCCTTTCAGCCAGATATCGCCCACGATCGGAACTTTGGGCTTTAAACGGTCGATCGCCAGAGCTCCCTCCAACGTCCGCGTCCACAAGAAAATAGCAGCAGCGATCAAAACAGCAATCCCGGCAAACACGACGAAATAATTGCGCAGCGGCACGGCCATGTTCAGCATCAGTTGCGTCATCGCCGGCAAAGGCACTCCCAGATCCTGATAAAGTTTTGCAAACTGAGGCATGGCATATGTCACCAGGTAGCTGAGAACTAAAATTACGGTCACCACCAGAATCGCGGGATAAATCAATGCCGTGAGCAAAGCGGTGCGGAAACCAGTGCTCACTCGCAAGTACGAAATATATTGGTCGATGACTCCTGTTAGATTGCCGCTGCGTTCGCCCGCCGAAATCGCCGTGACGTACACCGCCGGGAACGATCCCTGGGCTGCCAACGCTTCGGAAAGCAGGGCCCCATCGCGTACACGTTGCCGCACGTCCTGGAGAATGGGCCTCAAACGAGGCGCCGCGGCTCGCTCGGCGAGGAGCTCCAGCGCCTTCAAAATCGGCAAGCCCGCCTTGATTAAGGTGCTGAATTGCTGGTTGAAAATTAGAAAATCGGCAGGGCGAATCTTCCGTTCGCGGGCAGCCCCGCTGAACTGAGAAAGCAAATCGAAGTGCATTCGAACCGAGAAGACGAAGAATCCCCGGTCAGCAAGTTTCTGCCTCGCCTCAGCCTCCGACTGTGCCGTCTCCAATTGCTGGAAAACTCGACCAGTGGTATCCCCGACTTTGCAGACAAATTCAGTCATTTAGGACTTAGACGTCCCGCCCATTGAGACGTTTGCCTTCTAGTTTACCATACCCCTTACAACCCGCGTCCTATGCGCAATATCCCTGCATTACTATGATGTTACATAGGCAAACTGGCTGGAAGGCTAGCGTAGGGAGCCCGCGAGAGTTGCTTCATCAACGATGACCACGCCTGGCGGAGGTACGAAGTGAAATTTCGTCTCCGGAATCGGCAGGTTTTCTTCCCAGTCTCCAAATCGAAATTCCGTCTCCAGCTTCCCCGCCTGACGGACTACCACGCGAACTAGACGATCGTCGGGATCTACCTCAAGCAGAACGTCTCGAATGCGCTCACCAGGATCGGCCGCATTGTAACGAGGAGCGCAACTCAAAAGCGTGTTCCCATCGACGGTGGTACGGTCGCCAAGGTTGGCGTCCTGCGCGTTTGCGCCGTCCACGATTTCGATGTTCCGGCAAAGCCGAGCAAGATCGGTCTTTCCAGTAAGGAACGCCAACGGCGTTCGCCAGTCCGAGCTCTCTCCTATTTTTGCCCGGCTCGCGGTCCGGTCTGCAGGAACGTAAAACCACACGTTCGCTCCATCAACGATGAAAAGTTTTTGCTCCGGCGATTCATACTCCCAACGCATACGCCCGGGCTTCGAGAAGTACACAATTCCGGATTCAGCAGAGGCCGCGCCGGCGCCGTCGGAAAACTTCTCATAAAAGCGGGCCTTGAGGGTCGCTGCCCGGCGATAGTGCGCGTCAATCATCCGTGCGAGCTGCCGAGCGTCTTTTGCAGGTTTCTCCGCAGATTGAAATGACACGAAAGTGAGAAAAAAGAGGACGCAAATCACGCGAGTATCTTAACAAGAATGCATTGTGAACTGAGGCGAAAAAGAGGAACGCCCAGGCAAACTATTACAATTCTGGAAGCGCTTCGCATGCAGCGGCGCTGGCCGTGGCGGCTCCGGTAGAATCGTAGTGAATGACCCCGGGCTCCTCACTGCAAAAACTTCGAGATCCCGTAATCCCCACCATCATCGGAGTGGCCGTCACCAAGTAATTATTGTCGCCCGCAGCGCCGCAACCCGCAGCAACGGTTACAGGGTTTGATGCGATGTAAGCGTAGGTATAACCGCTCTTCTGGTTAGGCGCGGTCGCGAAAAGGGTATCGATTAGATCGGCGGCATCGCAAGTAGCCGGGCCGCCCAGCGGTGGGCCCATAGTTGCAAGACTGCTTGGATAACCGTTCTGGTAGGTCGATGAATAAGTTATCGCAGCGGTTGTAATGGTCCTGGTGTTGTTTGCGGCGGCAGCTTCGTTCGCTGCGATGCGTGCCCGAAGAAAGCTAGGAATCGCGATCGCGGCGATGATCAAGATGATGGCCACTACGACCAGCAGTTCGATGAGGCTGAAACCGCGGGAATCGTAGCCGCTATTCTTCCGGTTGGAGCTGAGGGCCGAGTTGTATTTTCGCCTGACTCGCATAAACGCTGCCCCGAATGTATCCACTTCTGGCCTTACGACAGTTTATTTGCAATTCACTGCCCCTTCTCTTAAAAAAAAAGGGGAGGAAGTTGAGCTTCCTCCCCTTTCGGAACACATCCCAAGTTACTGGAGGATGGTCACTACCGTGGCGCAAGTGCCCGCGCCGGTACCAATCGCTGCACCGGTCGTGTTGTAGCGAACCACACCAGATTGGTCGGAGCAGAACGCACGCGTACCAGTCGAAACTGACAACGGCGTGGCGTTCACTTCGAAAGTCTGGAACGGAGAAACTACGGTACCCGCACCAGTGGCGGCTACTGCGGCAACCACGTAACCGGTCTTGGTTCCAAGAGTCAGAACTGGATCGATCAAGCAAGCTGTCGCTGCCGCGGCCACGCAAGGCGCCGCGCCACCGAGGTTAGCCAACGGTGCAAAGCCAGTGCCATACGTCGAAGAATACGTGATTTCTGACGTATCAAGTGTACGGACCGAACCGACTGCCGAAGCCTCATTGGCCGCGATACGGGCGCGAAGCAAGTTCGGAATTGCGATAGCTGCGATGATCAAAATAATCGCCACAACGATCAGCAATTCGATAAGTGAAAAACCCTTCTGTTTCCTATTCATGTCTTCTCTCTCCTTGAGTAAAATGCTCAAACTCTTTAGTACTCCCTGGCGGGGTACACCCACCGTAAAGGCAAGCGGCGTTCCACAATGGCTCGCCCCATGTACCGTCACGACACACTGATTATACCTCTCATTATCAGCAGGATGGGAGCTAGTTCCTCAAGCCAGCGATTGAACCGTGACGAAATGGGTGCTCCCGAGCGAATCTTGTGACTATTTTTGTCTGCCGAAAATGCCTTGAAAGGTCTTACCGACCTGGCTCATGGAACTTAGACGATGAAATGACCCAAGAGGCGCTCCGCATTGACTGAGGTTTCCAGCAAAAAAAGAACGAGGAGGAAGCTGGGCTTCCTCCCCGTTTGGAACACAGATAACTACTGAAGGATGGTTACTACAGCAGCGCAGTTACCCGCGCCAGTGCCAATCGCTGCACCGGTCGTGTTGTAGCGAACCACACCAGATTGGTCGGAGCAAAACGCACGCGTACCAGTCGAAACTGACAACGGCGTGGCGTTCACTTCGAAAGTCTGGAACGGAGAAGCTACGGTACCCGCACCAGTTGCGGCTACTGCGGCAACCACATAACCGGTCTTGGTTCCAAGGGTCAGAACTGGATCGATCAAGCAGGATGTCGCTGCTGCGGCCACGCAAGGCGCCGCGCCACCGAGGCTGGCCAACGGTGCAAAGCCGGTGCCGTACGTCGAAGAATACGTGATTTCAGCCGTATCCAGCGTACGAGTCGAACCTACTGCCGAAGCCTCATTGGCCGCGATACGGGCGCGAAGCAAGTTCGGAATTGCGATAGCTGCGATGATCAAAATGATCGCCACAACGATCAACAATTCGATTAGTGAAAAACCCTTCTCTCTCTGATTCTTAATCATTAGCGTGTTTCTCCTTGGCCGATTCTACGAGCTTCAATCTTTCTTGTAACCCTGGCGGGGTACACCACGAATAGAGCACGACCAACGCCGTTCGGGCGAACACTCGTAAATCTCGAGAAAACGAGCGGTAAGTCGAGTGTTAACACGCTGTGCCACGCTTATTATTCTCAAGCCGGAATCAGAAAATTGTTTTGGTCTTGGGCCGGAGAGGAGAAAGGCCGATAAACGTCGGGCGCAAAGACGTTAAGAGCCTGCACCGAAGTGGAACACCTTAGACTCCGTGTTTTTTTGCGTAGTGGCGGAATGAGCGGTAAGTCATCTTCAGCATTTCTGCAGCACGGATGCGAACTCCTCCAGAGCATTCCAGAGCCGCGAGTAAATAAGCTCTTTCGGTGGAGCCAATGAGTTTCTCCAGATCCATACCGGCATCGGGAATGAGGAAGGCTTTATTTTCAGAATGCCCGTTCGAGCGAGACTCCTGATAGAAGCTCGTAACGCGCTCCGGCAGGTTCTCCACCGATACACGTTTGCTCGTTTCCAGTGCGACCGCGCGCTCGATTGTGTTTTCCAATTCGCGGACGTTGCCCGGCCATTCATAAACTTCCAGACGCCGAAGCGCTTCGGGCTCAATACCCTCAATCTTCTTTCCCATGGATTTGGAATATCGATCGAGAAAGGCCCGTGCCAGTAGCGGAATGTCTTCGCTGCGCTCTCGCAACGGCGGAAGATGAATGGGGATCACGTTCAGGCGATAGAAAAGATCTTCGCGGAATCGCCCCTCGATAATCTCCTTCTCCAGGTCCTTATTTGTAGCTGCGATCACCCTGACGTCCACGCTGGTTTCTTCGTTGCTTCCCAGCGGGCGTACTTTTCCTTCCTGCAGGACTCGGTAAAGCTTCACCTGCATGGTCAGACTCATGTTGCCAATCTCATCCATGAAAAGCGTTCCGCCGTCGGCCGCTTGAAACAGCCCCCGGCGATTTTCATTCGCTCCGGTAAATGCGCCGCGCATGTAGCCGAAGAGTTCGGACTCCAGGAGCGTCTCCGGGAATGCCCCGCAATTGATCGTAATAAAGGCTGTTTTCGCCCGCGCGCTGTTTTCGTGAATCGCGCGAGCCACAAGTTCCTTGCCTGTTCCACTCTCGCCGGTGATCAGCACGCGGCTGGATTGCGGAGCGATGGTGGCAATCATATCGAAGAGAGTGCGCATCTTCGGGCTCGTGCCGATGATTTGGTCGAAGCCCGTAAGCCGGCGGATCTGGCGGCGAAGCTCACCGGCTTCCTTCTTCAATCTCTGATTCTCCGCGATCTGTTGGACGGCCGGCCGCAGTTCGTCGAGCAAACGGTCACCCTTCACTACATAGCGGTCCGCGCCGAAGTTTACGGCATCAATTGCCGTATCGATTGTGGGGACGCCGGTAATCAAAATGAAAATCGTGGAAGGAGAAACTTCCTTGCTGTAACGAAGCAGCTCGACTCCATCCATATCGGGCATGCAGATGTCGGAGATGACGATGTCAAAGATTTGTGCGGCCAGCCTCGCCTTGGCTGCTTCTCCGCTCGAAGCCACTTCCACTTTATGGCCTTCTTTGCGGAAACTGATCTCGAGCAGCTCGCGGATCGATGGTTCGTCGTCCACCACAAGTAAATGAGCCATGGCGCGCTACCCTTTCCCTACTGGGAGCATTTCGGCCTGTTTGTCTCTGGCTTGCCGCACGGGGGCGCGCGCCGCAACGGAACGCGGAAGTTCGACGACAAACTCTGCGCCTTCGCCCTTGGCCGCTTCCACGCGGATGCGACCGCGATGCGCCTGCAGTATTTGGTAGACGATGGCCAGTCCCAGCCCGGTGCCACCGGTGAACCCTGACTGAAACGGTTCGAAAATTCGCGTTAATTCGCGGGTATCAAGTCCGATGCCGGTATCACGGATCGTAATGCGCACCCAGGTTTCGTCTGCGTCGAGCTCCACAGCCAGAATGCCGCCATTGGGCATCGCGCGCAGCGCGTTATTGCAAAGATTCCAGAAAACCTGCTTTAAGGCATCGCGGTCGGCGCGAGCGCGGGCATTGCGGACATTGATGTGGCGCTCGAATCGATATTTGCCCTTTGCCGTTGCGTCATGCTCGAGCAACAAAAGCGTTTCCTCGATGATCGGCACCAGGTCGAGATCCGTAAAGGCATATGTTTTTTCGCGCGAATAATCGAGGAAATTGGTAATGATCTGATTCAACCTCTGAGACTCGCGGCTGACGATTTGGACCAGCTTTTTATCGTCATCATCGAGGGGTGCCAGCCGTGCCAGTTCCTTCAGGGCTCCGGTCATGGCGGTCAATGGCTGGCGAATTTCGTGCGCTATTGCCGCTGAGAGCCGTCCCAGCGCCGCCATGCGCTCCTTGGTGAGTACTTCGCGTTCGAGACGCTTCAATTGAGTAAGGTCCTGAAAATTATAAACGAAGCCGGTGTTGGGATTCTGGCTCGTGCGCAAGGGCGAAATCGATAGTCCGAGGAAACGGATATTGCCGGCTGCCGTGCGAAACTCGACCTCTTTGCGGGCCGCGACAGGACTTCCGCTGCCGTCCATCTCTACGGGCCAGAAGCCTGGAAATACATCCTGAACTTTTTGGCCCAGCAGAGGAATCGCTTCGCGGCCCATAATTTCCGTTCCTGCATGGTTCATCAATAAAATCCGGCCGTCGAGATCGGTGGTCAGCAAGCCGCCGCGCATGGATTCGATGATGTCCTGATTGAACGCTCGAAGATCCTTCAGCTCTTCGCTCTTCTCTTCGAGCTCCACGCCTTTCTTGCGAAGTGTTTGCGCTAAGAGGCTGCCCAGGTATGCAACTGCGATAAACGCAAAGAAATTGCTGGCCAGCCAGGAAGCCAGAGAGCTCTGTGCCGGCGCCGAATTCGCCGTGTGTGGAAGTACTCCGTAATAAGCCAGTTCGATTACGGCTGCGAGAAGTGCAAAGCTCGCTCCGGCAACAAGGAAAACTCCGCGCCTTAAGAACAGGACGCTGGCCATGAGGATGACGAGCAAATAAAGCGAAATAAAATAGCTATCCTGCGCTCCCGTCGTGTACACCACGCCCGTGATGATCAGCAGGTCGCAGATAATCTGCAGGGGCGCATGGACGCGGGCTTGCGGAGTCCAGCGCTGCAGAATTACGTAAACAATGGCGAGCATGTACCACAGCGCTACCAGTGGAACAAACGACCGGACCGATATGGATGCGGGGGTAAGCTGGCGTGCCGCCACCACGATGCCCAGCAGAAAAGTAATGGCCAGGAAGCGGACGCGGCCCAGCCAGGGTAGCCATTCACTTACGCTGGTTGCGGCTTTCATTTTCTTTCGTTGCCGGTCCCGCTGAATTCACCGGCTGGATCCTTTTCGAGGATTAACAGTAGCTACAATGCTGTTGCAGCAGGGCGCCTCGTTAAACGGAGCGCCCCCATCAAGCTGTCTGCACGCCTGGGTTTAGTGACCGGCAAGTTTTCCGATCAACGAGAACAGAGGCAGGTACATGGAAATAACGATACCGCCAACGACGACGCCCAGGACCACGATCATGATAGGTTCCATGGCCGTCAACAGGTCCTTCACCGAGGCGTCCACTTCGTCTTCGTAGAAGTCGGCGATTTTTTGCAACATAGCATCCATCGCGCCGGTCTGTTCTCCAACGCCGATCATCTGCGTCACCATGCCCGGGAAAACGTTTGTTTCCTTCAGAGGATCCACAAGCGAACGCCCGGCTTCGACGGCCTTTCGCGTTGCTGTAATGGCTCTTTCAACCACGGCGTTTCCGGAAGTACGCGCCGTAATATCGAGGCCTTCCAATATGGGCACGCCGCTGGAAATCAAAGTGCCAAGGGTCCGTGTGAATCGGGCCACAGCGATCTTGCGCAGCAGAATTCCGATCATTGGCAGCTTTAGCAAAATGCTGTCTATGGCGTACCGCCCCTGCGGTGTGCCGTACCAGAATTTCACCGCAAACACGATGCCCACGAAAAACACCAGGATCAGCAGGCCGTAGATGCTGCCGATAAAGCTGCTGAGCATGATCACGATTCTGGTGGGTAGCGGCAGGTCCACGCCGAGTCCATTAAACAGCGTGGTGAAAATCGGCACCACCTTCCACAGAAGAAGAATAATCACGCCGCCGGCAATACCCAGCACGGCGGTTGGATAGATCGCCGCCGACTTCACCGCGCGCTTCAGTTTCACGTTCTTCTCGATGTAGCTCGAAAGCCGCTGAAGAATGGTGTCGAGAATACCGCCCGTCTCGCCCGCTTCCACCATGTTGTAATAAAGCGGGTCGAATACCTTCTCGTACTGCTTCATCGAGGTAGAAAGTGTGGCGCCCCCTTCCACCGAA
>JBEKSN010000060.1:0-18655 GCA_049517055.1 Candidatus Acidiferrales bacterium | reverse complement strand
CCGGGAATTCAACCGACGGATTACTCGCGGCACGCGATCTGGTGATTCTCGATGACGACAAACATTATTTTCCGCCGTACGAAGCAGTGCCCATCGTTCGCCAGGATGCGCTCGCGCATTTCCCGGAAATGCGTTCCGCTATCGAAGAGTTGAGCGGGAAGATCTCCGACGCGGAAATGCGAAAGATGAATTATGCCGTGGATGGGGAACACCGGGACATTGCCGAGGTTGCGCGCGAATTCCTGCATTCCAAGGCGCTTGATTAAATAGCCGGGTTCAACGCGAGTCTTCGGATTCCTGCAGTGCTTTGAAATGGGCTTCCAGCGCCGCGCAATATTGATGCTCGGCCTCCAGTTCGGCCTGCAATTTTTTAACAAAAAGCTCGAGGCGGCGAAGCTCGTTGCGTAATTTCTGAATTTCCGCAGTTGATTGCACTGGCCGAAGGAGCAAACGGCGGAGCAACCGTAACGGTTGCGGAAGCGTTCGCGGGGTTCGGGGAAAACAAGCCGGTCAACGCACGTGACGCCATTCGTGACGATATCTCAGCCGCATCCTCGCTCTCAATCCCGCGAGGCGCGCCGGAACTTGTCGGATGCAGCAGGTTCTTGACGCGAACAATTAGATCCTGCGGTTGAAATGGCTTCCGTATCAACTCATCGGCCTTCACCGCCGTCGCGCGCTCCGCAACCGACCGGTTGACGACACCTGACATCAAAATTACCGGCGTCTTGCCGAACCGATAGTGCTGCTTGATAAATTCGCAAACTTCGTAACCGTCTTTGTCCGGCATGATCACGTCGGTAATTACCGCATCCGGAGCGATCTGGTTGAACTGCTCGAGCGCCGAAGCGGCGTCCGCGCAGGTGATAACGTGGATATTCTCCTTGCGGAAAGCAATCTTGATCACTTCGCGCATGGTGGCGCTATCGTCGATGAAATAGACCGTTGGAGTTCGCGCAGCTGTGGGGTTTTGTATTTCGCTCATGACACTTCCTTCTCGATCTCGTCGCGTTCGCCTTCGTCGAATTCCCGCATGGCATCAATCAAAAGATCGGTCGCGGATCGCAGCACAGTCCGCTGCGCTGCGCTTGCTCCGTACACGAATTTGTAAACGCCCTTCACCGCTCCCTGGCACGTTTTGACGATTTCTGTTACGGCTTCGTCGCCAAACGCCGTCCCGCATTCGGCGTGAAAAATCTGTCCCGCCTCAAAAAAAATGATTCCGTCGGTCTCGCCCGCATTGACGTGCAGGCCGCCCGTTTGGCGCGCCTGTTCGAGCATCTGGATCACACCCGGGAGATCAAGGTGCGAAAGACTGCCGCTCAAGTCCGTGTCGCCGGCCGACAACATCTGCGTGGGCTGAAAGCCCTCCTGCCGGCTCAAAAGGAAACTCCGCACATGCGCCGCAATGTCCGCAGGGGACCTCCGCCGGTCCACGAAATCATCGCAACCCGCGCGATATGCTTCTAGCAACGCCTGATCTCCTCCGCCTCCTCCGATCGCGATCAGCGGAATGTTTGCAGTCTTAGGATCCGCGCGCAGGATGGGGGCCATTTCCAGCGCGCCCATGTCGCGCAAATTCGTAGCGCAAAGGATCGCGGTAGGAGCATTCCATTCGAGCATGGTAAGCGCGTACGCTGCCTGCGTGCTCGGGACGATTTCGAAGCCCTGCTGCTGCAAAGCATCAGTTAGACGTTTTGAAAAATAGACATTGCTGTCGATCAGCAGAATCTTCGGGAGATTTGGCAGCATGCTCATCCCCGGGGCTCCGCGTAACCGATCTCATTCGGCTCGGCAGCCGCCGACGTCACCAGTGCGTTCAAGTCCAGAATCTCGATATTCTCTTCTCCGATCGCCAGCCTGCCCGAAATATAGTTTGGGCTGTTCGCGTCTGAGGGTTGTATCGGAGCGGTCACAAGCTCGCATTCGCCATCTACTGGAATCGCGCTAGGCTCGCTGAATGAGCCGAACTCGCGAGATGCCACCAGATAAAATCGGTGCGCTGGAGAATTTTTGCCGGCCAATATCCGGCTGACGTCATATACCGGCACGATTCGGCCACGTCGGACGATTACTCCCGCTACCAAAGGCGACGTCTGCGGAAATTGGTGCAGCCGGACTGGCGGCGCCAGCTCTGAAACGGTCGCAGCAGACATCGCAAATCGTCGGTCTCCAATTTGGACCAGGACGTATGATTTGGCATTCGCGTTGTCGCTGCCGCTCATATCTGTATGGCCCCTTCCAACGGTTGATGCGACGCTGCTTCTGCCATTGCACCGTCGAGCCGCCGAAATTCATTCGCCGTCAAAAATCCGGCCGGGCTAACCACGGGAATCACCTGGTCCTCAATGTACGCCAGCCCGCGATACCATTGGCATTCCGCGCCGATGAAAGCTCGCGGCAGAGCGTGGATCGCCGAAATTTCCGTCATGCGTTCGATTTTGTCTACGAGCACGGCCACGCGAATTTGCCTCAAGATCAGAACTAACGTGGGCCGCACCACTCTTAACCCGAAGTGCGCGCACGCGTTTACCACAAAGTATGTTCTGTGGTTACGCTCGATTGTGTGGCGCACCTTCAGAATTTCCTGCTGTTCTATCTCTAATGCCGCGCCCAAGCTGTCTGTACTTCGAATTTCCTGCACCGAATCTGCGGCGATGGCAAAGAGCTGGTTCGACACGGTAAACAGAATTACCGCTTCCGACCGGCGAATCCGGCGCGATTTTATCGGCTCCTGGGCCGCAATCTTCATGACGCTCCGACCGGGACCAGCTTGCCGAATTTAATTGCGCGCCTTTCGATCGCCGCGCTGATTTCGTTTATATCCACCACTTCGTCCACAGCGCCCGTCTTAATGGCCTCCGCAGGCATACCGAAGATCACCGAAGACGCCTCATCCTGTGCGATCACATAACCGCTGTTGGCTTTCACGCACTTCACACCCTTTGCCGCATCGTTACCCATGCCGGTTAGCACCACGGCGATAGCCATCAGCCGCGAATATGCCGCGACTGTTTCAAGCGCAGCGTTCGCACAGGGAAGGTAACCTTCGATTCTCATCCCCGGGTCCAGCATAATTTTTCCGGTGGGGGAAACTCTCAAGTGATGCGAACCCGGACACAGATAAATTATGCCTGGCTGCACGGACTCGTTCGCCTCCGCCTCTTTTACCGTCAATTGCGAAACCTCGGCGAGCTGCAGCGCGAAAGGCTTCGTAAACGCTGCCGGCATATGCAGCACCAAAAGCACGGCACCCGGAAAATCTTTCGGCAACCCTGCGACCACGCGCATCACTGCCGCCGGTCCGCCCGTAGACGCCGCGATAACAACAATCGGAAATTTTCCGCCGTTCTGGGACGCAACCGACGCATCGGCCCCGGATTTCCTATTGGCTGGAATCTCCGCCGGCGGAGTCGGGGCCTTCCCGCGAGTCGCGGTACGCACCACGCGAACCTTCGCGGCCATTTTGAGCTTACGAGTCAGTTCGTCGCGCACGCTGCGCATATCCAAGTCGATGCCGCTGGAAGGTTTGGGAACGAAATCAATCGCGCCCAGCTCGAGCGCTCGCAACGTGCTCGAAGCGCCTTCTCGAGATTCAGAGCTCACAATGACGATCGGTCTGGGATGCTGCGACATAATCATTTCGGTGGCTTGTAAGCCATCCACGTGCGGCATATTGATGTCCATGGTGATTACGTCGGGTCGCAACGATTCGGCGAGCGCCACCGCGTCGCGCCCGTCGCGGGCTTGCCCCGCCACTTCGAGCTGAGGGTCGGCATTGATGATTTCCTGAAGCACCTTGCACATAAACGCGGAGTCATCCACCACCAACACTCGAATTTTCTTTTCAGGGCTCTTAATCATTTCAATCCTGCTGCACCGGCACCCTCAGCGCTGGCCGGCCCTTCGGTTTCACCGGTTCAATCAAACTTTCGATGGTTGAAATCAACTGATCTTCCTGCACCGGCTTGGTTAAGAATCCGGAAGCACCCTCTTTCATGGCGCGATCGCGATGCTTTGCCCCTGCTCGAGAGGTAACCACGAGCACGGGAATCCGCCGCGTCACCGGATCCTGACGGAGATGCGCCAGCAGTTCGTAACCGTTCATGCGCGGCATTTCTAGATCGGTGATCAGCAGATGACACCCAAATTCCGCGATGATTTCGGAGGCTTCCAGGCCATCAGAAGCGAGCTTCACGCGATAGCCTGCTTTTTCGAGCATGCGTCCGACAAACTTTCTGACGCTGATGGAATCATCCGCAACCACCACAACGCGATCATTTTCCACTGGGTCAACCGCTGCCGCCGGGATGTTTCCAGCAGCTACCGCTTCCGCCCCCGGCGCAAACACGCGCGCGGCCGGAGAAGACGCGGGCAGAGCGTGGCGTTCCGCTGTATCGTTCGAAACCAATCGATTCAAATCAATGAGCAGAATCAAACTTCCATCCGGCGCAATCGTGGTACCGGGGAAGAGTTTCACCCGCCGCAAATAATTTCCCAGATTCTTGATAACGATTTCGTCTTTGCCCAAAACTTCCTCGACCACCACGCCCACTTGTTTTCCAGCTACCTTCACGATGACCATGTGAAAATAACCGTTCACCGGTTCGAGGGGGGGAAGCGCAAGCTGCAAATCGAGCCGGACGACTTCTGTGACCACATCGCGCACACGCGTCAGAAGCCTTCCGCCAACGTCTTCAATTTCCGTGGGTTTTAGGCGCCGAATTTCCTCAATCACTGCCAGCGGCAAGGCAAACACGGCGCTGCCGCACCGCACGAACAAGGCTTGCGAAATAATCAGCGTCAGAGGAACTTTGACCGTGAAGCACGCGCCCCGGCCCGGCTCCGAACGAACTTCGATTTCACCGTTGAGCGCATGGACATTTGCGCGCACCACATCCAGGCCAACGCCCCGGCCGGCCAGTTCAGTCATCGAAGAAGCAGTTGTAAATCCCGGCCGGAAGATGAATTCGCGCAGTTCTCGTTCGCTCAGCTCAGCTGCGGCAAGCGGCGACATGGCGCCCGACTCGATCACGCGTCGGCGGACGCCGTCGTAATCAATTCCGCGGCCGTCGTCTTCGACTTCGATGAAAATATGATTGCCGCGGTGATAAGCGCGCACTTCCACGCGCCCCTTTTCCGATTTTCCGCTCTGCCGGCGAGCCTGCGGATCTTCGAGCCCGTGCGCAACCGCGTTGCGTACCAGGTGAATCAGCGGATCCGAAATGTGCTGGATAATATTGTTGTCGAGTTCCGTCTCCGCGCCCTCCAGCGAAAGTTCCACTGGTTTTCCGGCTGCTTTGGACGCGTCTCTGACCGTCCTCGAAAGCCGCGTATAGAGGTTGCCAATCGGCACCATCCGCGCGGCGGTGATCTCGTCCTGCAAGTGGTGAGCTAGTTTTGTGAACTCGTCGATGTCCGAGTCCACTCTTCCCATGAATCCTTCGAGCTGGGTAAGCACTTCAGTTACGTCCGCGGATATTTCGGTCAAGGAGCGGGACAATATATTGAAGTCGTCGTAGCGATCCATCTCCAGATCGCTAAACTCCAGCAAATCGCTGGACATGATGGCCGGCATGTTTCCCAAGGTGCCGCGGAACGTGTCCATCTGCGGCGCATGCACGCCAAAGTTCCGAGTTCCTCCGATGCGGCTGAATTCATGCTTTTCCTGAAAATCGCCGACTTTTCCCGAAAGCCGTCTCTTCGAAAAATTTAGAATCTCCACCAGTTTCGCGAGTTCGGACAAGCGTCCCAGCATGCGCGTTCGGTTTATGACCAGCTCTCCGACCGCGTTCATCATACGGTCAAGGCGCTCGAGCGAAATGCGCACGGACTTCGCCTGGGGCAATACCTGCGCAGCGGCGGAACTCGGAGCAGCCGCCTGCCCTTCAACTGTCGGCTCCTCCTTTGATTCTGGTGCTGCCGCAACGCCGTGAGTGGTCTCGGCCCTCGCGTCAGGAGCGCCTTCAGGTGCCAGGTCCTCAATTCTCGCGAGAAGCATATCGACCGCAGCGCGCATCTCCGTATCGCTGGACCATTGCCGGTGCAGAAACTTTTTCAGCACATCGACGGACTCGAGACAAATATCGATGATGCTGGCGTTGGGTTGCAGCGCTCCATCTCGCAACTCGCCGATTAAATCCTCCACTCGATGCGCCACGGCGGAAAGCCGGTGAAGTCCGACCTGAGCCGCTGAGCCCTTTACCGTGTGCATCGAACGGAATAACCGGTGAATGTCTTCGGCCTTCGGATTCGCTTCGAGCGCGAGCAGACACTCCGTCACCGCCTGCAAGTGCTCTTCAGCCTCGGGAATGAAAAATTCGAGAACCTCGTCAGGCACTTCCCCGTCGGCCGGCAGCTTGTCGGCATAGGAAGGCGATGAAAAGACTGCGGGCACGGGCTGCCCGTCACCGGGATCAGCGCCAACTGTTGCGCCACCGTATTCGTCATCGGAGTATTGCTTGGGCTCGGACGGTTCGGCGGGAAATGCGAACGAATAGCGCTGCTTGAAGGCGGCGAGATCCTCCATTGTTTCGGCGCCGCTCGAACTGATTTGCAGCAGATCGAATTCGAGCACTGAAATTGCGTCTGAAATAAATTCAGTGAGAGGCCCGTGCATGTCCGCGGTTAACGTGGCGTTCATGGCGTAATGGAAAATGTGCGCCATCTTTGCAGACACTTCCGAAAATTGAGGAAATCCGTAGCTGGCGGAAGTCCCCGCGAGTGTGTGGGAGGCGATGTAAAGTTTCTCGAGATCTTCAGGTTTAGTTTGCGGCTCCTGCAGCATGCCGGAGTACTCCCGCAGAAACTGGAGGTTCTCGGAAGCCTCCTGGAGGAACAATTCCACCGATTCTTGGTTTGGCACGTTCACGGCCGTTCCTCCGCGAAGGCCGGCGTCCGTGGCGCCTCAGCAGATACGGGCTTGCGATAAATCAAGCAATCGCCAAGCCTGATGGATTCCAAATTCAGCGAAACATTCGAAAGCGTTTCCGAGTGGCCCAGCAGAAAATATCCGCCGGGCTCCAGCGCGTCATAAAAGCGGCGCAGGATCGCGAGCCGCCTTTTTTCCGAAAAGTACATCAGCACGTTCATGCAAAAAATGCAGTCGAACTTGCCGAAGTACAGCGGCTCGACGAGATTCATCTGCACGAACGAGATCATCTTTCGAATTCGCGGTCTCACTTGATATCCATGTTTCGTTGCCGAAAAATGCGCTTCCAGCTGTGCCGGCGAAAAATCCTGCAAGCTGCGCTTGGCGTAGATTCCGCGTTCGGCCTGGGACAACGCGCGGCGGCTGATATCGGTGGCTAGGATTTCAATCTGCCACGCCTCCGCAAATTGCAGCGTGTCGCTCAGCGTCATCGCTATCGAACAGGGTTCTTCACCCGTCGAACATCCCGCGCTCCATATGCGAAGCGCCCGCGGGTCTTGCCAGAATTTCCGCTCCTGCACTTCGGGCAGAATCTTTTTCCTCAGCGCTTCAAACACCGCCGGATAGCGAAAGAAAGAAGTCTCCTGCGTCAGCAGCTGTTCCAGCAGCGCTTCGTATTCAACGACGGATCCACGTACGATCTGCAGCAGCTCTGTTCCGCTCTCAATATGTTTCTCGCCGAGATATTCGCGCAGCCGAGATGAAAAGAAGCGCTCGCGAGAAGAATCCAGCAAAATTGCGGAACGCTGCTCAACCAATGTGCGAATCTCGCCGAGTTCCGTCTCGGTAAGCTGCGCGGTAGTGAGATGTTGTTTCATGTTCGGCACGCGTCAGCGGCCGGCTTTTTCGCCGACCACTCCGGCACACCGTTAACGATGCGCCCCCACTGGTGCTGCCGGCCGCGTTTCCTCGGATGCAGCCGTTTCCGGCCGGCCGGACTGCGAACGAAATTGCGCGAGCGCTTCGTTAAGCTGTTCGGAGAGCTTCACCATGTTGCCTACGGTCGAAGCCGTCTGCCGCGCACCCTGCGTGGTCTGGCGCGTGATGCCGGAAATGATCTGCATAGCGTTCGCGACGCCTTCTGTTCCGCGTACCTGCTGCTTCGACGCGAGCGAAATTTCCTGCACCAGCTCGGCGGATTGGCGTACAACGCTTGAAATCGCTTCCAGCGCTTTTCCGGCTTGGTCCGCCAGTCCCGCTCCCACTTCCACCTCGCGGGTACCTTCTTCCATTACAACGACGGCTTCGTTTGTCTCGGCCTGAATGGCTTTAATGAGTGCGGCGATGTCCTTGGTGGCGCTGCGGGAGTGTTCGGCGAGTTTGCGCACTTCGTCCGCGACTACCGCGAAACCTCGCCCTGCTTCTCCGGCGCGCGCCGCCTCGATGGCAGCATTGAGCGCCAGCAAATTCGTTTGTTCGGTGATGTCGTTAATCACGTTGATGATTTCCGAAATTTCGAGTGAGCGATCACCCAAGGATTTGATTTTCTTAGCGGTCGCTTGCACCGAAGCGCGAATCCGCTGCATACCATCCAGCGTATCGCGCACCGCGCGGTTGCCTTGTTCCGCGGCATCCAGCGCGCGGCGAGCGGCTTCCGCGCTGGCTTCCGCGTTGTTCGACACTTGCTTCATCGAAACCGTTAATTCCTCCACGGCTGACGACGTGTTGGTGATTTCCTGGTCTTGTTGCGTAGCGCCTGCGGTCATGTCGTCTGCGGCTTCCAGAATCTGATTCGCGCTGGTGCTGACGTCGACCGCAGCCTTGCGCACGCGTTCGAGAACCTTGGTGAAATTGTCGAGCATGAAGTTCACGGAGTCCACGACGTTGCCCAGAGCGTCGTTGCTCACCTTGCCGCGGATATTCAAGTCGCCTCGCGCCACTTGGCTGATGGTGTTCAGCAAATCAGTGATGCTGCGCTGAAGCGAATCCTGCGCTTGTTGATTCGTTACCGCATGTGCCACTTTCGCGGCGCTGCGATTGAAATTCTCCGCGATGAATCCGAACTCGTCGCTGGTTCCGATTTCCACGCGCGCGCGTACGTCGCCGGCCACCAGCCGTTCTGAAAACGTGGCGATCTCCTGTACCGGAGTCAGCACGCGCTTGCCCAACACGTAGACGAGCGAGATTGAGGCAGCAAGTGCGAGCGTGGCGGCGACGACCAGTGCGCCATTTGCTCCGCCTGGAAATGAAGTGGCGTCCGCGCCGGCTCCCGAGTGTGAGCCGGCGTAATACGCTAGCCCCAGTACGCCAAAAAGTGCGGCGCCGATCCAGAAGACCAGCAACCAAATTGTCGAACTCAAACGAGATTTCATGACTTCCTCCAAAGAACTTGTTTACCGCGCGACCCGCACTGCGAATCGCGAACGTTGTGTGGCCAGAGAGCTGGCCTCATTTTGCTCAGCTAAAACTCCGCCCCGCAATTCTTCAAATTACCGGAACCGGAAAAACATCAGTCAGCCGCCGGAGATCCACCACCAGCGCAAGCCGATCGTCATGCCGCAGCATTCCGCGGCAATGCGGCACTTCGGCCGGCGCTTGATCGAGCATCGATTCTTCCGTTGCGGAATACGTGCCGATCACTTCATCTGCTGCAATACCCAGCCGCAAATCTCCGCGCTGCGTGTCGCTCTTCAATGCTGCAACCACTACGTGTTTTGGCAGTAGACCGGGACGCCGGCCTTCTGTGAACGCAATGTCTACCAGCGGAACGATTGTTCCGCGCAAGTTGAAGACACCCATCAGAAACGCGGGCGCCAGCGGCACTCGGGTCACGATTGGCCAATCCACTACTTCCTCCACTTCCAGAACAGAAAAACAAAAGCGCTCGCGGCCGGCGCGAAAAACGCAGTATTGCCGTTCTGGCAGCCGCTCTTCAGCCAGCGACTCGCTCTCGAGAAACTCGCCCCCGGCGAGTTCCGCGTGCGACAGCACCAAGTTTTCGCGCTCGTTCGGCATCAAGCAAACCTCTTTACCGCGCTCAGCAATTCATCCGGCGTGAATGGTTTGGCCACGTAGCCATTCGCGCCTTGCTGTTCGCCCCAGTAGCGATCGCTGGGCGCTGTCTTGGAAGTCACCAAGATCACCGGAATCTGCGAATACGATTCGTGGTTCTTCAAGTCGCGACAAGCCTGAAATCCGTTCCGCTGCGGCATCACCACGTCCAGCAGAATCACGTTCGGCCGCTCTTCCTCTATCGCTTCCTCAATCTTTGTCGGATCGGAGATGCCTACGGAATAAAAGCCCCCCTCCTGCAACATGTTTTGCATTAGCCGAATTTCGGCTAGCGAATCATCCACAACTAGAATTTTCTTCAACATACCTCCGCCTCCCGATTGGAGTCCCGAGAAGGAATTGCAACTCGGTAGCCACCTCGTGCGACAAATTCTCGTCCTGCGAACATCTCGACATCCCCATGTATCGACTACCTTTACGAACCGCTTTTTCGTCCTTACGACCCGGATACCAAATGATGAGAACCCTCCGGCGTATCACCTTGAGACTCTTTCTCACCGGCTCGCATCTCGGCGGCAAGCGATGAGAATCGCTGCATGATTTCATGCAGCCGCAGAGCCATAGTGTGAACCGTTCGAATTTGATCGCGACATTCAGCACTCACTTGTTCCGGTTCCAGCAGCAACAAATCCGCGTTCCCCAATATGGAGGTCAGCGCGTTGTTCACGCTGGGGCGCATTTCGAGCATGTATCGGCCAAGGGTCGCGTGCCCCTGACTCTCAATCGCGAGGCGTTCGGCACGCTGAGCCCTGGCAACGGCTTGCACTCGCCGCAGCGCTTCACTGGCCACAAGAATTAATGTTGAAGTCCAGCCATCCTGGCGCGGCACAACCTGCAAGTGCGGATATTCGGATTGCAGGAACGAAATTTCTTTCTCATCGTCCGAAACACAAACGGTTGTAATGTTTGGATAAGCGCGCAAGGCAGAGAGGATTGCGGAAATCTTGCGCTCACGTACGGGTCCCAGAATTACCAGGTCATAACTCGCGGCGCTCGAACCATGCCAGACGTCGCTGGTCACCAGCGCGATTTCCGGAACGTGCCGCTCCGCGTGCCAGCGCGCCGCAACCGATCGAGCAAATTCCGTGTCGTCCGAAACAATCAGGACGCTGGCCTGACTCAAGTGGTCCCCCGTTCGCTTCAATCTCAGGGCTGAAGCTTCTCGGCTTCCTCAATGGTGGAAAGCAGACGCTTCGTGCTGATCCCTAAATTCACCGCAGCTTCCGTATTCTTTGCGCGCTTCGCCTGTTCCACGCGGCCTTGAAAGTAGGAAACTTCCGTTCGCGCCAGTACAAGCGCGGATGCAAGTTGGCTCAAATCGCCGGAACGTTTTCGCTGGTCCATCGCGAGGCCTAGCAACGCCCGCGCCACCACGGCTCGCCGAAGGTCTTCCGCTTCCTGCCCGCCATCCGCCACGAAAGCGCCTACCTCCCATGACGACAGCAAAACCTTGGTGTCCTGCAGCACGACCGTGGACATGGAGCGTCCACGCGAAGGGGGAGCAGCAATCAGTTGCTCCCAGATTCCCTCGAGGCACTTTTCCATTTCCGCGGTACTCGTCGCCGCCGCTGGGCCATCGTTAGCAGAGTTCGCAGGCTGGCTCACCGCTGGAGGAATGCTTGGCGGCCTTGGAGCCGGCACATTCGCATCTTTTCTGGCTTCTGTGTTTTTAGGCGCTGGGGCATTGGACGGCGAAACTTGCACTGCTGCCGGAGCAGGCGTGGCCAAGACTGCCGGCCGTTTTTCTCCGTCATCCGGGGAAGCGACCGCACTCCGGACAACCTCTTCGGAAATCGTTGCGGAAGACTTGCTGGAATGCGGAGACCCAAGCGCCTCTTCGAGATCGGCGCGCAGCGCGAGCAATTGCTCGAAAGCCCGCCTTACCGAACTCGCCGTATAGTCTTTGTGGAATGGCTGGCGCCAGTTTTCGCAGTAATAGCGAAGCTGAATGGTCGTTTCAGCCGCAGAAAATCCCGCGCGTCTGCAGTCCACCGTTTTCACGCCGCTGGAATCGAGGGCTTCCACGGCTTGTTGCACAGCGCTCAAGTCGGCGTGAAGCAAACGAATGAATGCCCGCCGAAGCAGAAAATTGAAGCGGCAAAACGCAATCAGGGCTGCCGGATCGTAGAACAAGGGACCGGCGGATTCCTTCAGCAATCGTCCTTGTTCCAGCAGGCCATGCTCCATCATGTCGCGCAAGCTCTGGCACTGCGCGATTTTTCCAAGGATCTGGTCCAGCGGTGCGCACCATTCCAGGGACGCAACATCCGCCTCGCCCAGCACGGGTCGCAGAACCTGCGCGACGTCATCGAGTCCAATATCTTTGCGATAAAGGTCCTCGGGAGCGCACAACGCGAAGTACTGCACCAGCAGCAAATCGATTTTGTCGCGGTCGGCTGGTGTTTTTTCCTGTTTCTTCAACTGCCGCTGCAGAAAGGCTCGCAACCCATCTTCGCTGGCGTTGAGTGTTTCCGGAGGAAGCTGGCGAATTTGAAATGCGCGAAGGTTCTCGTCAATTGTGTCGAACCACTTCAGGTCTGCGTCAAATACGTCACGCGTAGGCCGCTGCGGCGGCAACTCGCCCGCGGGGTGCGGAAGCGGAGCGAGATTGAACTGCGTCGCCAGCGCTGCGTACAAGGGATAGGCGAGCCGCGATTCGCTCCATTGTGTGGCAAATTCGGAAGGACTTACGGCGTTTCCTGAATTTGAAACATTCGTGTTTGTAGTCATGGTTTGATAATCCAGTTGTCGATGTGTCCCACAAAACGTGCCGCGACGGCTTTTCGGCCGTCGTGATACCTCACCGCAACGACTGTGGCCCACGCATCCAGCGAGCCGTCTGAGTTCAGCATGCGAACACGATCTTCGAACTCCAACGGCAAAACCGAGGAGAATAAAACCTCATGCGCTGTGCCGAATTCAATTACGGTCTGTTCCTGCAGTCGTTTGCGGCCAGTGCCCGTCGTCAGAACTCGCACGGGAATGCGCACTGGCGAAATTCCGGTAAAAAGTTGTGCTAATTTCTCAATGCAAGTTTGACCTTGGAAAGCGACCGCTACTTCGTTTTCACTCAGCACAGGATCCCAATCCTTTCGCTCTCCGCAGTCTCTAAAGACTCATGCTCCAGCCCGCAAACAGAGCGAGCGCAGCAACACCACGAATGAAAGCGGAAAACTGCCCCAGTAGGGAATGCACATGGACAGCCAAAGATTTTCAGGAGATTAGAATATTAAGTGATTTTATTTCATGCTATTGCAAGATGTAGAGGGGAGGTTTCGTCTCGCGACGTCTCAGTGTGCGACACAGTGTCTCATCGCCCGGCGTAATTCGCAGGCGTGAATCTAGAAACGGACTTTACCGTTTGTCGTAAATCGCTCAGGACGCCATGCGCACATGCTCTCTGTGGGCCGACCGCAGCGGAATATTGTAAAGTTTCAGTTTTCGATACAGCGTAGCCCGGCTTATACCCAGCATTCTTCCCGCGAGCGCCTTATCGCCTCCCGCCTGTTCGAAAACGCGCAATATGGTCATGCGCTCCAGATCAGACAACGCGGTTGTAGAGAGCTCGGAATCGGAAGCTTGCGATTTACCGTCCGGCGCCACGCGAACGGCCGGCGGCAGATCGCCTACATCAATCGTGTGATGGTCCCCCAGCGCAACGGCGCGTGCGATGCAATTCTCAAGCTCTCGCACATTTCCGGGCCAGTCATATTGCAGGAAACTCTTCATGGCGTCCGGAGTCACTTGAATATTTTCTCCCGGCGCGTAGCGGTCCAGGAAACAATGCGCCAGCTGCGGTATATCGGAGCGGCGTTCTCGCAAGCTGGGCAAGTGCACGGTGACAACATTCAAACGAAAATAGAGGTCCTTGCGAAACGTGGCAGCGCGATAGGCGGATTCCAAATCGCGGTTGGTCGCGGCAATCACTCGGACGTCCACTGGAACTTTCACATTGCTGCCGACGGGCCGCACTTCTTTTTCCTGCAACACGCGCAGCAGCTTGGCCTGCAACTCCAGAGGCAATTCACCGATCTCGTCCAGGAAAATGGTTCCGCCGTTCGCTGCTTGAAAAAGGCCCGCTTTCGTTTTCAGCGCGCCGGTGAAAGAGCCCTTTTCGTGGCCAAAAAGCTCGCTTTCCATAAGTGTTGGAACCAACGAGCCGCAGTCCACGGCGACGAACGGCATTTGCGCCAGAGGTCCGCGGAAATGAATCGCTCGCGCCACCAGCTCTTTTCCCGTGCCGCTCTCCCCCGTGATCAGCACGGGTGTACGCGTTTCCTTAAGCCTGGAAATCATTCGCATCACATCTTCGATCTTTACCGAGGTCCCCACGATTCCGTCGAGCTGTGTTTCCGTGCTCACGCGCTCCCGCAGGAATTGATTCTCCGTCACCAGGCGAACTTTTTCGGCCATGCGCTGCAGAAGCTGCCGTAGCCGCTCCACCCGAAACGGTTTTTCAATGTAATCGTATGCGCCTTGGCGCATGGCTTCCACGGCGGACTCGATGGATCCATGCCCCGTCATGATAGCGGTCTCAGCGCGCGGCAATTGCTCGCGGATTTTTTTGAGCAACTCCGTCCCAGAGAGGCTGGGAAGCTTCAAGTCGGTGACCACGATGTCGGGCGGTGTTGTGTCCAATGATTCGAGAGCGGACTCGGCCGTCTCAGCCTCGGTGCAGACGAAACCCAGTCCTTGTCCCACGGTCATGCACAGCCGGCGAATGCTTTGTTCATCGTCCACAATCAAAAAGCGCAGCTTTGATTCGTCTCTCATGGTTTTCCAATCGTCTTTTCCACCGCGGCCATCAGCTGATGAACGCGGAAGGGTTTTTCCACGCAAGGTGTCCCGTTTTGCGCAAGTAACGCCACAGTCTCGGCGCTCGCCGTATCACCCGTAATGAAGATGATTCGCGACGCCAATTCCGGCCGATGGCGCAACAGCCAGTCATGAACATCCGCGCCGGTGATTCCGCCAGGTGTCCGAAAGTCCGAAATCACCCCGCGAAAATCCCCTGTGGCGAGTAATTGCAATCCGTCTATGGCCGACGCAGAGGACGTGATTTGATAACCGCGCCGTTCCAGCGCCGTGCGCAGAAACGCAGCGACGGATGGCTCGTCCTCGATCAACAAGATACAGCCATGCGTCCGTGCGGCGGTCGCGTCGGCACTCGTCATTGGGTGCCACTTTCTTCGTCGGGGGGCGCAGTGCTGTTCGCAATTGGCAGCCGCACGACAAAGGTAGATCCAATTCCGTCTGAATTGTTGCGCGCTGAAATTTCTCCGCCATGCGCGCGAACGATGCCATAACAGATGCTGAGTCCCAGACCTGTGCCTTTGCCTACTTCCTTGGTGGTGAAAAAAGGGTCGAAAATGCGGTCGGGGTGGGAAATACCTGTCCCATTATCGCGAAATATAATCTCGATTAGTCCGTCCCGATGCGACGATCGAATTCCAATTTTTCCCTGGCGGCGCGTTTCATGAACGGCATCATAGGCGTTATTCAATATGTTCAGAAAGGCCTGTTGCAACTGGTGCGGATCTCCGACCATCATCGGCAATTCCGCGTCGTAATTTTCCACTAGCTCCACTCCATGGTTCGAAAGATCGTATGCGCGAAGCTTAAGTGTCTGCTGCAAAATAGAATTTACCTGCAGTGGCTCGCGCTGTGCCGGCATCTGCCGCGCAAAACTGAGCAAATTCTGCACGATCACTCGCGTTCGCTGCGCTTCCTGCAAAATCACGCGCAGATCTTCTTTGGCGTTTTCTGGGACGTCTGTGTTTTCCAGCAGCAGATCCGTAAATCCGACAATTGCCGCGAGCGGGTTGTTCACTTCGTGGGCCACGCCGGAGACCAATTGCCCGAGCGCGGCCATCTTTTCCGTGTGCATCAATTTCGCCTGCAGGTCGGCCGCATCTGTGATGTCCGTCATCACCACTACGACGCTGTTAATGTCCCCTTGTTCGTCGCGCATCGGGCTCAGGCTTACCGAAAACTGCCCCGTAGTGCCGTTTCCGCGGGAGAGTGGAATCTCGAGATTATCGAGCGCCGCGCCTTGCAACGTGCGCTCCAGTGCTTCCGCAAGCAGCGGCCGACGCGCCGGCGCCACCATCTGAACGAGCGAATGTCCCAGCAAATCCTGTTCGCGGTAACCGGCCTCAAAGCAGCGGCGATTGGCATAACTTACGAGTCCCGCGGTATCGAGCACGAGAATCATGCTCTGAGTATTGTTTAGAATATTTTTGTTGAAATCGCGCTCCCGCCGGTAGCGCCGCTCCGCGGTGCGGCGGTCGGTAATGTCTTTCAGGACATGAATCGTGCGCAGTTCGTCTTTGGGGCCGCCGTGTATGCGCGAAGCAGAAACGAGAAATGTCCGGTCGGCGGACTCATGAATGAATTCTTCATGCACCGCTTGCAGATTTTTGCAGAACGGACAATAGCCCGGTTGTGCTGGTGATGAGAGCAGTTCCAACGCGCCCATATCGCGGCCGATAACTTCTGTGGGTCGAAGCTCCAGCAAGTCCGCGAGCGCGCGATTGAGACGCAGGACGCGATTCACCGCATCGTGCACGATGATGTAATCTGAAATGGCGTCAAAATCCTGGACCCATTGCTTACGGGATTGCTCGATCCGGGAAAATAGCCGAACATTCTCCAGCGCCACCGATGTGTGGCTGGCAAGTGCTTCCAGTAGTTGCCGCTCGGCAGGATAAAGGTCACGCGTCAAATCGACGAGACAAAGCACGCCGAGCAGTTCTGCTTCGCTGCCGTAGAGCGGCGCGAGCACTAGTCCCTTCCACCCCAGCGACTCGGCTAATCCAGCTCCCAGCAGGCGTTCCGCTAATCCCGTGCGCAAATCAGAACCGAGACCGGTGGCCTGCTCGGCAAGGGTCCCAGCCAGACGATGCTGAGTCATCGCGTCCCAGTGATGGGCCGGCCCGCTGAGCGCCGCAATTTCCCAATCAGATTCGCGTGCCACTACCAAAACCGCAGATCGAGCTCCTAGCATTTCCGCCGCGCGCGCAGTCAACCGCCGCGCAAACTCCGGCTTGTCCAGCGACGGGTTAAGTTCCAGGGTGGCGGCGGAGAACTGCGCCAGAAGGCTCTCGAAAGAGCCATCGAGACGAGTTGAGACTTCGCGAGTTCGTTTCAATGCACGCATGGAGGATAGGGGGCTGCGCGCGATTCTTACTTACCGCTAAAGACGTTACGGCCCAATCTCATTTTGAGTCAAGCGAACTGGCGCCGGCTGTTTCGTAACACGCAATCGGCTCTGTCGCAGGCTGAGACGATAGAAGGGCCGAAGCGAGCGGGTTGAGACGACGCTAAGTTACCAGGACCTCATCCTGGGAAGTCTGACAAAGACCCTAAGACGCTGTAGCTCAGCGACATCCCGGCAGAATTGGCGACTTGTTGCCAAGCAAAAATATCGGTCTGCGCATGGCACCCTTCGTGCAATTTCCGAGGCTGGAGTCATCCCCCGCGTGGAGGCAGTGGCATGAAGTTGAAGATGGGAATGATTGGATTGGGGCTAGCACTTCTTTGCAGTGAATCGCTCGCTCTTCCGCCAAAAGGATCTGCACAGGAAAATTCAACGGACGCGAACAAGCGAAAAGTACGCACTCGAATAGTTCCTGATTATCCTTCGCTTGCCAAAGAATATAACGTTTCAGGAAGGGTCAAGATTGAGGCCAGCGTTGCGGCCGACGGCCACGTGAGCGCTACAAAAGTAATTGGCGGGAGCCCGTTGCTTGTGAATTCTGCGCTCGATGCAGTGAAAAGGTGGCGTTTTGAAGCAGCACCGAAAGAAACACTGGAAACTGTGGAATTCGAATTTAACGGCCAGGGCGCCAGATAACTAGCCCGCTCGAATGCGAGCGGAGGCACTTGCAAGTGGGGGAGTGGAGGCGGCACACATGACAATAGGAAAGAAGCTCTATCTCGGATTTGGCGCTGTTCTCGCGATCATGCTGGTTTTGTTCATCATCAATATTTTCACCGTGCGGCGCGAATACATCGCTCGTTCTACGGTTGCTTCGACCCTGTCCGACGTGAAGGCGATTGAGACCGTACGCTTTCAAATGATGGAAACCCGTTTGTATCTTGGAAATTATCTCCTGAGTGGCGATGTCCGCGACGAAGATAAAACCAACAAGGGCGCCACTGAGCTTTCCGAGATTCTTAAGGACGCCGAGTCCAAGGTAAACGATGCAAACCTGAAGACCGCTTTTGTTCAAGTGGATGAAGGAGAACGCAGCTGGCTTGAGGATTTTGCGAAGCCGATGATCGCTAAACGCCACCAAGTGGACGCAGGTGACGCCACCGTTTCTGATCTCCAGATTTATTACCTTCAGCACGATCCCAATTCCTGGTTTAACAAATCCACAGCGGTACTGGATGAGGCCAATTTGTCCGTGCGGAAGACGTTGGACGATTCCAACTCTTCGGCCGCCTCCGCCACCGAATTGAGCACCATCATTACGACTGTGGGCACATTCCTTGCGATTCTGCTGGGCGGATTCATTGCCTTCGCCACCGCCAAGTCAATCAAGGAACCTCTGTATCACCTGATTGAAGTGGCCCATCGCATAGGGGAATCTGGCGACCTCGATCAGTCCATTGATATTCATCGCGATGATGAGGTGGGTCTGCTCGCTTCAAATTTCAACAAGATGATTGTCCACTTGAAGGAAATGGCGGCCGTCTCTGCGGCGA
>JBEKSN010000059.1:0-18994 GCA_049517055.1 Candidatus Acidiferrales bacterium | reverse complement strand
GCAAGCCGGATAAGCCAAGCGAAAGAGCATTCGTCGCAATAATAATTTGACGAGCGGATATTTTTTTCCGGCCCGGCGCGCCCGCGGCCAGCTCGATTTCCGGAACGTCTTTCCATCGTATATTCGCTACCGAATGATTTTCCAGAATGTGCGCGCCCAGGCCATCGGCGGAGCGAGCTAGGCCACTGACGAGCTTTCCCGGATCGACGGTCCCGCCCGGAACTTCCTTTGTGACGCGCAAGGTCCCCGAGTCATTCCAGGAAATCGAAGAATCGGCAAGCGCTTTATCGCGCCCGACTTCCCAGGCGCCATGCAGATGGCGATCGCACTCCACGCCAAGTTCGTCAAGAATTCCGCTGAATCCCGAAAGGACATCCCCCAAACCCGGCAAATCACCAGCCGCAGATTCGGCGAGCGCCATGCCTCCGGTGCGGCCGCTGGCCCCCGCGCCGACGGTCCAAGCTTCAAACACTGCGACTGATTTGTCCGGCGCGATTTTGCGCAGCCACGCTGCAGCAGCGAGTCCCGTGAACCCTCCGCCGATCACGGCGAAGTCCAGAACGTTGGGCAGCGGCGCAGGTTTCGAAGTGGCAGTGAAATCAATCTGCCACGGCGGGCTGCCCCAGTTGTGAAGTTTGGGGGTTGCGCACATAGAGGAAAGAAGATAGCTCGTCGCCGGAAGTTTGGACGAAACTGCGACCAGCCCGCAGGCTTTTGTCGTGAATCCGAAACTGTGAAAGATTGCTTTAGAGAATTTCTTCCGTCCAGTTCTCGAGCGTGTGCTTGATTTTGCCCATGAACTGGTGCGCCACGGCGCCATCCACCACGCGATGATCGTACGACAGCGTGAGATAGACCATTGAGCGAATAGCGATCGCGTCGTCAATTACCACCGGACGCTTCTCGATCGTGCCCAATCCGAGGATTGCGACGTTCGGCTGATTGATCACCGGCAAGCCAAACAGCCCACCAAAGACGCCGGGGTTCGTAATAGCAAACGTTCCCTCGGCAACTTCCTCGGGTTTGAGCTTCTTCGTGCGCGCGCGTTCGGCCAGATCGTTCATCGCGCGGGCCAGGCCGAGAAAGTTTTTCTCTTCTGCGTTTTTGATTACCGGAACGATCAGACCCCAATCCAGCGCGACCGCGACGCCGATATTACATTCCTTGTGCAGCACGATATTCGTTCCGTCCACCGACGAATTTACGGTCGGAAATGCGCGCAAGGCTTCCACCGCAGCGCGCACGAAAAACGGCATGAACGTCAGCTTTGTTCCGCTGGTCTCTTCGAACTTATTCTTCATCTTCGCGCGCAGTGCGGCGATGCCCGAGACGTTTACTTCGTCCACGGAATACACATGAGGAGAAACGCGCTTCGAGAGCACCATGTGTTCGGCGATGCGCTGCCGCATCACGGACATAGGCTGGACTTCATAGTGCCCGAAGTACATTTTTTCGCGCGGCACGGCATTCTCGAGCACCGCGGACGCGGAGGCGCCGCCGCTCGCCGGCGGCGGAGCCGAACTCCGCGACGGAGCCGATCCCGCTCGTGAAGGAGCGGCCGACGAAGCGCCGCCTTCCACAGCAGCCAGGATATCGCTCTTGCTGACGCGGCCACCCGCGCCGCTGCCGGGAACTTGGCTTAGATCCACATCGTGCTCGCGCGCAATTCGCCGCACGAGCGGGGAGCTGCGCACTTTTTCCCCGCTGGCCGTAACTGCGGGTTTCTGCTGGACTGCATCCTTGGGAGGCGTGGGCTTCGCCCCTTCCGGTTTGGCCGCAGTTGGCGCGCTGGCTGAAACGTTCGCTGGAGCACTGGATTTAGCGCCGGACGCGGTCGAAGGCGGGGCATCTGATTTCGCACCGGCTGGCGCTGCAGATTGGGCCCCGGCGCCGTCGGTCTCAATCACGGCCACAACAGTTTGTATCGGCACTGTCTGCCCTTCGTTAACTTTAATTTCTTTCAGCACGCCGGCGGAAGGCGAGGGAATTTCCGCATCAACTTTATCCGTCGAGATCTCGAACAACGGCTCGTCGCGCTCGATCTTGTCCCCGGCTTTTTTCAACCATTTAGTAATGGTGCCTTCGAAAATGCTCTCCCCCATCTGGGGCATGATGACGTCAACAGCCATGGTATTCTCCTGTGATTTCCAAACTCAGACCGCGGCGAGACATTCTTCGTGCCACACGCCCGGCACTCCCTCAAGTGTGTATATCTCGTCTCCGCCGGTGAAAAATGAGACCTCTTTCACCTTGGCCGTGCGGCCCGCGTATTCGAGCTGTTCCGGCTCCAGTTCATTGTGATATTGGCCGGCTTCCATGAAGCTTTCCAGGAACGCGCGGTCGGCGATGCGCACCTCATTGCCGACTTCAAACTCCGCCTTGTTTAAGCCCTTGGTTTTTCCCATGTCAGAGCGCTTGCCTCCTCAGTATTTTGCCAATTCGCGCGCGGCCGCGACAATCTTTTCTGTATTCGGCAGAAATCTCTCTTCCAGCGTAGGCGCATACGGCACGGGCGTATCGAGACCGGTCACTCGCGCGATGGGTCCGTCGAGATCTTCGAACGCTCCTTCGCACACGATGGCTGCGATTTCTCCCGCGATGCCTCCGGTGCGCGTGTCCTCGTGGACGATCAGAAGCTTGTTCGTCTTTTTCACCGAAGTAAGGATGGTCTCACGATCCAGCGGGAGCAGCGTGCGCAAATCGATCACTTCCGCTTCGATGCCCTCTTTTGCCAATTGCTCCGCAGCTTCCATGGACGTGTGCGCCATCGCCGCGTAGCTGATGATGGTCAGGTCCGTGCCTTCACGGCGAACGATGGCTTTCCCGATGGGAACCAGATGATCGCTCTCGGGAACTTCTTCCTTGATCCGGCGGTATAAGAATTTGTGCTCGAAAAACAGCACGGGATTATTGTCGCGTATCGCCGACTTCAGCAAGCCTTTGGCGTCTGACGGCGTGGAAGGATAAATGATCTTCAGCCCCGGCGTGTGCATGAAGTACATCTCCGGGTTCGCCGAATGAAACGGCCCCCCGTGAACGCCGCCACCCGAAGGCCCGCGGATCACCATGGGCACCGGCGCGCCCCAAAGATAATGAGATTTGGCGACGAAATTTGTTACCTGGTTGAAGCAGCACGCGATGAAATCAATAAACTGCATTTCCGCCACCGGCCGCAGCCCCAGAAAACTCATTCCGCAAGCAGCGCCGATAATTGCAGTCTCACTGATTGGTGTTTCGATCACGCGCTCGCGGCCGAATTTTGCGATAAGTCCTTCGGTGGCTTTGAACGCCCCGCCATACACGCCGATGTCTTCGCCAATCGCGAAAACAGCTGGATCGCGATCCATTTCTTCGAACATCGCCTGGCGGATTCCCTCGATCATCGTAATGGGAGCCATGTCAGCGTCTCCCACGTTTATCGCGCGGATTTTGATGCCTGTCGCGAGGATTCTGCGCTTCTCGCACAGACTTATCTTTTGGCCCGCGTCCAAATGGAACGCGCGGAACTTCCGGTGTTTCAGGCTCTGCAACCCGTGGCTGCGGCTTTTGAGCAGGCTTGCCGCCCGATTTCACCACTGGCTTAGCAACCTTCGAACCGTTGCCGCCACCACCCACAACGGGAGCCGCGATTTGTTTCGTGATGGCCTCAACTTCGGCGTACGAGCCAAAATCTTTCACTTGCCAGCTCGGATCGATACTGCATGCCGGAGGCGTGAGTTCCGCCTTCGGACGCTGCCATGCAGCTTCAATCTCGTGGCAGCCGTCGCAGTACACGCCTTCTTCAGCCAATTCCGGCGGCGGCATGGGCGACTCTTCTGCGAATTTCTGTTCCACGTCGAGCTCGCGCTCGATGCGCGCGTCGATTTCAGCTTTCGCCTTCGCGTCCCAGATCTTATTCTCGGTAAGATATTTTTCGTAAAGCACAATAGGATCGCGCGCCTTCCAGTAGTCGAACATCTGCTTCGGAACGTACTCGGCGGGGTCGTGCTGCGCGTGGCCTCTCATGCGCATCGTTTTCACTTCGATTAACGCAGGCCCGCGTCCTGCGCGGCACTCGTCCACGGCTTCCTTCGCCGCGTTGTACACCGCGATGACGTCGTTTCCATCCACAATCCAGCTTCGAATTCCGTAAGCCACCGCGCGGTCGGCAAGATTTTTCACCGGCACCTGGCGCGAGACCGGAGTGGAATAGGCCCATTGGTTATTCTCGACAATCAGCACGAACGGCGCGCGTTGCTGTGCAGCCAAATTCAGACCCTCATGGAACGCGCCCGTGGAACTGCCGCCGTCGCCGATCCAAGTGAGCGCGACGATATTCTGGCCCAGGTAGCGGCCGGCCATAGCCACACCCGTCATCACCGGAATCAAATCACCGAGCATCGAAATGGGCGAAACAATGTGGCGCACTTTTAAATCGCCGAAATGGCTGGTGCCGTCCTTGCCCTGCGTGGGCGAAGTATATTTCGCCATGTGCTGGGTGAAGATGTCGCGGGGCGGAACGCCCTTTACCAATAGCGCGCCTATGTTTCGAATCATCGGCGCGATCCAATCCTTTTTTTCCAGAGGGTAGCAAGTTCCCACGGAAACAGCTTCCTGGCCCAGGCTCGAGTAAAGTCCCCCGACAATTTTGTTCTGCCGGAAAAGACGTACCATGCGTTCTTCAAGCTGGCGGTTGAGCTGCATGAAGTAATACAGCTCGAGATGCTGCTCCCTCGTCAGCGGATTACTCATGCCTCGCTCCCTTTTGCAGCTCCAGCCGGTATATTTTCTCGCTCGTGCACATATGCTCCGGCTGCAAACTCGCCGGCCAATGTTTCTTCAAGTTCGCTCGGTGAAACAGAAATCATCGTGCGTTCGAAAGCTTCCCCAAAATGCAAAATGAAGTTTCGCTTCACTTCTTCCGTGTCCAAATGCCTGCCCAGCGCGCGTTCCAGAGAAATTGCGCGCTTTCCCGCAATGCCGCATGGCACGATCAAATCAAAGTAACGCAGATCGGTCGAGACATTGTACGCGAACCCGTGTGAAGTAACCCAGCGGCTCAAATGCACTCCCAGCGCGCCAAGCTTTTCTTCTGTCGCGGGAGCACCCGTATCAATCCAAACGCCGTGCTGGCCTTCCACGCGCTTGGCACGTAGGCCAAAATCCGCCGTCGCGCGAATCATTACTTCTTCGAGCTGGTTAACATACCAGCGAACGTCGCGCCGGTGCTTCGCTAAATCCAATATCGGATAACCCACGATTTGTCCGGGACCATGATAGGTGATATCGCCGCCCCGGTCCGTATCGTGAAATTCAACATTCATCTGCGCCAGCAAATGATTTGATGCCAGCAGGTTTCCGGGCTGGCCATTGCGCCCCAGCGTAATCACATGCGGGTGCTCGCAGAGTAGCAGCACATCCGGAATTGCGTCTTCTTTTCGCGCCTGAACGAGCTTCCGCTGCAGATCGTACGCCAGCTCATAAGGCATAAGCCCAAGTCTTACTTCCCAACAGATTTTGTCGTTTTGGTTCACGTTAGGTTTTTGGTCGAAACTAGATGTTAATCGCCATACCGCGGACGGAATTGAACGCATCACCCATCGCTTCCCATACTGTTGGATGCGCGTGGATAGTTGCAGCCATATCGTCCAACGTGGCTTCGAGGCCGAGCGCCGCGACCGGCTCCGCGATGATTTCCGTCGCAAGCGGCCCGATCGCATGCACCCCAAGTATCTCGCCATACTTTTCTTCTGCCACCACTTTGATGAACCCTTCGTGCTGGCCAAGAATTGTCGCTTTGCTATTCCCGATGAACGGGAATTTGCCGGTCTTGACCTGGAAGCCGGCATCGCGCGCCTGCTT
This sequence comes from Candidatus Acidiferrales bacterium, assembly GCA_049517055.1. Classification (GTDB taxonomy): domain Bacteria; phylum Acidobacteriota; class Terriglobia; order Acidiferrales; family UBA7541; genus Palsa-295. The sequence goes on along the minus strand of JBEKSN010000059.1, from coordinate 13,153 downwards.
CTCCGTTAGGCCTATAGAACCGATTTGAGGCTCACAGTACGTGGCATTCGGGCAACGTTTGCGATCGAACGGCTGCACCTCTTTGCCGGCCATGCGGCCCACGGCGATGATTCCCTCCATCGAAGCGGCGTGCGCAAGCTGCGGCAGCCCCGCAACGATATCTCCGATCGCGTAGAGATGAGGCTCGTTCGTTTCAAGATACGCGTTCGTGATAATGAAACCGCGCTCGAGTTTCGCTTTCGTTTTTTCCAACCCGATATTTTCGGTGAGGGGCCGGCGCCCCACAGCAATCAAGACTTTCTCCGCACTGATCGTCTGGGATTTCCCAGCCTTGTCTTTGTACGTGACGGTCGCGCCGGTGGCATTCTTCTTCACAGATTCCACTTTTGCTTCCAACTCGATCCGCATTCCCTTTTTCGTCAGAGCCTTGTGCAACTCGGCCGAAATTTCCTCGTCCTCAAGCGGCACCACACGCGTGACTGCCTCCAGCAGCGTGACTTCCGAACCGAACGTGCGGAAAATTGACGCGAACTCGACGCCTACCGCTCCGCAGCCCACCACGATCATTGATTTCGGAATCTCTTGCAGACCCAAAATTTCGCGATTCGTCAGAACCGTTTTTCCATCGATTTCAACGCCGGGCAAAGAGCGCGCCTCCGAGCCCGTAGCTAGCAATATATTCGTCGTCTCGATTTCGGTTATCTTGCCGTCCTTTTCAACCGAAACTCGGCCCGGCCCGGCAATCTTTCCCCAGCCGGTAATTGTTTCAACTTTATGTTTTTTGAACAGGCTGGCAATCCCCAGAGCATGCTTCTTTACGATCTTGTCTTTGCGCGCCAGGATGCTGGGCCACTTCACCTTCACATCCTTCACTTCAAATCCGAACTCTTCCGCGCGTTTGAAATGGTCGTAGATATCCGCATGATGCAAAAAGACTTTCGTAGGTATGCAGCCGACGTGCAGGCAGGTGCCTCCGAGAAATGGATCCTTCTCGACCACGGCTACCTTCAAGCCCCACTGCGCGGCACGAATCGCGGCGACATAGCCGCCCGGGCCACTCCCAATAATGACAACATCATATTTAGCCAAACCATTCCTCCCTGCGTTTCACAATCATGGCGAAGTCATTTAGATGCGTGGAAGGGTGTCTCCGATTGCGGCTCTCCCAGGCGCGTGGAACTAAGGATTTTAGCAGCCGCTCTCCGCTGCCGCAACCCTGGTTACCGGCAGACTCGGGTCGGAGGCGGCGCAGCCAAGACCCGTCAGGCAGACTATCCAAACCATGCGGCCGACGTCTTACTACCAGCGTTTGCCTTGTTCGCCCTCGCATTTCATATGTTGAAGAAGTGACTTTGCACCCGCGCTCCTGAAGGATATGGCGATGAAACTAACCCGCGCTGATTGCCGTATAGTACAGAGACGATGAGAGGCCAGACGTGACCATCGACCCAGAACCAGCCGTGCCTTCTTTGCTGGCCGCAGAACCCATTTCGGTACGCCCGGCACGGTCAGCAGGCGCCGAGATTTTTCTCGGCCCGAACGGAATCCGCGCCGGCTGGCGACTTTTGATCTTTCTTGTCATCTTCATCGCTCTCGGCGCTGCAGTCCAATTCACAGTCTTTCGAATCCCAGCCGTTCGCGGCTACATGCAGTCCCAGCCCAAAAGTTTAATCACGCCAGGCGGACAAATCATCAGTGAAGGCCTGGCAGTTCTTTGCTTACTCATTTCGGCGTTCATTATGACCAAGATTGAGAAGCGATCCTTCGCGGATTACGGTTTGCCGCTCCGTGAATCACTTGGAAAACGCTTCTGGCAAGGCGTGCCTCTTGGCCTCGCCATGTTGTCCCTGTTAATGGCCCTGATTGCTATCTTCCACGGTTTTTCCCTCGGCGGCTTTGCAATCACCGGCGGCGATGCAGTCAAATACGGAGCTCTCTATGGCCTCGGCTTCACCCTCGTCGGTATCTCCGAGGAGTTTTCTTTCCGCGGATATATGCAATCAACGCTAGCCTCTGGGATGGGTTTCTGGCCCGCTGCGATCGTGCTGGCCATTCTGTTCGGAGCCATACACCTAGGAAATCCGGGCGAAGCAAAATATGGCGCGCTCACGGCAGGTCTCTTTGGGTTGGTGGCAGCATTTTCCTTACGCCGCACCGGGACTATCTGGTTTGCCATCGGGATGCACGCCTCCTGGGATTGGGGCGAGACCTATCTGTATTCCGTCCCAGATAGCGGACTTCTCGCACAGGGACACCTTCTGAATTCGTCCTTTCATGGGCCCACTTGGCTGACCGGCGGATCAGTTGGGCCGGAAGGCAGCGCATTCGTGTTTCTCGTTTTGCTGATTTGGGCTCTGGCCATTCACCTTCTGTTTCCGTCGAAGCATCTGTCCTTCTGATTTCAGTCGCCGGAATCCTTTTCCCCACCCGCCGCATCTATGACTGGTCTATCTCTTCGCGAATCGGTTGATTTGACAATGAACAGAAGGTGTCGTTAAAATCGTTGGATTTTAGTGAGGCGGCAAACCTCGCTTAGGGACCTAACTATGGATAAGAAGCGGCTCGAATATTACAAAAAGAAATTAGTCACTCGGCGCGACGAACTCATGCGTGGAATCGCGCGCACCGAACAGGAAGGCCGCGAAGCCGATGAAGACCCAACCGTGGACCTCGCGGACAAGGCTGCAAACTCCTACACCAAAGAGTTTCTCTTCGGCCAGACGCATAACGACCGTTCGCTGCTTCAATTGGTGAATGACGCCTTGGCTCGCATCAAAGATGATAGCTTCGGCGAATGCATCGCCTGCCATCAGGAACTCCAGCAGAAGCGCCTGGAAGCCGTACCCTGGACCCGTTACTGTCTCCCCTGCCAGGAAAAAATGGAACAGGGCCTGCTCTAAGTTTTTTGGCTCGATTCTGGTTTTGCAACCCGGATTCGACGGTCCTCCCACATAAAATAAACGCCCACAATTCGCTGCGTAGATTTGCGTACGTAACTTAATTTCTTCACTTGCCCGCGCAATCCGAGTAGCGTCCCTTCGTACCCTCTCGGTTAACAACGCTTCTGTGATCATTCGGAATGCGGTCGACGCCATTGCCGCAGTGCTCTTCCCTGCGCCCTGCCGAATTTGCGCCCAAACGCTCATCACCGCGAGCCGCATTCCCATCTGCACGGATTGCCTGGCCTCCTTTCAACCCATCACCGACCCCATGTGCGATTGCTGCGGCCGCCCGTTTATTTCGAAGGTTGCCGCTGAGGCCATTCGGCCTCTCTGCCGTCTCTGCCGCCTGGACTCTTTTTCTTTCTCGCGCGCGCGAAGCTACGCGGTCTACAACGACGCGCTCCATAGCGCAATACTGCTCCTAAAGTACGAAGAGGTCACCCGGCTCGGTGATTGGTTCGCTGCCAGACTGGCCGAAGTCCTCGCTCGGCAACCTGCCGAATTCCGGGCGGACGTTGTAGTCCCCGTTCCGCTGCATGCCGACCGCTTTCGCGAACGCGGCTACAATCAAGCAGACCTGATCGCGCGGCCGTTGGCCCGCCGGCTGGGATTAAAGCGGGGATCCTATCTCCTAATGCGTACAAGACCGCGTCCAGCTCGCTTGGTCCTCTCGCGCAAAGAACACTGGGACTCGGTACGTGGCGCGTACGCGACCCGTGAAGGCGTCCGAGTTGACAAATTGCGCGTTCTGCTGATAGATGATGTATTGACGACTGGCGCGACGCTGGATGCGTGTTCGCGAGCTCTAAAGCAGGCGGGCGCGGCATCTGTGCTAGGCTTAACCGTGGCTCGAGTCGTCACCGGTTGGCCGCTCTCAAATCCACAACCGCGGCAGAAAGCGTACTAATCAGAGAAACCACTGGGGTGCGGCGAGCATCTCTGATAAGGAAGGGAATCTTCAAGCGCAGCGAAGGCGGACAAATGGATAACCGTCTCAAGAGCGTCTTACGCCCTCGGCCAAGGATCGGCCTGGGCGGCACCCCGTCCGATGCGCTCGCTCCCCGTCTGCCACAATCCTCGGCGAGCCGCCCTTCTGTGATGCAAGCGCCCGTGCTGGTGCTGAACGCAACTTTCGAACCCATCAATGTCACAGCCGTGCGACGCGCTCTGGTCCTGATGCTCAAAGGCGTAGCCCAGGCGGAAGAAACAAATCACACCGAAGTCCATACTACGCAGAAGGCGATTCAAGTGCCTTCGGTGATTCGGCTTCTGACCTACCGCCACATCCCACAGCAAAGCCGCGCGCTTTCGCGAAAAAACATTTTGCTGCGCGATCGCAATACTTGCCAGTTTTGCGGTCACGCGCTGCCCGCTTCTGAACTTACGCTCGACCATGTGATGCCCCGCTCGCGGGGTGGCCGTTCTTCCTGGGAAAATCTCGTAGCATGCTGCTACGGCTGCAATAATCGCAAAGGAGATCGCACGCCGGAAGAAGCCGGACTCAAACTTCAGCGCCGCCCGCGTCCTTTTACTCTCCACACTTCGCGCCAGTTGATGCGCCTTATCGGCCATCGCGACGAGAAGTGGCGCAAGTACCTTTTCTACTAACTAATTAGCGTTCCGCTAGAGATGCAACCTTTTTTCACTCCAGGCGTCTAAGTATTCAAATGCTTCTAGGACACACCCCGGGAAGTGGTTCTGGTTCAACCCAGGCCGCTTCCCTAATTTTCTAGTCTTCCGGAAATAATCTCTTAGGCTTTAAAACCAGCTGAGATTTCATTGGCGGAAAACTACCTGTAATCCCTGGCGCCACTTTTCATTTAGACCAACACGCGTGATTTGAATTTCTGGCGCAAAATATTTCAAGAGTGTCTCCGCCGAGGGATGAAAGCGTAGCCCCGGAGCAACCAGCCATATCAGCGGCGGTTTCGGGTCAAGTTCAACAGCCACAAAATACCCGTTGCGTTGAAAATTGCCTTCGCATTGGTGGCGGCGAACTCGTAGCCAATAATCGACCGCCTGTATTGGTAATTGAATATCTTCCGACGCTTTCAATTCAATGACCACCAAACGGCCACGCAGCGTGACCCCAAGCAAGTCAATTACGCCTCGATCGCCCGCTGCAAGAGCAGGAACCTGCGAATAGAGGTGTCGCGGATCGAGCTGCGCGTCCAGCTTCGTTGGATCTTCAAGTATCAGCGTTTCCAGCCAGCGCTCCGGCGCACGTCGATACAGAGGATGATTCATCTCCTCAGCCTCGGACCTGCGGTGCAGTTCCAGATCACGCAGCAGTCGTGTGAGCGCGGGTTCAGTTCCACGGGATAAATGTTGCTGCACGTCTCCTAGTCCAAACAAGACGCCCTGCTCGGTCCAACGAGCGAATTCCAGCCCGCGGAAACAGACTGCAGTTTCGTCCGTTCCCGCGGCCACGCGGGTCTCGATTGGCAACGCAGTATTTGCCGAGAGCGAGCGAATGCGCGTAACGCCTTCTCGCGCCGCACCAAGGGCCATTTCGATCTCGCGTCGCGGAATCAGCCGGCTCTCCACATTTCCGGCATCCTTAAGGTCAACTTTTTGCATCGGCCCATCAGGTTTGCGCCACTCGTAAATCTCTGTCCGCGCCGCGGGAGAAAGCGCCAACAATCGCTCGCGAAGCGGACGGCTGGTGCCTTCCGGCACGAACAACCGCAAGCCCCCCACTGCGCGACGATCCGCGTGCGAGCGCGTCCAATCGAGCCACAAAATTCCGAATGCGAGAATCCCCTCGATCACTGCAGCGCTTTCATTTGGAGAAACCGCTAGAAATGCCCAACCCTGGGAACCTTCATGCATATGCCCGCGAACATATAATTCAGAAAAAGTATGCTCGAGGTCTTTTGCAGCGCTGAGCGACTCAACTGTGGCGTCAGGAAAACTTTCGGAGAGAATGCGCCGAAGGCGCGAGCGGAATTGTTCTCGAGTAATACGTCCGGCAGAGCGCGGCGAATCAGCCCGTAAAAACTCAAGCCGCCCTGGTTTGGCATTCCCGAACCGCTGCACTTCCAGAAGGATGCGATTCTCGCTGCGCTCTTTCACGCGCAGCACGCGGCGCGTCAGATTCCGCTGATCCGACCACAAGTGAACCAGTGCCGCCTTGCCTTCGCGCCGCACCTCGTAGTGCAACGCAGCGAGTTCGTCCAGCCATTCGCCGTCCTCGCGAACTTCAACGCTGACCGACGCTGCCATCTCTCCCAAAGCGCGGTCGAGCTCGGCCCAGTCATCCGCGAACGCGTTCGAGGACATCACCACTTCTCTTAGGCGCAAGAATACGAAACCAAAATCGCGCGCTTATTCCAAAATCAGGCCGGTTACACGAATCGTGGGGTTTTGTTTGTCCCATTGCGCGGGAAGATGCTCCATCTGGATCTGGAAATCGCGATGCTGTCCGGCATCCAGTGTGGCGCCGCGCCGGTCCACCAGTTGGCTCGTATCGCGCAGAATTACTTGTTGGAAAGGGTCATGGAATTCCACGGTCACTTCCATCGCGCGCACTTTCCGCGGCCCGTCGTTGGACATTGTTCCCGCCACGTACGTAAAATCCTGATTCAAGAAATTGGCGGCGTGCGCCAGCCGAATGTCCAGAAAATGAACGTTCTGCGCATACGCTTGTTCGCCGGCGCCGAATGGAAGTTTTACAACCGTCGCGGAATCGTGAGACCGCATCACCCGCGTCAAAACAAGAAAGCCGCCGAAGAGCAGAAGCACAATTACCGTTCCAGCCGCAAAAGCGATTGGAAACTGGCTCCTTTCCTTGCTGTACGAGCTTTCTCCGGGCTCCATCGGTTTCTTGTAGCCTTAGCGGCCGAATGCAAGCCTTCGTACCAGCGGGTCTGGTAGCCCAGCCGCTGTCATGCGTGCTTGCACCGCTTCTATGTCGTAAGGAACGCGCCAAAACTCAATGGTATTGTTGCCGATATCCGCAATCGCGAATGCAGCGCGCGCGTCACCGTCGCGCGGTTGCCCCACCGAACCGGGGTTTAGCAGGTAGGTTGTGCCCGGCTCAATGACCAGAGTTGAAGACAAAGACTCTGCCGCTGGCTTGAAGTGCAGCACCCCCACCTTATTGTCACGCAGGGTGAATCCTCCCTGCAGATGTGTGTGCCCGAAAAAAGTAATCGGCGAAGGAGCGTCCAGTAAGCCTTCCAGAGCCTGCGCTGGCGCGAAAACATATTCATCCTCGTCGCGAAATGCTCCGTGAACCAGTGAAAATCCTTCCACCGTTGCCGGGCCGATGGGCAGTTCTTCAAGCCACTTGCGATTCTCGGGCCGCAACTGGTCCCTGGTCCAAAGCGCAACGTTCCGCGCCACCGGGTTAAAGTCATCCGCGTTCGCAATGCCGCTGCCCGCCTTGTCGTGATTGCCGCGAATCGCAAGAGCGCCTAATTTACGGATGGAGTCGATCACTTCGTTCGGGTCCGGGCCGTACCCCACAACATCACCCAGACACAGAACCTTGTCCCAGCGGCCTTTCGCAGCCTCTAGGGCAGCGTCCAGCGCCGTTACATTGGCATGGATGTCACTTAGGATTAAATACCGCATTCACCCGCTCCCATCGGCAGGAAGCGGATTATAGACGAACCCGGCCCGCGTTGCACGAAACTCAATAGGGAAAAAGGGCTTCGCCGGGTCTTCCGGAAACACGCCAGCTCACCGAATCAACATGCAGTCACCGTAACTGTAGAAGCGATAGCCCGCTCTTACCGCATGCCCATACGCCCGCAAAATGTTCTCGCGTCCCACCAGAGTTGCCACCAGCGCCAACAAGCTGGACCGCGGCAGGTGAAAATTTGTCAGTAGCTGATCCACAATGCGAATCGGCTTCCCCGGGTAGATAAAAATACCGGCCTCTGTGGTCCCGGGCGTAATAAGCACCCCTCGCCCTGAAGATTTCTCAGCCGCATCTTCGAGTGCCCGAACCACCGTCGTGCCGATAGCCAGTACGGGACGGCCTTTGCTCTTCGCATTCGCAATAGCTTGCGCGGCGCCTTGGGATATCTCGTAGGTTTCTTCGTGAATCTTATGATCCTCAAGCCGCTCCGTTCGAACCGGCTCAAACGTTCCTAGCCCCACATCCAGTGTTATCTCCGCAATCTCCACGCCGCGCTCTCGCACGCGTTTCAGAATTTCAGGCGTGAAGTGAAGCCCCGCGGTTGGCGCGGCCACCGCGCTTCCCTGTCGCGCGTAAACCGTCTGGTACCGCTCCCGATCCAGAGGTCCATCCGCGCGCTTGATGTATGGCGGCAGCGGGATGTGGCCGAGTCGAGCAAGCGCTTCATGAAAACCCGTCCGCGAAGTGAATCGCATAAGCCGCAGGCCATACCCGCCCCGGCCTTCCACCTGCGCTTCCAACTCGCCTTCGCCGAAAATGATGTGCTCTCCCATGGGGATCTTTCTTCCCGGCCGCACAAGCGTCTCCCAAAGGTCCGGTTCGAGTTCGCGCACTAGCAGGACTTCAATCGAAGTCGTCAGATGCTCGTCGCGGGCCGCATTGTTCTGCCCCGGTTTTTCAGAACGAATACCCACACGCCGTCCGAAAAGCCGGGCCGGCAGCACTCTCGCATTATTGAGAACGATGAGTTCATCGCCGCGCAGCGTTTCCGGGAAGTCATGAAAATGGCTGTCCTGCAGTGTGTCCGACGCCCTGTCAATCACGAGCATTCGCGACGCGTCGCGCTTCTCCAGCGGATGCTGCGCAATTAATTCCGGCGGTAATTCAAAGTCAAATTCACTCAGTTCCATCGGCCTCGCGATCCCTGCGCTCCCGTTCTAAGTATGCTGTACCATCATAGCGATTATCTGGCGCGTTCAGCGCCCAAGGCAGGAATTGTGGCGGAGGCGTCCGTTGTTATTACTTCGCGGGGTTCCGAGCGCCTGCGCGCCGGCCATCCCTGGGTTTATCGCAGCGATGTCCGCAGCGCGCTCGCGGAAGCCGGCTCCATCGTCCGCCTAGCGGACGAACGCGGCCGCTACCAAGGTCGCGCTTTTTACAGCGATAAATCTCAGATTGCCGTCCGGCTGCTTACCCGCGAAGATGTTCCGGTCGACCGCGCCTTCCTCACCGAGCGCATCCGCCGCGCCGCAGCCTATCGTAAAATTGTTGTCGAGAACACCGAAACATATCGCCTTATTTACGGCGAAGCGGACCTATTGCCTTCTCTGATTGTGGATTGCTACGGCGATTACTTCGTAATCCAAACGCTGAGCCAATCCACCGAACGAATCAAAAGCCTCATTTGCGAAATCCTCGTCGAATCGTTCTCCCCCAAGGGCATCCTTGAGCGCAACGACCCTAAGGTGCGCCTGCTTGAGGGCCTCGAACAACGCGTCGACGTTCTCTACGGCGAAATTCCGGATGAAATCGTGGCAAAAGAAAACGGTATCGCCTTCGTTTACGATCTCCGCCATGGTCAAAAGACCGGATCTTTTCTCGATCAGCGCGAAAACCACTGGGCTGCTCGGCGATACGCTTCTGGCGAAGTCCTCGATTGCTTCAGCTATCAGGGTGGGTTTTCTCTTACCGTCGCCGACCATTGCGCCCACGTCGAAGGTGTCGATATGGCGCCGGCAGCCGTGCAGGCCGCGCGTCGCAATCAGAAGCTGAATGCGATTTCAAATGTCACCTTTCGCGAAGCAAACACATTTGACCTGCTCAAGGAATATGACGAGGTGGGCCGGCGTTTCGATATGGTTGTGCTCGATCCCCCCGCTTTCGCTAAGAACCGCGATAGCATCCCGGCCGCGCAACGCGGATATAAGGAAATCAACCTCCGGGCCATGAAGCTCATCAAGCCGGGCGGGTATCTGATCACTTGCTCCTGCTCTTACCACGTCTCCGAGGCTTCCTTCCTCCAGATTCTCGCCGAGGCTGCCAACGATGCCCGCAAAGTGATCGCGGTGGCAGAACGCCGCACCCAATCTCAAGATCACCCGATTTTGCTGGAAATGCCGGAGACGCATTATCTTAAGTGCCTTATTTTGCGCGTCTTATGATGTTCAGCCCAGCAGCATGCCCCTCGTAAACGCGATATGTACTTGACAATGTAACACGCATATTTTATCATGCTGCTTCACTAATAAATGCGATGCTGCCACCGCTGGAGCTGCGCACTTAGACATGAACAGAAACCAATAAAAACGAAAGCCGTGATATCTTCGGCCCAGTGTCTGTCTCAGTTGGAAAGTGAGAAAATCCGCTTATGCCGCGACTCGACAAACTAACGATTAAAGCCCAGGAAGCATTGCAAGCAGCGCAAGAAATGGGCGCGCGCTCCGGCCAGCAGCAGATTGAGCCTTTGCATTTGCTATGGGCTCTAATTGCGCAAGCTGAAGGCGTCGTGTCTCCTTTGCTCGAAAAGCTTGGCGTGTCGCCAACCAAGCTTTCAAGCGATGTAGAGGCTCAGATTGGGCGTCTGCCCAAGGTTTCGGATTTGTCGCAGCAGTATTTAAGTCCCGCGACCAACAAAGTTCTCGAGCGCGCTTTCGACGAAGCTCAGCGCCTCAAAGACGAATACGTCTCCACTGAACACATTCTGCTCGCCATCGCCGCGGATTCTCGCGATCCCGCTGGACAACTGCTGGCGCGTCAAGGCGTGACCCACGATGCGATATTGCAAGCGATGGCCACAATCCGCGGCAGCCATCGCGTCACTTCCCAAAATCCCGAATCAACTTACCGAGCGCTTGAGCAGTACGCTCGCGATCTCACCGACCTTGCCCGGCGAGGCAAGCTGGATCCGGTCATCGGCCGTGATGAAGAGATTCGTCGCGTGATGCAGATTCTCGCGCGCCGCACAAAAAACAACCCGGTCCTTATCGGCGAACCCGGTGTCGGTAAAACCGCCATCGTCGAAGGGTTGGCGCAACGAATCATCTCCGGCGACGTACCCGAAGTCTTAAAGCCCAAGCGCATCGTATCGCTCGACCTTTCCGCGCTGATCGCAGGTGCGAAATATCGTGGCGAGTTCGAAGACCGTTTGAAAGCCGTCCTCAAGGAAGTCACCGAATCCGAAGGCCAAATTATCCTCTTCATCGATGAACTGCACACACTCGTCGGCGCAGGCGCTGCCGAAGGCTCCATGGACGCTTCCAACATGCTCAAGCCCGCCCTGGCGCGCGGAGAGTTGCGCGCGATCGGTGCTACCACGCTCAACGAATATCGCAAGTACATCGAAAAAGATCCCGCTCTTGAGCGGCGCTTCCAGCCGGTCTACGTCGGCGAACCGTCTGTGGAAGACACCATCGCCATTTTGCGCGGCCTGAAAGAGCGCTACGAAGTTCACCACGGCGTGCGCATCAAGGATGCCGCGATCGTAGCCGCTGCCATGCTCTCCCAGCGCTACATCACGGACCGCTTCCTTCCCGATAAAGCGATTGACCTTGTTGACGAAGGCGCCGCCGGACTTCGCATGGAAATCGATTCGCTCCCCACTGAAATTGACGAAATCGAACGGCGCATCATGCAACTCGAAATTGAACGTCAAGCCCTGCGCAAGGAATCTGACGCGCACTCCCGCGACCGCCTGAAACAAATCGATAAGGAACTCGCTGGCTTGCGCGAACAATCCAACGGCCTGAAGGCGCACTGGCAAACGGAAAAAGATGCCATCGGCCGCATCCGCAAACAAAAAGGCGAAATTGAGCAACTAAAGGCCGACGAACAGCGCTACGAACGTACCGGCGATCTTTCAAAAGTTGCAGAGATACGTTATGGCAAGCTCTCCGCGGCGGAAAAAGAACTGAAGGCCGCACAGGACCGCCTCGCCGATTTGCAGAAAGATCACCCGATGTTGAAGGAAGAAGTCGGCGAAGAAGAAATCGCAAAAATCGTCGCCAAGTGGACCGGCATTCCCGTCGGCCGGCTTCTCGAGGGCGAAGTTCAGAAACTCGTCCACATGGAAGACCGCCTGCGCGATCGCGTGGTAGGGCAGGACGCAGCGCTGGCCAGTGTGGCAAATGCCATCCGCCGCAGCCGCTCGGGCTTAAGCGATCCCAACCGTCCCATCGGCTCATTCCTGTTCCTCGGCCCAACTGGAGTAGGCAAGACGGAACTCGCGCGCGCACTCGCTGAATTCTTGTTCGACGACGAGAAAGCTATCATCCGTCTCGACATGTCCGAATACATGGAAAAACATTCTGTCGCGCGAATGATTGGCGCGCCTCCGGGCTACGTAGGCTATGAAGAAGGTGGACAGCTCACGGAACAAGTTCGACGCCGTCCGTATTCTGTGATTCTGCTGGACGAAATCGAAAAGGCGCATCCGGATGTTTTCAACGTTCTGCTTCAGATTCTTGACGACGGCCGACTGACCGATGGCAAAGGCCGCGCCGTGGATTTTCGCAACACCGTAATCATCATGACTTCCAACGTCGGCTCTTCGGCAATTTTCGAACTCGCAGAGAAAGATCCGAAAAAGGCGCGTGAACAGGCCATGGCCGCTCTGCGGGAACTTTTCCGTCCTGAATTCCTGAACCGGATCGACGACATCGTGATGTTCCGCCCGCTGGGAAAAGATCAGATCGAGCGCATCGTCGAATTGCAAATGCGCAATTTGACCAAACGTCTCGCCGAGCGCCAGCTGACCATCCAACTCACTCCGGCAGCCAAAGCCTTGCTCTTCCGCGAAGGCTACGACCCGGCCTACGGCGCGCGTCCCATGAAACGCGCTATACAGCGTGGTGCTTGTTGACGCGGATTCCAAGACTGGCGAAATGAAGATCACGCGTGGTGTTTTGAAAGCAGGCGCTGCCTGAACTGAAATGCGGCGCAAAGGCTGAATTCCATGAAAACTCTAAAGACCACATTTCTTCTTACGGCCTTAACCCTACTGCTGCTTTTCATCGGCGCGTCATTCGGTGGCGAGCGCGGCATCACGATCGCGCTCGTCGTCGCTGTCCTGATGAACGGCACCGCCTATTTCTTTTCCGATAAAATCGCCCTCGCCTCCAGCGGCGCGAAGCCCATCAGCAGAGAAGAGGCGCCGCGTCTATATGCCGTCATGGAGCGCCTCGCAGCGAAAGCGAATTTGCCCATGCCAAAGCTGTATCTGATTCCGCAGCCTGCCCCCAACGCCTTCGCCACCGGCCGCAACCCAAGTCACGCTTCGGTTGCCGTCACCCAGGGCCTGCTCGAACTCATGAATGACGACGAACTGGAAGGCGTCATCGCTCACGAA
>JBEKSN010000058.1:0-20231 GCA_049517055.1 Candidatus Acidiferrales bacterium | reverse complement strand
GTGGCTTATTACAAGCACTTAAACAACCGAGGACTACTGGAACCTAATCCACAAGCAAATGCATCCATAACCTCCATGAAGCCGCCTTGCGACGAAGCGGTAGTCCGATCGGTGAATGCTGCCGTTCCATGCACAGCGCGAGCGGGGCATTGGATCCTGGCGGCGACAATTCTCGGATCCAGCATGGCGTTTATTGACAGCACTGTTGTCAATGTGGCTTTGCCCGCGCTGCAAGCAAGCCTTCACGCAACCGTCATAGGCGTGCAGTGGGTGGTCGAGTCTTATGGGCTGTTCTTAGGAGCTTTAATTCTTGTCGGCGGTTCTCTCGGCGACTTGTTTGGCCGCCGGTCGATGTTCTTGGTTGGCGTAGGGGCTTTCGCGGCGGCCTCTATCGCCTGCGGCCTCGCTTCGAACATTCAGCAACTCGTGATTGCGCGAAGCGCCCAAGGTATAGGGGCTGCCTTTCTCGTGCCCGGCAGCCTGTCGATCATCAGCGCAAATTTCGACGAGAAAAGGCGTGGTCAAGCAATTGGTACCTGGTCCGGTTTCACTGCGATCACGACAGCGGTCGGACCGGTACTCGGCGGCTGGTTGATTCAGCATGCGTCCTGGCGCTGGGTCTTTTTCATTAATATTCCGATCGCGGCGGGCGTGATCGCAATATCGCTGCGGCACATTCCCGAAGGCCGCGACGCGGGTGCCGCGCGTGTGGACTGGCTTGGGGTGCTGTTCGCGACCGTTGGATTAGGCGGGGTTGTCTACGGGTTCATAGAGTCGACTAGTCTCGGTTGGAACCAACCTCTGGTTTTCGGAAGCCTGATTGTAGGATTCGGCTGTTTAATCGGTTTCGCGTTCGTTGAGGCCAGGGTAAGTTCACCCATGATTCCGCTGACGCTGTTCGAGTCCCGCAGTTTTAGTGGTGCGAACCTGCTCACGCTGTTTCTCTACGCCGCTCTTGGAATCTTCTTTTTTTTGTTCCCAATGAACCTTATTCAGGTGCAGGGATACTCGACGACTGCGACCGGCGCGGCTGCGCTCCCACTAATTCTTCTGATCTTCTTCCTTTCGCGCTGGTCCGGCGGGCTGGTAACGCGCTACGGACCGAAGGCTCCCCTGATAATTGGGCCGGTGATTTCAGCAACAGGGTTCGTTCTCTTCGCCATACCGGGTGTTGGAGCTAGTTATTGGAAAACATTCTTTCCGGCGTTCGTTGTTCTCGGTCTCGGAATGGCGATTAGCGTGGCTCCGCTCACAACGGTGGTGATGAGTTCAGTGGGGCAGGACCGTGCTGGTACCGCCTCGGGCGTGAATAACGCGGTCGCTCGGGTTGCGGGCGTACTTGCCATTGCAATCTTTGGGATCGTAATGGTGAGATTATTCAGTTCCAACTTGAATCGTAATCTCGCGAGCGCATCGCTTCCGCCCGGCATTCTCCAATACATTCGCTCGAACGAGATCAAACTCGCCGGTCTTGACCTGCCCTCCGGCCTGGATGCGAATACGACGGCGCTAATCCGGGTGTCAATTTCCCGTGCATTTGTCTTTGGATTCCGAACCGTAATGTTGATTTGCGCGGGACTGTCCTTGGCAAGCGCTGCAGTGGCATCGTTGATGATTCCTGCCAGAGTCGAGTAGATTACTTCAACGCTTCAGGCCGCTCATTTGCCTAAGCGCTTGCTTCTAGTTCGGGCAGGCCGCGCCATCGTTTACCCATTCCTGCATCGCAGCGACAAAATCCGGCCGATTGAGTGGAGGCAACGTGCGTCCGTCACCGGGATTCCATCCCCAGCCAACGAGATCGTCGGCAGCAACGTGCGTGAGAATTTGCGCGAGACTGCGGCCACCATTTAGCTTGGGATCTTTCAATTGACGGCAAAGCTCTCCGGAAGTTCTACCCACAAAAACCATTTTCATTTGAGGAGGCGGTAATCCCCACTTCGGATTCCCCGGAGGCATGTTCGCGCCCGGAAGATTCGCGTCCTGGTGGCAGGTTTGACACCTCATCCCGTAAACGCCGTGACCATCCGTACCACGCTTTACATTTTGCGCATGGACGTGACTGTCGTCGCCTTGCAGTGGAGCGTCGCCTGATGGATGGCAATTCTGGCAGCGCGGCGAAACGAAAACGGCGTAGGCGCGTTCAAAAGCGGCTTGTGCTGCCGCAGCATCGGTATCCGTGGCGGATGCTGTTGTGACACCCGTTTCCGCAAGTGCGTTCGCTGAACTAAGCCCGCGCGTGGGTGCAGCCTTTCCTGTATTTGCGGATGTGGATTGTTGGGACCACAGCGCCAGAAACGCGCCGGCGAATCCCAGCAAGAGAAGCGCTGTAAGAACCTGCCTCTTTGTATTATTCGGCATCTTCGCATCCTCGCGATGAGTCTTCATGCGGAGCGTAAATCTTCAGGCTTGATCGGGAGACGCCGCACGCGTTTGCCGATGGCGGCGAAAATCGCATTCGCAACTGCCGGCGCAACCGGCGGCACTCCCGGTTCGCCCACGCCCGTGGGTTTCTCTGTGCTCGGGACGATATAAACCTCGATTTCAGGCGACTCAAACATCCGCACCATGGGATAGTCGTTAAAATTCCGCTGCTGCACGCGGCCTTTATCGAGCGTGATTTCAGTCTTTAGCGCGGCAGTGAGGCCGAAGACGATGCCGCCTTCGAGTTGTGCCTTCACCGTGTCCGGATTGACCGTGCGGCCGCAATCCACGGCAGCGACGATGCGATGCACCCGGACGCGGCCGTCTTTTTCCACCGAGACTTCGGCAACCTGCGCGACGTAACTATCGAAAGAAAAATGTGTGGCGACTCCGCGCGCGTGTCCTTGCGGAAGAGGTCCGCCCCAATGCGCTTTTTCGACCGCGAGATCGAGCACGGCAAGCATCCGCGGTTGGTTCGCCAGAAGAGCGCGGCGAAGCTGGTAAGGATCTTTTCCACCGGCATGGGCGACTTCATCCAGAAACGCTTCCACCGAAAATCCGGTGTGCGAGTGACCTACTGAGCGCCACCATTGCACCGGCACTTCATTCTTAGGACTGTGCAAATCTACTTGGATATTCGGAATGTTGTAAATGATGTCGGCCGCACCTTCCACCGATGCCGCATCAACTCCGTCTTTAATTCCGAAACCAGCGAACATGGTTCCGTCGAAAATCGACTGGCCCACAATCGTGTGGGTCCATGCTACGGGATTGCCGTTGGCATCTAGCCCAGCCGCAAAATGGTCGTACCACATCGGCCGATACCAACCACCGCGAATGTCGTCCTCTCGCGTCCACACAACTTTCACCGGAGCTTTAGCCACTTTCGCCACGTGCACGGCTTCGGTCACGAAATCGGAAGCAGGGTTCCCGCGGCGTCCGAATCCTCCGCCGAGTAGCGTGGTGTGAAGCTCCACCTGCTCCGGCTTCAGTCCCGCGACACCAGCAGCCGCGGCCCGATCGCCGGTCTGGAATTGAGTGCCAGTCCAGATTTCGCAATGATCGTCGTGCAAATCGACCACAACGTTCAGGGGTTCCATCGGCGAGTGCGAAAGATAAGGAACTTCGTACTCGGCGGTGATCGTTTTCGCCGCTCCAGCTAAAGCATTGGCCGGGTCCCCAACCTTGCGCGCGACTGCGCCAGGCGTCTTGGAGAGCGCCGCGTACTGCTCGCGCATCCCCACGGTAGAAATCTCTCTACCAGGGCCCTCGTCCCAAACTATCTCCAGCTTCTCGCGGCCCAACTTCGCCGGCCAAAAACCATTGGCGATCACTGCAATGCCCGAAGGAACTTCCAGCACATTCAACACGCCAGGGACCGCTTTTGCTTTGTCACCATTGAAGCTCGAAACTTTCCCACCAAAGACGGGCGAGCGCGCTACAACTGCCGTAAGCATCCCGGGAATGTAAACATCGAGCCCGAATTGCGCGGTGCCATTGGTTTTTGAAGGCGTGTCCAGCCGCTGCATTGACTTGCCGATGATGGTGAAGTCTTTCGGATCCTTGAGCGCAACATCTTTGGGAGGCTCGAGCTTTGCAGCAGCCTCAGCAAGACTGCCGAATGATGCGCGCCGCCCGCTAGCGGCATGAACCACAAATCCCTTTTCTGCGTGGCAACTTTGCGTATCAACGCCCCAGGATTGTGCGGCGGCAGAAATGAGCATCACGCGAGCCATGGCGCCCATTTTGCGGAATCGATCGTACTCAGAATTCGTCGTCGTGCTTCCACCTGTCATCTGGATGCCGTAAACGGTGTGGTTATAGACTGCCGCCACGGGAGCGGCCTGCACGCGAATCTTGCTCCAATCGGCTTCGAGCTCTTCGGCAATCAACATGGGCAGCGAAGTGTAGATTCCCTGCCCCATTTCGGAATGGTTCGAAACCACAGTGACAAGGTCATCGTTGCCGATGTGCACGAAAGCATTCAACACCACGGGCTGGGTCGTCGATTGGGCTGCGCGCGCGGGCGCCCAATCCGGGACATAGAGATTTAGCAATAAGCCCCCGCCGATTGCCGCTCCTGTTTTCAAGAAATCACGGCGCTTCATTTGCGTGGCTACGGTCATTTCGCACCCCGCTGCGCTTTGATTTCAGCAGCGCGATGAATGGCCTGCCGAATGCGCGGATAGGTGCCGCAACGGCAAATATTCCCGGACATAGCTTCGTCAATGTCGGTGTCCGTGGGCTTGGAATTTTCCGCAAGCAGCACCGCCGCGCTCATGATCTGCCCAGACTGGCAGTATCCGCACTGCGGCACGTCAATCTCGATCCAGGCCTGTTGAAGAGGATGCGTCAGATCGGGCGAGATACCTTCAATCGTTGTGATCTTCTTTCCTTCCGCCCGCGAAACGGCAGCGACACAAGACCGCACGGCCTCGCCGTCAATGTGAACGGTGCAAGCTCCGCATTGCGCCATTCCACAGCCATATTTCGTGCCGGTAAGTTTCAGCGAATCGCGAATCACCCAGAGCAGCGGCGTGGAGGGCAGATCCGCTACGCTGACTGCCTTGCCGTTCACGGTGAATGAAATCAAGCGATGCCTCCTTCTTTTCCGCCTGGCTGCGATGCAAAGGGTTGATGTCTAAAAAATGGAGCGCCATCTACCGCAAGACAAATGGGTTGAAGTTAAACGCACCCAAAAAAGCGCGTCGATTCAACCACAGGATTATCTGACGGAAATAACTTCCTTGCAACTTAGTACGTTTGGCGATCGGACAACGACCACCTAGGGAATGTCCCGGTCATGCCAAAGAGGACGACCCGGACACGTCGATAGCTCGCCCGGACGCATGTCCAATTATCCGACTGATTCCGCTCCGCGCCAAACGTTGCAATTTGTTCTGCGTGAAGTTGGGTGGCAAACTATATTGTGAATGTTATGTTCAATGAAACGGTGCTCGAACATTTTCGGAATCCTCACAATGTCGGCGACATTCCGGACGCAACTGCCGTCGTCGAGGTCGTAAACCCGGTTTGCGGCGATGTATTGCAATTGTCTGTGCGCTTGGAAGCAGGGCGTGTGGTGGAGGCGCGATTCAAGACCCAGGGATGCGTCGCCGCCATCGCTTCGAGCTCCGTGCTCACGGACCTACTGGCGGGGAAGCTTCCGAGTGAATTTCTTTCGATCACGCCGCGACAAATTTCCGAAGCGCTGGGAACGCTTCCCCCGTCTACTTTCCACGCCGCGCAACTTTGCGGAGACGCCCTCTCCGCTCTATTTGTGAAACTGGTTTGAAACTCGCTCGATGACATTTTTACTCACCGAGGGCCTTCTTCAATATTTCCGGATCGTTCAAATTGAGAATGACACCCTCTTCGTCAGTCTCAACTTCGGCAACGCCGCTTGGATGCGCCCAGACCACTTCGCGCGCGCCGACCTCGTGCGAAGCGGCCAGCAATTCATTGTAAAGCGTCGCGCGAAAGATCACGGGGTGTCCGCGCTTTCCCTTGTAGCTAGGCAGCACGATTTGTTTTTCCGTGGAATCAAATTCCTGAATGAGCTGCGCCACGAGAAAGCTTGATATCAACGGATGATCCACGGGACAGAGCATCAGTCCCTCCGTTGCGCCGGGAGGAAGGCTGCGAATCACAACCTGGATGGAAGAAAGCTGCCCCTCTTGCCAATTCTGATTGTCGAGGATCCACGCGGGATCGAGCGGCAGCCGGCTGCGAATTTCCACGGCTTGGGCTCCCAAAACGATTCGCGTCAGACCAACGCGTTCGTGGCGTGTCGCGGCCACGAGATGTTCGGCGAAAGTCTTCCCGCCATAAGTAAGCAGCGCCTTCGGCAGGCCCATGCGCCGCGATTCACCGGCGGCCAGGATGGCGAGGGCGAGCATGGCCGTTCAGACTTGTTGCGAGCTTGCTATTTTGGAAAGTTGTAAGGATTTGTGAGGGAGATTCACAGCGTGGCGCCGGACGGCGATGATCTCGGCGGTGATACTCACCGCAATTTCTTCGGGAGTGAGAGCGCCTATGTCGAGGCCGACCGGTGCGTGAACGCGCTCAAATTTGTCGGGCGAGATGCCGTCCATTTCCAATGCTTTATAAATGGA
The DNA here is from genome assembly GCA_049517055.1 of Candidatus Acidiferrales bacterium. Classification (GTDB taxonomy): domain Bacteria; phylum Acidobacteriota; class Terriglobia; order Acidiferrales; family UBA7541; genus Palsa-295. The sequence goes on along the minus strand of JBEKSN010000058.1, from coordinate 13,695 downwards.
CAGAACTTTGCGTTTGCTGCCGATCATTCCGACATAGCATGGCGAGAAGCCTCGCGATTCGGTTTCCACCGCCCAGGATAAAACGCGCATGTCGTCTTTGTGTCCGCGCGTGACGATGACAATGTAGGTCGCAGAATTAGGCCGGATCTTTTCAAAGGCATCTTCGTAAGAAGTATAAATTTCCGAGGACATGGGGAAGCGTTCTGCGTTTGCGAATGTGTCGCGGTCGTCCGCAATCCCGATCGAAAATCCGGCTTGGTGCGCGACGCGCGCCAGCGCTGCGGAAATGTGCCCGCCGCCGAAAATAAAGAGCGTGGGTTGGGGAAGAATGGGTTCCACGAAAACCTCCAGCGTACCACCGCAAATAAGGCCGGAATCGAAACCGGCTTCGTGGTTCAGATTAAACGTCATCTTGCGCGCTTGCTCGCTTTGAATTACTTCCTTGGCTGCAGCCCATACTTCTGCTTCGACGCAGCCGCCGCCCACGGTTCCCAGTATGGAGCCATCATCGCGGATCAGCATGCGCGAAGCTTCATAGCTCGGAATCGAGCCGTTCGTATGCACGATGGTTGCAAGCGCGGCACGGTGCCCGGCTTTTCTGATTCTTACGATTTCTTCGAAAACGTCCATCGAGTTTCTCGCGTGTCGTACAAAGAAACGCTAGCACATTGTGAGACCGTTGTCGCGGGTTCGCTCTCCGCTGAATTTACAAACGATGGCGTGTTTATGCGCCGCTCAATTGGTCGCTACCGCGTAGATGGGGGCGAGGTCGCTGCGCTTTGTAACGCTATCGCTCCCAGCGTCCTTCTTGATGTCATCAAGGATGCGGTGCGCCTCAGCGAAATGGCTAGCTGCTTCTTTCGCATTACCGGAGAGCTGCAAGGAACGACCGAGCAAGTATTGACTTCGTGCGAGCAGCGCGCGAAGCCCAAGCTTCTCGCTGCGATTCAGCGCGCGGTTAAGTTCATCTCGCGCCTTCGCATAATTCTTCGTCTCTATCAGCGCCTCTGCAAGATAAACCGAGCATTCCACGGAAAGATATTTCAGCCCGAGCGAGTCGGCGTCGTTGCAGAGGCTGCGGAGGGCATTCACCGCGGAGGCTGCGTTGCCCTGCTTGACGGCGAGTTTCGCCAAGTTGACCTTCGAAAGCAAAGTCATTTGCTGCCCGCTCGTCTTCGACGCTGATAGCAGCGCCTGCTGGTACAGGGGCGCGGCGGATTTGTAATCTCCCTGATAGAAAAAGCTGTCGCCCTGATCGTTCAGCGCTTGTGCCACCAAAACCTCATTTTTCGCATCTCGTAGAATTGGCAGCGCTTCGTTCAAACTCTCGCGAGCCTCGTCGCTGCGGCCGATTTGTGCCTGCGCGCGGCCGTAGTTCATCAAGACCTCCCCGAGCCATTGGCCTGTTTCTTTGATGTCACGCATCGTTTTCAGGGCATCTTGCGCCGAACTAAGCGCCGCGCCGTAGCGGCCTTGATAGCCGAAAAGCACTCCGAGGCCCGCCGATTCAATCGCCCCGCCCCTCTTGTCGTTCGCCTTCCGCCGGAGGTCGAGCGCGCGCAGATATTGCTCCACAGCCTGGTTAAATTGGCCGAGCCGCACAGAAGTCTCAGCGAGATTGTGCAGGGTGTCGGCAATGTCGGTCGGCACGTTGAGCTTTTCGCGAATCGAAAGAGCTTGGGAAAAATAAGTTCGCGCGTCGTCGTAATTGCCCTTCAGCAGAAACGTGTTTCCAATGTTGCTCAACGCCAGTGCCTCGCTGTTTTGATTCCCGACGTCCATCTGAATCTGTAAAGCCTGCTTCAAGAGCGTCAGCGCTTTATCGAACTGGCTGTGGTCGTTGTAGAAGCGAGCGATGTCGTTCAAGACGTCTCCCGTGCCCGACTTGTCCCCGATGTCTTGCCGCACTTGCAACGCTTCGTTGAAATGCTTCAGCGCCGCGTCGTTCTTGCCCAGGATTGCTTCCATCTGTCCGATCATTTCCAGGCTGTCGGCGATGCCTCTCTTCAAACCCAAGCGGCGCTTGATTTCCAGCGATTGCTGAAAGCTTTGCAGCGCATCCTGCGGCTTGTTCAACACGGAGTACGCAACGCCGATGGCTTGCAAAATTTGAGCTTTCTCTTCGTCGTTGCCGAGTTCGATGGCCATGGTCTGTGCGCGGTTCAGGTAATCGAGTCCGGATTGCGCGTTGTCCAGTTCGATTTCCACACGGCCCATCGCGAGCAGGCCATCCACGCGCTTGGGATCCAGCTTGAGCACATTCGCAAAAGTCTCGCGCGCCTTATCGAAAGCTCCGGAACTTTCTTGCAGCCGTCCGAGGTCGAACAACACGTCGGCATTGTCGGGAGCCACCTTCACGATGCTCTGATATGCCTCAATCGCTTTTGGATAATCGTTCAAAATCTCGTCGTTCCGTGCGGCGATCAGGTACTTCTCCATGTCCGGGAGCTTGTCGCTCAGTTCGACAGCTTTTCTTGAATTCTGCTCGGCCTCGTTGTCCTGGCCGAGGTCTTCGTAGGCCCGCGCGAGCTGGGAATAGGCCAGCGCAAATTCGGGATCCTCCTTGGTGGAAGATTCGAACAGTTTCGCCGCTTCGAGATTTTTCCCCTGGCGCTGAAGTTGGAGCCCGTCGCTGTAGTCCCGCAGGGCAGGCAGCGAAGAGGAAGAAGGCTTGAAGGATTGCGCTTGAAGCTCCTTAACCGCCCGGTTGGACAGATCGAGTTTCTGGCGGATGTCCGAGGCCAGACGATCCACGGTGGAAAGAATTTCCTTATCGCTCGCGGCTTCGGTCTTGAGCTTGGTAGTGTGGCCGCGCTTCAAATCCTGGACGGTCGCATCAATTCGAATCTGATCTCCGAATTTCGCGTACTGCCCCCAGACGATCGTGTCGGCATTGCTGAATTCAGCGACGCGTTGAATCGTCGGCGCATCGAGCGTGGTGTCCGGCGAAATCCTCAAATCCCTAAAAATCTGTCCGATGCGTTCGGACGAGACGGCGCGAAGCTGAGCCGACTGCCCGACGTCGGTGCTGAGCATCTCGGCTATGCTCGCGCCAAGCCAATCCAGCGACGGATCGCCGGATGCGTTGCGCAGCGGAAGGATCGCGAGCGACATGGCCGGCGGTGCGTTGGCGCCCGTCTCAGCTGTATTTGAGAACAGCCGTCCGCGGAAAATGAAAGCCGCGATCGCGAGAATGATCGCAGCCGAAGCCACGCCAATAGCGAGCCAATTTTTGGGTTTGGCCACGACCACCGGCGGCGGAGTGGCAATCGTCACCGTCTTGGACGTGCCGCCGTGCCATGCTTCCAGATCCTCGCGTAGCTCCTGCGCGCTCTGATACCGCACTTTCACATCGATCTGCAGGCACTTTTCCGCCACATCGCTGAGGAATTTGGGCACGGAGGGATCGACTTCGATCGCGCGCTTAGGCACCTCGCGCGTTCGCTTGAACATCGACGACTGCGCAGTCTCGGCTTTGTACGGCAAGTCGCCCGTGAGCAACTGATACAAAATGACGCCCATGGTGAAAAGATCGGAGCGCGCGTCGACGTGTTCACCCATCACCTGTTCCGGCGACATGTAGTCCGGCGTGCCGAGCAGCGCTCCTGTCTGCGTCATCCCCCCCATCTCGGTGGAACGCGCGATGCCAAAATCCATCACGGAAATGCGGCCGGATTTGTCGAGCATGATATTTTGCGGTTTTAGGTCGCGATGCACCACGCCTTCCGCGTGCGCCGCCTCAAGCGCCAGACACACCTGCTCCATAATCCGGACCGTTTCTTCCGTCTTCAGTTTTCCTTGCTCGTCTACGATGTGCTTCAGGTCCTGACCCTCAATGAATTCCATGGTGATGAACTTGATCCCGTCGGCTTCTCCGAGATCGAATATTCGAATCACGTTTTTGTGCGTCACCTGACGCGCGAGAATCAGTTCCTGCTTGAATCGATGAAGAATTTCCGGATGGACCGCCAGTTCGGGGCGAATCACTTTCAGCGCGAGGAAGCGATCAAGTTCTTTGTCGCGGGCTTTGTAAACCGCGCCCATGCCGCCTTGGCCGAGCAACTGCAGGATTTCGTATCGCGTACCGAGGATCGTGCCGGGCGCAAGGGATGTTCCGGAGGCGGCCAAGCCTCCAGTAACGGGGGTAGCGGCGGCAACCGACCAAGCCTTGCCCACTTCGCTGGCAGGTCTTGATACGTGGGGCCCTGCCGCCATCGTCGCGCCGTCAAATTCAAACGGGGTATTGCATTTGGAGCAGCGCTCAGCTGAAGGCGGATTGGCGGTGTGGCACTGGGAGCATTCCATTATTTTCGCGGCGTGGCAAAGGTCCGAGCCACCAGAACACTACGGCTTCCATGCTTCGAAATCAAGCGCGTTTGCGGCATTTTTCTGCAAGTTTGCGGCGAAATGGAAGTTTTTCTTCCGTACTTAGCTTTAGCCTAAAGGAATGCTCGTCTCGGGTGCGAAGCGCATTCCGAGCCTTCGAGATGGCGCTGCGAACGCGGTTAAAGTCTTCGTTGACCGGCCTCGGGACCTGCCGGAGGGTAGGCGGCGCGTGGTTCCCTCCGCATAAAGTACTGGGACTACTATCGATTCTGAATCCGTTCTCGCGGCATTTCTTCCTTGTCGGCTTCGTCGCGGTTTGTAGAGACCACGAATCCTTTTCCGGCCTGCATTCCGGATAACACTCCCTCGATTTAGGGCGCAGGCTGGGATCCAGGAAGTTTATACCCCGATTTGTCCCGATTTGTCCCGAAGTGCCGATTGCGCCAGCGGCCACTATAGCCGATAATGCGCGCTCAGGCTTCGACCTCTCAGCCGGAGTGTTTCTGTCATCGCCACGAGACCCATCTGATCGAACAAGCCTCACAAGATTTCGCAGCGCAAACGCCGCGGCCAATTGCTGATGGCTGCGAATACAGTACTGGAACTACGACCAATTCTGAGTCCTTTCGAGCTGCATTTCCTTCTTTGGAGGCACGAATGAGCTTGATCTTTTCCTGGCCGGTAAAAGCGGCGGCTGGCATGATCGCGCGCGAACGAGCCGTAGCAGCGGCTGACTCACGGCGGCGCGGCCCGAGGCGCGGAGTATTGCGCGCCGGACTTTGCGCGCTGCTCGTTGCCGCATCAGCGCTCGTCACCTCCCCAGTGCGAGGCCAATCCATAACAGCCACTGTGACGGACAACGATCTGCCGCGTGGGATTGCGATCAATCCCGTTACTAATAAGATTTACTTCGCCGACGACTACGCTGGCACGCTTACCGTCGTTGACGGCGCGACGAACGCGGTATCGTCCCTGTCCTATGGTGCTAATAGCAATTGGGCCGTGGTCGTAAATCCGGTAACGAACACGGTATACACCGTGGACCGTGGCCTAAATAAGGTCGACGTATTTACAGGCGCGACCGCGACCGCTCCCGCGCAATTCGTCACGGCAATCACTACCGGCGGCTCGAATCTTTACGCTATTGCGATCAATCCGGTAACAAACATGATTTACGTCTGCGACGACGGCGATTTCCGCGTGTTTGTGATCGACGGAAGTACGAACACCGTAACGACAACTGTCGCGTTGGGTGGCATAAACGCCCCGGATTCCGTCGCCGTAAATCCCGCGACGAACATGATCTACGTTGCGGATAGTGATTCGAACAACGTCTCGGTCATCAACGGAAGCACCAACACTTTACTAACGACAGTTGGGGTTGGTTCGACTCCATACTCCCTCGCCGTGAACCCCGCCACCAACAAGATCTACGTTGCCAACTCGGGTTCGAACAACGTCTCCGTGATCGACGGTTCAACCAACACGGTAACAGCCACTCTTCAAGATCCGAACGCAAGCGGTCCGGTGGCGATTGCGGTCAATCCGGAAACGAATCAAATTTACGTAGGCAACAGCGGGAGCAGCAACACCACGATTATAAACGGGGCAAACAACGCCGTCACAGACGTAGGGACCAATGCCGGCACCTCAACATTTACGTCAGTCGCGGTAGATACCTCCACGAACCAGGCCTACGTCGCCAACTCAGGAACCGGGACCGTCACCATCATCAACGGTAATACTTTTGCGGTGACCACACAGCTTACGGCCCAAACTGCAACGGGACAGATTGCCGTCAATCCAGTTACTCATAAAGCTTATGCGGCGGATTTTACGAGTGGCTACCAGGTCCCCATTACGGTGATTGACGGCGCTACGAACACGGTTCTACCGATCACCCCTTCCAATCAGGAGCCGGCGGTGGTGGCGGTAAATCCGGTCACCAACCTGATTTACGTGGCGAATAGCGTTTCAAATAATGTCTCGGTGATTAACGGCTCCACAAATACGTTGTTAACGACGGTGGCGGTCGATGCGAAGCCCGCCGCGATCATCGTTGATCCGGTCAACAATCTGGTTTATGTGGCGAATCACGACGGCGGCGATATCACCGTAATCGATAGCGCGTTTAATACGTCAACGATAACGTTCTATCAGACGCTCTCTCCGGACGAACTGGCATTCAACCCGGTGCTGAATATGGTTTACGGGGCCAGTCGGGGCGCCGGTTTGGCTTTTCAATTTTCTTCGCAGGACGGGGCCCAGACGATCAACGCGAACACATTGTTTGTGGGCACGGATATTACCGCTGTAGCCGTCAACCCAGCCCAGGGCTATAACGTCTATGTGGTGAACGACACTCCGGGTATTCAAGTTTTTGATAGTCACGGCGGTTTTACCACCAGTACTTGCAATGCTTCGCAGACACCAGAAGCGATGGATGTAAACGCGACAACGAATACCATCTATGTTGCATGTGGCGACGGCACTGTGGATATCTATGAGCAAGCCGACAGCTTCACCCCAGGAGGTCTCTATGTCCTAACTCCTCCGTCTGCGGTCAGGGGAGCCGCGGTAGCGGTAAACGCAGCCACGAACATGGCATACGTAGCTGATAACGGCAGCTCAAACGTCTACGTGATTAACGGTGCGACCATCGCGGTTAGTGCGACCATCCCGATCGTGTCCTCATCTTCTCAACCTGTAAACCCAGTGGCAATTGCCGTCAACGTGGCTACCAACAAGATCTATGTGGTAAGCCAGGACAACCAGAACAATACCCCCAACGTCACGATCATTGATGGTGCAACGAACACGATCCTCGGGATGATTCCACTGAGCGCGCCCGGTGTTTTTACCGGCGAAATTGCGGTCAATCCGGCCACCGGCAATATCTACGCACTCGATTGGATGGCCAGCACCATTGATGTGATCATGGAAAACGCCGTGCTGCCGAATGCGCTGCAAACCACGATCAATCCCTTGCCGCCGATCGGCGGACTTCCAGCCAACGCAACCAACACAACTTCGCCCACTTTTACATTTTCGACGCTCAACAATCTCTCGTTCAGCGCTCCCATGGTGAGCGCCCCGGTGACGGGTCTTTATTTCCAGGTAGACACAATGCAAGGGAGTTGGACGCCAGCGACCGCTACGCCGCCCGGCAGCGGAAATTTCACGGGCGCGGCTTCCGGCGTTACCCCGGGTTTCCACATCCTTTACGCTTATGCCACGGACGGCGAGGACGGTGCCGCGGGGAATCAAGGAGCTTACAGCGCGCAGAATGGTCCGCTGGTTGGCGCGATCGCGTCCTACGGCTTTCTCGTCTCGCCACCGATTGCCACCATAAATTTCTACCCGCTCGATTTCGGAAGCGTTCCGTTGGGCGGCGTAAGTCCCAGCCCGTATCCCATCCTGATTAATGAGGGTGGGAGCCCGATGACGTATTCCTACACGATCACCGGCCCGAACGCGAATGAGTTCATCGTGGATCCAAACCAGAGTAGCTGTGCCACTTCGGGAACTCTCTCGGCGAATTCGGGTTGTGTAATCTACGTTACGTTCCAGCCGACCACGACAGGCCCGGTTACGGCTACGCTTACTTGGACTGATAACTCGTTGGCCATCAGCAACAGCACTCAGTCCATTGGCTTCACCGGCAATGGTGTGCCTTCTACGGGCACCGTCTTCACCGGCCTGACCGTATCGCAGAGCATTCTGGTTGGGACTAGTTCGATCAACCTTTCCGGAACGATTTCAGCGGGAGGAAATTTCCCGCCGAGCGGCGAGACGGTCGCCATCACGATTAACTCTACAACGCAGAACGCTACAATTGGCGTGAACGGCGCGTTCTCGACGGCTTTCGCTACCTCGTCCATACCGGCATCGGGCACGCCGTATCCCATCACTTACAACTATGCAGGAGATGGCAGCTTCTCAGCCGCCAGCAACAGCAGCACGACACTCACGGTTAACTCATCCACGCCCGGCGTCACCGTTACGATGACTCTCTTGGGCACCGGGACTGGTTTCGTTATCGACGGCCAAAACCTCAATTGCAGCGAGGCCGCCGGAGTGACGTCGGGAACGTGTTCAGGCAACTACGCCGTGAATTCGCCGGTGACATTCACCGCAAACCCGACTGCGCCGACGACGTTCGGGGGTTGGGGCGGCGCTTGCGCCAGCTCTGGAACAAGTTTGACGTGCCACTTAACGATCATCTCATCGCAAAACGTAACCGCAAATTTCATCCCGCCCGCGACGACCGTTGCCCTCACGTTCCCGGTGGGCACGAATCCTCCGCCGCAGGAGGCTGTCTTTGACTGTCCGTCGCACACCAATCCCTGTACGGACCCGAGTGCTCACGCACTGCAACTGACCATCCCGAACGTGAACTCGATAGTCAACGTAACAGTTCTTGCCGCCGAAGTTCCGCCCTCGCAAGCAGACGGCCTCTGTGAATCGGGGAACTCGGTCTTGAACGATTTCGACTGCCGCTTCGTGACCTTCTTCAGCGACGGCACGGATGGGAATAACAACACGATCGTGCCGCTTTGCGATCCCTACGCCAACGGAAATTGCGTGCACTACCTGGTGTACTCCACCACCGGTGGGCCAGGAGTCGAACCCCCTGCCAGTTCCTACAGTGGAGGCGTGTACTGGCAAATTACTTGGAACAACGAAAGTTTCACACCACCCGCTCCTTATTACTCGGGTAGCACGCCCCAGCTCTATGACGACCCGGACTACCCCGTCTCACAGACGGCTCCCTACGGTACGAATTGCAGCCCGAGCACGCCCATGCTCGTCGGGATCACAAATCCGCAAGCAACGAACCCGCCGATCTACTGCCAGTTCGAATTCAATATCACTACGTTCTACAATCCAACGCAGCAGGTCGACTCCGGAGTGGGCGGATCGACGAAGCAGTTCAACGATGTGGTCGTCGCCTTCCCTCCGACCGTGGCAGGGACGAATCCCGTTGTGCAGCCTCCCACACCGAGCACACCGGCGATTACGGGAGCATGCCTAACGGGGTGTACTCTCTCCGGGAGCACCATCACGTTCACCGTCGGCACGGGAGGAACGTTCCAAGCGGTACCCACCGGCTACCCTGCTCCAACGCTGACTGAAACTGGCGCGTTGCCGAACGGACTAACCATCAATAAACTTACCGGCATCCTCGGCGGGACGCCCGCCCCCGGCTCCAACGGTACCTACACTCCTATGAGCTTCACTGCGACGAACAGCGCCGGGTTTGTGACGCAGATCTACACGCTCATCGTAAGCCCTCCTGTTCCTCCGCCTACTTTTACTCTGACCCTGACGGAACTGGGAACAGGAACCGGCCACGTTACATACGGCCCTCCACCGCAGTTCACCTGCAGCGAGGCGAACGGTTTGCCAGAAACGGGAACGTGTTCCGCGAGTTATGCGAGCGGCACGCCGGTCACTCTCACGGCAACTCCAACTTCACCTTCCACTTTCGCAAACTGGGGTGGTGCTTGCTCCAGCTTTGGAACAAATCCGACGTGCAACTTTACGATCAACTCATCGCAAAACGTCACCGCCAATTTCATTCCTCCTCCGACGCCCGTTGCTCTCACGTTCCCGGTGGGCACGAATCCTCCACCTCAGGAGGCTGTCTTTAACTGCCCCTCGAACACCAATCCCTGCACCGATCCGAGTGCCCACGCGTTGCAATTGACCATTCCGAATGTCAGCGCGACGGTGAACGTAACGGTTCTTGCGACGGAAGTTCCCCCCTCACAAGCGAACGGGCTATGCGCCAGCACCAATACCGTTCTGAACGATTTCGATTGCCGCTTCGTGACGTTCTTCAGCGACGGCACGGATGGGAATAACAACACGATCGTGCCGCTTTGCGATCCCTACGCGAACGGAAACTGCGTGCACTACTTGGTGTACTCCACCACCGGTGGACCAGGGGTCGAACCCCCTGCCAGTTCCTACAGTGGAGGCGTCTACTGGCAAATTACTTGGAACAATGAAGGCTTCGTACCGCCGGCACCCAATTATCTGGGTAGCACGCCTCAGCTCTACGACGATCCGGACTACGCGCTGACTCCGACCTCGGCTGTGGGAACCAATTGCTCGCAACCGATGACGATCAACGGCGTAAACCAGACCTATTCCTGCCAGTTCGAATTCAATATCACTACATTCTACAATCCAACGCAGCCGGTTGACTCGGGAGTGGGCGGATCGACGAAGCAGTTCAACGACGTGGTTGTGGCCTTCCCTCCGACCGTGGCAGGGACGAATCCCGTTGTGCAGCCTCCCACACCGAGCACACCGGCGATTACCGCGACATGCCTGACGGGATGCTCCATCTCCGGTAGCACAATCAACTTCACGATCGGTACGGGAGGAACGTTCCAAGCGGTACCCACCGGTTATCCAGCGCCAACGCTGACCGAAACGGGTCCGTTGCCGAACGGACTAACCATCAACAAGCTAACCGGCATCGTCGGCGGCACGCCCGCAACCGGGACCAGCGGTAGCTTCCCCATCAGCTTCACCGCGACAAACAGCACCGGCCATGTGACGCAGAGCTTCACTCTTACCGTGAACGAGGCCAGTCAGACAATTACATTCCCGCCTTCTCCGGCTTCCGCTGTTTACAACACTACGTTCACAGCCACTGCCACGTCGTCTTCGGGTCTCCCCGTCACTATCGCGGCCACGGGAGTCTGCACGATTTCCAGTGGCACCGTGACCATGACCAGCGGAACCGGCACTTGTACTCTGACCGCGTCTCAGGCGGGCAACGGAAACTTCAGTCCTGCCACCAACGTTGTCCACAATGTCGCAGCAGCCTTGGCCACTCAGACGATTACGTTCCCGGCTTCTCCGGCCTCGGCTGTTTACAACACTACCTTCGCGGCCACCGCAACGTCGTCTTCTGGGCTCCCCGTCACCATCGCGGCCACGGGAGTCTGCACGATTTCCAGTGGCACCGTGACCATGACGAGCGGAACCGGCACTTGCACGCTGACCGCGTCCCAGGCTGGCAACGGAAGCTTCGGTCCTGCACCAAATGTCGTGCACACTGTTGCCGCCGCAAAGGCCACTCAGACGATTACGTTTACCGGCGTTCCGGCCTCAGCCGCTTTTGGCAGCTCATTCACAGTGGCCGCATCCGCCAGTTCAGGACTACCGGTGACGGTCACTCCATCCGGTTCTTGCACGATCTCGGGTGCCCTCGTCACCATGACCGCCGGCTCCGGCACTTGCTCGTTGCTAGCGTCTCAATCCGGTAACACAAACTACAGCGCTGCTACCTCAAAAAACCAATCGACTTCGGCAACCAAGGCCGGCAGCACAACTACAATTACTTCGAATACTCCGAATCCTTCTACCGTCAATCAGGCTGTTACGATTTCGTTCAAGGTAACCGGCAGCGGCACTCCGACCGGCACCGTGACCGTCACTGCCAGCACCGGTGGAAGTTGTTCGGGAACTCTCAGCTCCGGCGCGGGAAGTTGCACCGTCACGTTCGCGTCGAGCGGCTCACCCACGCTCACCGCCGCCTACTCCGGTGACGGCAACTTCAACGGCAGCACGTCCGCCGGCGTTTCGCAGACCGTCAACGGAAGCAGCTCGACGCTCAAAGTTTCACCGACAAGTCTGAACTTCGGCACAGTCCATCTCGATCAGATCGGCGGTGACTTTGGCGAAATCACGATCTGTAGTCCATTTATTCCGTCTATGCCGGGCACATTAGCTGCCGGGAAGACCTGCACGATTGCCGTGGGCTTCTTGGCTTCTGCGAAGATCTTCAGCCCAACGGCCTCCACCGCTACCATCACGATCACTGACAACGCGGCAGGGAGTCCACAATTGATCCCGCTCAGCCTTACAGTTATCAACCCGCAGGTGAGTTTGAGCGCTACCAACCTTGGTTTTGCTACGCAGAAGGTAGGCACCACCAGCGCCGCCAAGACCGTGACTTTGACGAACACGGGAAACACACCGCTCACTCTCGGGACTCTGACGGTCAGCGGTAATTTCGCCCTGGTCAGCGGAAGCGGCACCACTTGCAGTAACAACGGCACAGTCGCAGCTGGCGCCAGCTGCGCAATCAATGTCACGTTCAAGCCAACTGCGAAGGGGACTAATACCGGCAGCGTGAAAATTACGGACAACGCGCTAATCAGTCCTCAATCAATTTCGCTATCGGGCACAGGAAACTAATCGAGACGACGTCCCTTCAACAGGTCCGCGACTTCGGCCGGCCCACGCAATCTGCGCCGCATTGACGTTTTAGAAGGGCCGGCGCAGAGGCGTTCGAGCAAAGCCTGCAACCGAGGATGGTCGCGCAGCAGCTTAGGCCCAGGTTGTTTTCGATCCACTCCTTATGCCCAAATCCGTTGCGGACCGCCTTTTCGAGGCGCGCCAGGCTCGCTCGTTCTCCCCCATCGACTTGGTTCTAGAACCTGCTGTTGCTCCCCTGGAACACGCATTTCCATTGGTATCTTTACTCTAAAGCATAGGAGACAGATGATGCGTTGGGCGTGACACCAGCTTCTTTCTTCTAAGGCACAAATGTACAACAGCTTCTTCAGCCTGCGCGAGAGTCCGTTCAACGTTAACGTCGATCCGCGTTTTTTCATTCCCACGCAGCAAACTGGACAAGCTCTGCAGCGGATTGCCTATGGAATTCAGAACCGCAGGGGTCTCATCCTCCTCACCGGCGAAGTAGGGACGGGCAAGACCATGTTGATCAATCAGTTGCTCGACTGGCTGCGCCAGATGGGGACGCCGACAGCGTTTGTTTTCAATTCGAATTTGGGCGAAGGTGACCTTTTCAACTTGATGGCCTGTGATTTCGGAATCGCAATCGAACCGAATGATCGAACGAATCTTCCGATCCGCTTCAACCGCTGGTTGTTCGAATGCTACCGAGCTGGAGTCAGCCCGGTCTTGATCGTGGACGAGGCGCAGGGCTTGTCGTTCGAGAGGCTCGAGGAAATAAGACTACTGCTGAACATCGAGACCCCTTCTGACAAAATGCTCCAGATCGTGTTCGCGGGACAGCCGGAGTTGGAAGTCAACCTTAACCGGCCTCAGGGGCGCCAGCTCCGGCAACGGATCGCGGTTCGCTGCAAAATAGGCTCGCTAACCTTGGAACAGACGCACGATTACATCGAACGGCGGCTGCGAATCGCAGGCGCTGGCGGTGAATCGATCTTTCAGAGTCAAGCAATGGACGCGGTTTATTTTTATGCGCGCGGGATTCCCCGTGTGATCAACTTGATCTGCGAGCACTCGCTGATCAATGCCTACGTTGAACAACTTCGGCCAGTGCCGGCGCGCATAGTCGAGGAAGTGGCCGGCGAGTTC
>JBEKSN010000057.1:0-18771 GCA_049517055.1 Candidatus Acidiferrales bacterium | reverse complement strand
GACGACGCCCGCTCCGACCACGATAATTTCCCTGGGCAATCCCTCCATGCAGGAAATACTGTCGGTATCAACAATTCGTTTGTCATCAAATGGAATCTGAGGATCTCGAGCCGGGCGCGTGCCGCAGGCGATCAGAATATGATCCCCACGCACTGTAATTTTCTCGGTGTCTCCCTGGACTTCCAGGGTGTGCGGATCCACAAATTGAGCGGTGCCCTGAAAGACGGACACACCGTTGCGCTTGAGCTGCGAGCGAATCACGTCTGTCTCTCGCGAGACGATCGCTTTCACGCGGAAGGAAAGTTCCGGAACGGTAATGTCATTTTTCCCGCGGTAGCTTTCTCCGTAAAATGCCCTGACCGCATTTCCAGTGAGCTGAAAAATAGCTTCGCGAACGCTCTTACTGGGGATTGTTCCGGTGTGGACGCAGACTCCGCCTATCATTAGCGTGCGGTCGATCACCGCAACACGCTTGCGCATTTTCGCGGCGCAGATGGCGCCTTTTTGTCCGGCAGGGCCGCTGCCGATCACAATCAGATCGAATTGCGAATTATTCATGTACCCATCCGATTAAAATTCAGATCAAGACCGCTCACGAGCGACGACATACACGACTAAAACGAGGAGAGATCCAAAAACGCGATCATTCTGCCCTCGGTTCCTTTACCAGAATATGAACGTTGTCTAGGATACTGAAAAAACGGATGGCACGCCATTCGCCAAAAGACTGACGGCGAATGGGTTAACGGCTGACTACTACTTTCCGAGCTGTCGTTTGATCCGGATTTTTTCAGTACTTTGAAGATTCAAGACCGGGAGGGCGTTGGGAGTCTGGACTCCCCATATTTCTGTGTGGCATAGCCCAGAATCAGGCCCACGAGGCCGCCGGGAAGCATAATGGCGAAATAATATCCGTGTTGCATGTGCGCAACGAAAAATGCCAGCAAGAGACCGACGCCGAGTCCAAAGAGAATTCCCAACGGTAACGAATGTACCTTGCGCGCGAAGAATCCAATCACTACGCCTGCTATGACTCCCTTAATCGTCGAGCCTACCACGATCATTAGAAGTTGCGATCTGACCTCCGGCGTAAACCATGAGGTAAGGCCGTCAAAAATTCCCAGAATTCCGCCAAGAATCAATCCATATACGACTTTATTCATTACTTCCTCCCAAGTCGCAGTATCCTCGCGCCCTCGCCATTCTATTAACCGCGGGACTGAATTGCTTTAGCGCCGAAACCACAATAGCAATAGCGCCCACACGACGAGGTACGTCAGGACCAGAACGATCGTCGGTTTTTTTCCAGCGAATGCGAGTGTATTTGCAAATTGGCTTCCAGTAGGCGACGGTGATGGTTTCCAGCGTCGGCTTTCGCCCCGCTAGATTAGTGCTGCGAGCGGCGCGGACCGCCAACCATCGCGTAGCCGGAAACTTGCCGCTCGGACCGCCGATCTGCGTATCTTGTGTCATCAATACTCGCTGATCCTCTTTAAGCTAATGCGATCAAGTCAATTTCGACGCGGAAGTCGCGAGGGAGCCGAGCAACTTCGACCGTCGATCGCGCCGGAGGATTCGCCGGAAAGTAGCGCGCGTACACTTCGTTCATGGCTGAAAAATCGTTCATGTCTTTTAGGAATACGCTAACCTTTACCGCGCGATCGAGTGAAGAGCCGGCAGCTTCCAGGATGGCTTTCAGGTTTTCGAGCGTGCGCTCGGTTTGTTTTGCGGTGTCGCCTTCTATCGGTTTGCCGGCAGCGGGATCGAATGCCGTTTGGCCGGAAATAAACACGAAGCCGTTCGCTTTGATCGCTTGTGAATACGGGCCTATGGCCTTAGGCCCTTTGTCGGTCGAGATAATCTCTCTCACCACGCCTCCTTGAGACCACGTCTTTTGTTCTAGTTTTTGCCGACCGCCGCCTGCTGGTATTTTTCTCTGAACTCCGCTGGAATGCCCGGTTTGTAAAGCCACGCGCGGAATGTCGGGGCAAGATCTTTATTCGTTACATTCTCGAGCGCTGCGCGGAGTTCCTGAAATCCAACTTCCTGACCGCGCAACAAGGTGACTACCTGCGCGAGGGCTTGTCGCACGGACGCTTCGCCATAAGCATCTTCAAGAGCGATAAAAAACAACGGAGCTTTAGCTAGGGCGATGCGGCGCTGCTCGATAGAATCAGAAACGGTGGTCGCAATAAGCGGCTTTTCAACCGCTTCCTTGCACGCGGCGTCGTACTCATGAAGAAATTTCAATATGCGACTATTCCGCGCGGAATCGCCGTGACGCGCTTCATCGATTACGATAACGGCATATTCGGACAAGCCTTCGCTGATGCCTACTACTGAATTCGACGAATATATCTGAACGCCGAACCAATTGCCCGCCAGTGCGTGCGCAACCAAATCCAAGAACTCTCCACTATGGACGCCCTGTAATATCGCTTGCGGATTGACGAGCACGCCGCCGAAAAAAGGAACAGCTAACGGCATGTCGCCGCCAATGTGACGCAGTCCTGGAGATTCGACTACGTGGGGAGCAAGATTCGTTTTCCCAAGAGGGCCGAAATTCTTCTGGAGAATATTCCAGTCTGATGTAATTTGTTCCTCGGCGGACGCCCAATCTCCCTTAAGCGGTTCGAGAGTCCAGAAGGAGGCCCCGCACTCCCGGCCATTCGAGCAGGAATCTACATATCGTCCAGCGACGATGAAAGGCGCCGGATCGCTGCTGCGCAATTCGAATCGAGATTTAACTTCTTCGCCATTTTTCGTTCGACCCACCCGCTTTCCCGGCGCCAGCAGAAGAAAATTACCCGGAGCTTGGACCGTATAGGTTATGCGCTCCGGACTAGCAGGAAATGGAGACAGCACGTGATTGGGAGGCTGCAGCAAAGGAAACCACGCGTGCGAGACTACATGGAAGGATGTGGAGCTCAGACCGATGTTCACGCCGGAATATTCGGGCGAGGCAAAAGAATACTCGATGACGAGGTCGCGTCT
Organism: Candidatus Acidiferrales bacterium; assembly: GCA_049517055.1. Taxonomy (GTDB): domain Bacteria; phylum Acidobacteriota; class Terriglobia; order Acidiferrales; family UBA7541; genus Palsa-295. The sequence continues at coordinate 15,777 of JBEKSN010000057.1, read as the reverse complement.
CTGTTTCTGATTCCATGAAGGATCAAGCGGAATTCGAAATTTGCTTGACCCCTCTTCTTGCTTCTCCGCAGAGAGTTCTGCGGCACCAGCTTCGCGGCCATTGATCTTTATGAGCAGGCCCGTTAGGCCGTAGCTACTCTTGTCCGGGAGAATCACATCGATAGAACCCAAATCGGTGTTGCCGTAATTTTCGAGAGTGTAGCTCGCGCGCACGCGAAGTTCAGGATTCTGGCCAGGGACGAATTGCGTCTCAAGCGATTCCTTAATAATTCGATAAGCGGGCGCCACGGAGACGGTGCAACTCGCAGTGCATAAAACGAGACAAAGCGCGAGCGCTCCGTTCAGAAGTGAATGCGGGGCAGAATGTTTCGCCGTGCTGCTGACCGTTCGTTTCAAGGTGAAGAGATTCTACCGAGCAAGTTCGAGCGGGAAAAGGCAGAAATGGAAGAACGAACGGGAATCTCAGGTGAATTAGATCGCGCTTAGGCAGCAGGATAACGGCGAAGAATGTCCGCTTCGCTGGCACCGTGACGATGCAATCTGATAATCGTGGGGCCTTCTGAATCGGGAACTCCCCGCCGTACAAGTTCAAGCAATATGGATTCGCGCATCCCGGCGTTTCTCATGTTCGAAAGGGCAGCTCCGGAAAGAACCGGCTTCCCCGCCGCCTCGTGGCGAGCCACCTCAAGGACGATAGAATCCGAGAGACCGGCAAGACGTATCAATCGCAATTCTCCTGCATTAACGCCCAGTTGATCAAGACTCGCGAGATCGAGAATCGTATCCGCGCGCAGATGCGCTTGAACTAGGCCTGCGACCGTGTCGCCCGCGTCGAAGGGACGGTTACGGACATGATATATGCGCACGATTTCGATGCAAGTATCGTCCGGAAGTCCGGCGGCGCGAGCTTTCGCAATCTCGGCAAGTTCAGCTCTCGTGATATCCATCGCTTGTAATTGCTTGATCGCGGGGTAAGTCATTCCTGCGATGTCGAGAGGCTTGGTATCAAGCGGCATCATTCGCTCACATCCGGCGACCAATAGCATTAGCGAGAAGAATACAATTGCGGAAGTGCCGAGAAATATGTGACCTGCGCCGCGGAAAAGCACACTTGCAGATTTATGCGTTCGAACACTTTCCATTGATCTGATTCTACCTACGGCCACAAGAAATGAGGTTCGAGCCGCGCAGAGCTGTCGCCGACTGATTAACCGTTTTTGAAGTAGTGGACGGCTATCCGGAGATATCGATCAGACGTTATAAACGCGTTCGATGTCAAACACGCCGGGAATCCGTTTGATCCCGTTCAAAATTCGCTCGAGCTGTTTGCGATCGTGCACATCGAGCGCTACTTCGATGCGCGCACGCAAATCTTTGCCGCCGCTTTCAAACGTGCGGATATTAGCGCCGTTGTCGCTGATCACAGCGGTGATGCCGGCCAGTATTCCGGGGCGGTCTTCCGTGAAAATTCGCAAACGAACCGGAAACGTAGCTTTTGACTCGCCGGCCCATTCCACCGGAATTCGCCGCTCCGCTTCGTAGAGCAAATTCTGCACGTTCGGGCAATTCTTACTGTGCACCGCGATACCGCGGCCACGCGTGATGTACCCCACGATGTCGTCGCCAGGAATCGGATTGCAGCATTTTGAGCGAAAGACCATCAGGCCGTCATTTCCGTGGACAAGAATCGCCGAATCGTCCATTCCGAGCATGCGTTTAACAGTGGAAACGAGTTTTGGCTGCTTTTCTTCGGTCGGTTCAACGAGCGGCTGGCCGGTTGCCTTGGCGAAAACTTGTCGCGCGGACCATTTTCCATAGCCCAATTCAGCGTAGAGATCTTCAATACGGCTGCAACCGTATTCGGATGCAACGCGCGCCCAGTCCTCGTCCGAGACCTTTTTCAGGCTTGCTCCGGTCTGGCGAGCTTCCTTCTCAAGCAGTCGGCGCCCCACATCGGTGGCTTGATCACGCTCATGAAGATTGATCCACTGGCGGATTTTGCTTCGCGCACGCGAAGTTTGAATGGACGAAAGCCAGTCGCGAGAGGGCTCATGCCCTTTTTGCGTGACGATCTCAACAACGTCTCCATTAGCGAGCGCGTGACGCAACGGGACGATCGCGCCATTCACTCTGGCGCCCACGCATTGATGTCCCACTTCGGTGTGGATGGCGTATGCGAAATCAATGGGTGTGGCGCCGCGAGGAAGCACCACAACTCGGCCTTTTGGCGAGAACGTATAAACTTCTTCGGGGTAGAGATCGACGCGAAGTGTCGAGAGAAACTCGCTGGGCTCCTGCATCTCCTGCACCCATTCAATCAACTGGCGCATCCACACGATTCGCTGGTCGTCGGACTGCGATACCTCACGGCCATCTTTATATTTCCAGTGGGCCGCCACACCTTGCTCGGCGATGCGATGCATCTCCTGCGTCCGAAGCTGAACTTCAAACGGCTGGCCACCATGAATCACCGTGGTATGCAGCGATTGATAAAGGTTCGGCCGCGGCATAGCGATGTAGTCTTTAAACCGGCCGGGAACGGGCGGCCAGATCTGGTGGATCACGCCGAGAGCCGCGTAGCAGTTTTTTACCGTATCGGTGATCACACGCACGGCCAAAAGATCGAAAACCTGGTCGAAAGTACGTTGCTGCTTTTGGATTTTCAGGTGGAGGGAATAAAAACGTTTCACGCGCGCCTGGACTTCCGCGGGAATTCCGTTCTCGACCAGTTTGTCGCGGATCGAACTTTGCACTTCTTGTAAGAATTTGTCGAAAACTTTCTGTTTCGAGGCCAGCTTTTTCTGTACCTCGAAAAACGCTTCCGGTTCTAAATAGCGAAAGGAAACGTCTTCGAGTTCGCCGCGAATCAGACCCATGCCGAGACGATTGGCAACCGGCGCGTAGATATCGAGAGTTTCGCGGGCGATGCGCTGCTGGCGCTCAGTATCGAGGTATTCAAGCGTGCGCATGTTGTGCAAGCGATCGGCGAGCTTTATGACCACGACCCGTACGTCATTCACCATGGCCAGAAGCATCTTGCGAACGTTTTCCGCCTGGCGAGCTTCCGGCGCCAGCAAATCCAGGCGGCTGATTTTGGTTGTGCCCTCGACGAGTTGCGCCACGTCGGCGCCAAAATGGTCAGAGATCTCGCTCAGAGGAATTTTTGTGTCTTCGACAACGTCGTGAAGAAGAGCAGCGCAGAGGGACGTTACATCCAGTTTCATTCCCGCGAGAATGTGCGCTACTTCGACGGGATGCGATAGAAACGGTTCGCCGGACAGGCGCGTCTGCGTTTTATGCTGTTCGGCTGCAAAATCGTAGGCGCGGCGCAGAAGTTCAAGATCATCCCCTGGTCGGTTGCGGCGCAACTTGTCCATCAACTCGACAAAGCGCAAATCGACTGCGCGTCTGGCGGCCTGCGAAATGGCGGGTTTGCCTGCCGGTTCCATATAGCGGTTATTCTAGCCCTTCGGTCATCGCGCCGCGAGTTTTCTATAATTGCTTGTTGACGTTCGTTTAAGGGCTTAAGTTCGGAGGGACAATCCTTTCGAAGCTTAGTGAGAGAACCTGTGGATAAATTGAAGGTTGCGGACGGATGGACGTGTTAGCCGAAAACGCTCTGAAAAAAAACGCCGGCTGCCTTGATCGGGCCGCCGGCGCAAGTAAGAAATTTCAGGATTGACCTAAGAACTCGGCTCCGGGTTCTCCATCTTTTTCTGCTTGATGGCTTTGACCTTATCCACCAAGTCGTCCGCCAGTTTGATGTCGGCGTCGCGCGCCTCGGGAGTGGTTTCCATGTCGGACTTTTGGCGATAAAGGAGATTCAGGTAAGCCATTGCGTCGTCATAATCCGGGCGAAATCCCATGGCTTTTTGAAGGTCCGCGATGCCCTCATCCACTATCGCTCCATATTTCTGCTGAAACTGAGTAGCAAGGGCGGCCGGCATCGGATCCGTATCCTTGATGGTCTTTTTGGCAGTCTTGTTGTACTCCTCGCGCATGTCCTTATTTCCGCGGAACGCGAGCGACCAATCAATCACGCCGATCCAGTAATACGGCTCCGGGTCGGAAGGCTTAATCTGGATGTGCCTTTCATGGTAAGCCTTCGATTCTTCCATCTTCTTGGGATCGAAAGGCGTGCTGGCCATGCTGTAAAGAATCGAACCGATGCCGTCAATTGCATTCAGATTGTTTGGATCTTTATCCAGGACTTCTTGCCATTCCTGCATGGCCTGTTGGCCCATGCGGACATTTTCATCGGAGGGAGCGCCTGGGATGTACTGCGTTGCGTACGCGGTGGCGAGATAGAGCCTCGCATTTGTCAGCGAAGGATCGAAGTCCTTGGCTTCTTTGAAGTCTTCAATAGCGCGGTCAGTCTGGTTAGCCTTGTAGGCCTGTACGCCCTTGTTGAGCTTGTCGCGTGCACGGAGCTTGTCGCATCCGGCTCCAGACGCGAGTGAAATTAAAACAATGGCTAAAACAAAAAATGTGTGAAGCTTCCGCTGCATCCCGTGCTCTCCTTGATGAAAATTGGGCCAGCCGTTTGCCCATCGCCTGAGCCGACGAGGCTAGCACAATCTTCTTGAGGACTATCGCTACTGACCCGCTTCGACCTTGGCGGTGATCAAGCCTACGCTATCGATCCCCGCTCCGCGCATAATGTCAATCGCACGCGCGACTTGGCCGAAGTCAACAGCGTCGTCACCTTTAACGAAAGCCACTTTTTCTGCACGCAACTTGAAGATATCGTCCAAGCGAGATCCGAGGTCGTCCCAAGTAACCTCATCCTGGTTGATCAGTACTTTGCCGCTTGCGGTGACCTGGACCACAATTGTCTTAGCCAAAAGTTCCTTGTTTTCCGGTTGGTTGGGCGGAGATGGCTGCGGCACCAGCGTATCGAGACCTTGCGGCGTCGTAGGCGTGATCACCATAAATATGATGATGAGCACGAGCAGCACATCAATAAGCGGAACGATGTTCGGTTCCGACATCGATCCTTTGTTTCCTCCTACTGCCATTCCCATGGAAAGACTCCTTTACGACTTTACGATGTTTCCGCCCCGCTAGTCGGCTCCTGGTGGAGGCGGAGCCGCGGGAGCACCACTCTTCAGCCGGTTCTTTTCAGTAAGCAAGCCGATCTTGTCCACACCTGCAGACCGGACTTCGTCAACCGCCTTAACTACTTCGCCGTACTTTGCGCGCTGATCGGAACGCACGAAGACGGTCTTGTCGAGCCGGTTCGCAAGCAAATCTTTTACCTTGGTTGTGATCTCGTCTAGGTTTACTTGCGTGCTTCCCAAATACATATGGCCATCCCGGGTGACTGCCACGATGATGGCATCGTCCTTGTCGGCATCCTGCATGTCCTGAGCGTTATTTGCCTTGGCCATATCCACCGACACGCCCTTCTGCAACATGGGCGTCACTACCATGAAAATAATCAACAACACCAGCATGATGTCCGCCATCGGAATCACGTTTGGTGAAGCCATCACTGGTGGTGCTTTGGGTTTGTATCCCATGAGTTACTTCTTTCCGCCCCGGCGGGTGATGAAGTAGTTGATCAACTCCATCGAGGAATTATCCATCTCAACGTCGAAAGCTTCCACTTTGTTCGTGAAGTAGTTGAACGTCCACACCGCGGGCACCGCGACAAGCAGGCCGAGCGCCGTGGTCACCAGGGCTTCCGCGATTCCGCCGGCTACAGCCGACAGTCCGGTCGCCTTGGATGCCGAAATACCTTTGAACGCGTTGATAATACCCATGACCGTTCCGAACAGCCCGACGAATGGAGCCGTCGATCCGATCGTGGCGAGTCCGGAGAGGCCGCGCTTCATTTCAGCGTGAACGATGGCCACCGAACGCTCAAGTCCGCGCTTGGCTGCCTCGATCACTTCTTCGTCACCTACTTGCGCCGAAGCTGCTTGAAATTCGGAGAGGCCCGTTGCTACCACCTTGGCAATGTGGCTCTTCTTATTGCGCTCGGCGATCGAAATTGCTTCGTCAAGCTTGTTGTCCTTAAGCGCGCCCGCGACCTGCTGAACGAAAACGCGGGATTGCTTCCGCGCTGCGCTGTACATCAGCGCCCGGTCGATCATGATGCCCACCGACCATGCGGACATAATGAAGAGAATGAAGACGACCGTTTTGGCTGGATAGCCCATGTTGTGCCACATCGTAAGCAAATCCCACCCAACCTCCTGCTGCTGAAACATCACCACACTGGCCAAAAGAAAATTCGAAAGCATAGAGTTTGCTCCTCCGTTCGTGCGAAACGATCACGGCAGAAATATTCTGCCGGTCGGAATTAACTGCTAATCAGCCCAGACCCCCAAGAGGATGCCCGAACCGTGCCCTTCCTAACCACCCAAGGTAAACACAACCGAAATTGTAGTGTCCACATCGACCGGGTCGCCATTGAGCAGTGTAGGCTTATAGCGCCACTGCTTGACAGCGTCCATCGCGCTCTGCATCAACAACGGTGGCCCAGAGATGTACTGGAGGTTCTGCACCGTCCCGTCCTTCCCGATAATCGCATGAAGCAGTATGGTTCCGGAAATATGCGCAGTCTTCGCGATCGCTGGATAGGTAGGCGTTACCTGGTGAATCAAGTTTGCCTGCGCCACGTTACCGCCGACGCGAATACGAGATGGAGCGACCTTCGGAGGAGGCGGTAAACCTCCACCCGTACCACCAATGATTCCACCGAGAACACCTCCGGCCTGTCCGCCCGGAACTCCGCCTGGTACACCACCGGTCACACCCACGGCACCCACGTCCGGCGGCAATTCCTCTTCCTTAATCATCTCGACTTTTTTGGGGATCACCGTCGGGGCTGTCATCTGCCCGTTGTGAATCAAGCGCGCCACAGGCTTAACGATCCTTTGTATCGCTGCCGCAGGGGGCGGCGGCGGGGGTGGCGGAGGAGGCGCAACAAGGAAAGTAGTCAGCAATTGTTTAGGCAGCGCTTCCGTGTAGATCAGCGGAATCAGTATCATCACGAGCACAATCCCAATCTGAACAGCAAATGACAACGCCACCGTCCAGGGCTTGTTTGTCTTAATTGGATTTGCGCTGGAAATGACCAGATCATCAAACATAGCTACCTCCTTGCACCTGCTGCCACGCGTTTATCGGCTGCGGATCCGGCGCGAGCGGCAGTTCCTTGTCCTCTATACTTGTTCCACAGCACCACGATGGGTGCCGCAATTCCGAAACTTGAGTACGTACCTACCACAACTCCTACCACCATGGCAAAAGAGAACGCTCGAAGAACCTCCCCGCCCATCAGGAATAAAACCAGGACGGTTAAAAAAGTGAGTCCACTAGTCAAAATCGTCCGCGATAAAGTCTGATTGATGGCTTTGTTCACCACCTGAGCGAACGGCTCGCGCCGCATCAGCCTCAGATCCTCTCGCACGCGGTCGAAGATGACGATCGTATCGTTCATCGAATAGCCGACCAGAGTCAACAGCGCTGCGATAACCGTCAACGAAATCTCGAAATGAAATATCGAGAAGAAGCCCAGCGTGATGAGCACGTCGTGAAAAACGGCGATAACAGCCGCCGCTCCGTACACCCATTCGAACCGGAAGGCAATATATAACAACATGCCCGCTAGAGCATAGAGGGTTGCAAGAATCGCCTGGCGTCTCAGCTGAGCGCCGACTTTCGGCCCGACAACCTCAACGTCTCGTATCGTAAAATTATCCAAGGCGAAACCGTCTTTCAACGCAGCCAAAACGCCCGGTGTCGCGCCATCGACGTTTTTCAAATCATCGAAGTTCGTAACGATGCCGCCATGGTCTTTGTCCCGCGCGTTGGTAAGTCTCTGCGCGAGCTGGTTGTAACGATCGTTGGCATTCGTGCCCAGCGAAAACGGATCTTTCTGTGTCAAGTAGGCAGCAAGACTAGAAGGCGTAATCGAGTTGAAGTCTTGCTTTCCAGCCGTGTTTGCAGTGCCGAACGTCTTGTGCAAAACATCCAGGATCGCTTGCTTACTCGCGTCGAGGGCTTCATCACCCTCGCCCTTTTTCTCGATGCCAATCACCACATCGTTCTGTGAATTACCGTTCAGCACGTTGTCGCTGATGGTTTGAATGGAACTGTTGGCCAGGCCGGCGTCCTGCAGGCCTTTGCGAATCTGATTGACCGGAGCAGGTCCGGCAAAGCGTACATAGACGAGCGTGCCGCCTCGAAAATCAATGCCGTAACGCAATCCGCCATACCGCAGAATCGAAATCCAGCCGACGGCCAGAAGGATCAGGGAGAGCGCGACGAAATACTTCGCCTTTCCCATCCAATCGACGTTTACATTGCGAAAGAATTCCATCGAGTCCTATCCGCCTTTATTTGACACCACTTCGTCCCGGAATGTTCCCAAAACTAGATGCTTAGCCCGGCTTGCCGGTCCATTCGAGACAGGTGCCAATCGAAAATGGCCCGCGAGACATAAATCGATGTAAACACGTTAGAGAGCAACCCAATCACCAACGTCACGGCAAATCCGCGCACCGGCCCGGTTCCGAACAAAAACAGGAAAACTGCTGAAACGATGGTGGTTACGTGCGTATCAATGATCGTCAGGAATGCCCGGTCAAACCCCACAGCGACCGCCGAGGCCGGAGCTTTTCCACTCCGCAGCTCTTCTCTGATGCGCTCAAACACCAGAACGTTGGAGTCCACGCCCATGCCAATGGTCAAAATCACCCCTGCAATACCGGGCAGTGTGAGCACCGCTCCCGCGTAAGCCATGAACGCAAGCAGGATTAGCAGGTTAAGCGCGAGAGCCACTACCGCATTGACGCCGCTTAGACGGTAGTAGATCACAAGGAATATCATCACAACGATGATGCTTCCGATGGATGCGCGGACACCTTCGCGGATGGAATCGGCCCCCAATGACGGCCCCACTGTGCGCTCTTCAAGGTACTTGATCGAGGCCGGCAAGGCCCCTGCTCGCAACACGAGTGACAGATCTTGCGCAGATTCCTGGCTGAAATTACCTTCAATAATTCCGGAGTCCTCAATGCGCCCGTTAATTGTGGGCGCAGTATAAACCTTGTGATCCAAGACGATAGCCATCCGATGTCCGATGTTCGCTTCCGTGAAGGGACCGAATCGCGCGGCTGAGGCCGTGGAAAGCTGAAAACGAACCTCGTATTGGCCCGGATAATTGGAGCTTGGCGCCGGAGTCGCTCCACGCAAGTCTTGTCCGGTGATAATGGGCGCGCGATCAAGAATGTAATAAACCTGCTGTGTCGGCTGGCCAGCTTGAGTGCTTTCGGCTTTGCCCACAACGATTTCGGTGCCGGGGGGCAAGACTCCGCCATGACCGGCTCGAGCGGCGCTTTCCGAAGGAAATGTTTGGTCGTCAACTACCCGCTTGAGTTCAAGTTGTCCGCCGGCTTGAATCACGGATTTGGCTCGAGTGGGGTCACCTTCTCCAGGAAGTTCAACGAGAATCTCATTGTCGCCGCGACCGGTAAAAGCGATGGTCGGTTCCATGAGACCGAGCGCGTTGATACGCCGCGTGATGGTCTCCAGCGCCTCATCCATCGTATCGCGGCGAATATCGGCAACGATCGACGGCTTCATCACGAGCACGTAACCGTTCGCTTCACCGGCGGCCGGGGACAAAGCCCAGTCCGTAAATTGATTGTTAACCAGGTCGCGGAAAGCCCCCGACGTGTTCGGGTCAACGTTGCGTACGAGTATGTGCGTGTCGTCTACTCGGCTGATTTCACCGACGGTGATGTTCTTCTCGTGGACTTGCTTCGTGATCTGATCGACGGCCTGGTCGCAGCGCTGCCCGATGGCTTCATCAACTTGGACCTGAAGCACTAAGTGGCTGCCGCCCTTCAAATCCAAACCAAGCTTGATGCGATCGGCAAGATTCTGCTTAATCTGCGACCAAGATGTCGGAAACGTCGGTACGCCTATGAGGCCATAAATGCAAAGGAGTATCACCGCAGCGATAAAAATAAATTTCCATCTGAGCTGGGAATTCATGCCGGCTTTCTAGCTCTCCTTCGGAGGTTCTGCTTGAAGTCCTGCAATTGCGCTGCGGGCCACTTTCATCTTTACTTGCTCGGCGACCCGCAATTGCACCGCTTCGTCTTCCAAGCCGACGATGGTGCCGTAGATTCCGCCATTGGTGATCACTTTGTCGCCAGTCTTCAGGGCCTTAAGCATGTCCGTGACTTTCTTCTGGCGGCGCTGCGCCGGCAGGATCATCAAAAAATAAAAAATAACCATGATCAAGATCAACGGAAGAAAGAGCGCGATCCCGCTCGGGGCCGCTTGTACCGAAGTCGCCGCGAGGAGTTCAGAAGCCCTTAAACTCATTGTCACGATGCTTACGCCTTTCCCGCTGAAGCGGGCACGCCGGCCAAGGATGGCAAACCAACAAACCGCGCTCCGAAGACTCTCCTCCGCCTTTTACGGCGCCCAACATCTGCTTAGGTTTGCCTATGTGAGGCGGGCCTGAAGGTCAGAGCGGAATCTTTCGAGCTTCCCAAAACGAATAGCCTCGCGAATTCCACGCATTATGTCAAGGTAAAAGTAGATGTTGTGGTGGGTGTTTAAGATGGCTGCGAGAGTTTCGCCTGCCAAATAAAGGTGTCGCAGGTACGCGCGGGAATAGCGCTGGCATACTGCACAGCCGCACTTTTCGTCAATCGGCCGCGAATCATTTGAGTACCGCGCATTCTTAATCAGCACACGTCCCTGAGAAGTATAGAGGCACCCGTGCCGGGCGCTGCGCGTGGGCAGCACGCAATCCATCATGTCTATGCCGAGTGCGACGTAATCCGGGAGCTGCTCGGGTCGGCCAACCCCCATCAGGTAGCGCGGCCGGTCGGCCGGAAGGCGTGAAGTAGCCGCGCGCGTCATGTCGCAGGTGACGTTATGCGATTCACCGACGGCGAGTCCTCCAATTGCATAACCCGGGAAATTCATTTCCACGAGCGCGTCCGCGTTTTCGTGCCTCAGCTCCGGGTAGGTTCCGCCTTGAACTATGCCAAAGAGCATCTGCCGTGCGGAATCGCCGTACTTCGCGAAATTTTCGCGCGAGCGTCGCGCCCAATCGAGTGTACGCGCGGCAGCGTCCCGCGCGCGCTGTTGTGTAGAAGGCGCTTCGATGCATTCATCGAGAACCATAATGATATCTGCGCCAAGCGCGATCTCGATCTCAAGCGCCTTCTCGGGCGAAAGCAAATGCGTCGTTCCGTCCAGGTGCGAGCGAAACGTTACGCCTTCGTCCGTTACTTTGCGTAATTCACTCAGGCTGAAGACCTGGTAGCCTCCAGAATCCGTAAGAATTGCTCTGGGCCACGACATGAAGCTGTGCAGTCCGCCCATATCGCGGATGAGTTCGTGACCAGGCCGAAGATACAAATGGTAGGTGTTGGATAGAAGAATCTGAACCCCGAGCGATTCCAGGTCCGCCTGTGTCTGCGCCTTCACGGTCGCCGCAGTGCCCACAGGCATGAACGCCGGAGTGTCGATCACTCCGTGCGGCGTCGTCAACCGGCCCAGCCGCGCGCCCGTCGGGTCGGTCGCAACTACTTCAAACTGAAATCCCATCCGAGCGAGTGTATCAGGAGAACGCCGCCGCGATACCGACCTTACAAACTACATAAATGGCCCACAGGACCACTATTGTCCCTAGAGCCTTGCCAAATGAAATTTTCTTTGGATTTGCCGCGTTGTAGCCTATCCCCATCAAGATCATGCTCCAGAGAGTAAAAAGATCAAGGGAACTCAGCAGCGATTCTTGCCATTTCGGCGCGTCGTCGGAAAGAAATGCCCCCGCATTGGTCGCCACAAGATGCTGGATATCAATCGTGGACGGATCTTTGAGGAATAGGACGAGGATGCCCAGCAGCCCCGCAATGAGCCCAGGCACCCACGAGTGCGCGACGATACCCAGGGACGAGACAAAGCCGATTCCCCCGCCGGTCATCATGTTAAACGCAACCATCAGAACGGCGGCCACGATCACGGCCACAATGAAAATCCCCAGTACACCAAATACATACCCGAAGATCGGCGCAATCTTAGTCTGCTGGTCAAGCATCTTCTCGCGCTGCTCGGGCGTCATCTGGTCCATCTGCTTTTGGAGTCGCGAGTTTTGCTGATCCTGCCGGATCATAAAGCTGCGCCAGCCAACCCGCTGCCCAAAGATAAAAATGGTCACGATCGAAAGCAGACTAAACAGTACCAGCGGCAAAATCCATGTAGGCCGCTGTGCGATGGATTCAAAGGTCGGCTTGGGGTTGAAAATCGCACCGAAAATTCGACCAACCGAGCTTACGGACGGCGCGGCTTCGGGGACGGGCGTCACTGGGCTAGCCATGTTCTTTTCCTCCGACGGTCAAAGGGTAGAAGCGCTGGTCCCTAGTTCGAGTACGCTTGGGCGCTGCGAAAAGTTACAGGCGGGCAGAGTGTACCGCAATTCAGGCAAATTGGGGAACGTGGACCCTGCGGATAGGGCGATTAACGCCCTCGCCAGTTTCGGGAGAAAGATGCAGTCACATCATGCCGGAATTTGTGGCACCGCAGCGATGAGGGATTTTGTGTACGACTGCTTCGGAGTGCCGAGCACCTGGCCGGCAGCCCCGATTTCGACGATCCGTCCGCTCTGCATCACCGCTACTCGTGTGGCGAGTTGCGCGACCACGGGAAGACTGTGCGAGATAAGAATCAACGTCAGGGAGAATTCTCGCTGAAGGCGAGCCAGCAGTTCCAGAATCTGTGCTCCGACCGAAACATCCAGCGCCGATACCGGCTCGTCTGCGATTACAAGCTCCGGTCTCAGTATCAAGGCTCGCGCGATTCCAATTCGCTGGCGCTGGCCTCCGGAGAATTCATGCGGAAAGCGATCCAGTGATTCCGCGCCGAGCCCGACTGCCTCCAGAATTTCCGTCACGCGTCCGCGGCGCTTCGATCGCGACAGGTCCGGCTCATGGACGGCCAGCGGCTCGCCAATGATCGTTCCCACGCGCATCCGTGGATTCAGCGACGCGACCGGATCTTGAAACACCATTTGCATTCGACGGCGCAGCGCCCGCAGATCCGCACCGTGCGCCCCGAGCCAATTCTGACCGCGAAAATAGATTTCACCTGAATCCGGCTCGATCAACCGCAGAAGCATCCGCGCGAGCGTTGTTTTGCCGCATCCCGATTCGCCTACAATCCCCAATGTTTCTCCGGTTTCGAGCGTAAAGCTCACATCGTCCACGGCAATGGTCCGGCGCTCGGACTTCGTGAACGCGCTTGTCGAAATGGGATATGACTTCCTGAGGTTGCGGGCTTCGAGAAGCGTTTCGTCTTGCATTCAAATCTTCTCGGCAGCGATATAAATTCCAGTGTTGACCATAGAAATCTCGGGGTCTTCACCGGGCTTTGCTACATCGGCGGGTTCGAATCGCGGATGAAAATCAGCGCCGTCATCCACCATCGAAGATTCCATCAGTCGGCGAGCCTCTCTGTATTCGCGGTCAGTCTTTTTCCATCCGGCAACATGCATCCAGTGATCGAACGTCCGTGGATGCCCGTGTACTTCGGTCGCAACGATACGTAGCCCCGCAGCGGCAAAAATCCCATCGAAGTCACTTCGCGCAAGCGAGCGAGAGTGCGAGTCGTCGCGTATGTACTCGATTCGATGGTTCAATTCGCGAATCTTTGGATCTTCCGGGACCACAATGTCGAGCACACCTACGCGGCCACCTGGTTTCACCACGCGCGCCATTTCCCGCAGCACTTTCGCCGGATCTGAAATGTGGTGCAGGCTATAGCTGGTGACGGCGATGTCGAGAGCACCATCCGCAAACGGCAGAGCCTGCGCGTCGCCAATAACGCAAACAAGGTTGGCGAGTCCATCTTTAATTGCATTCCCGCGAGCCCGCGCGAGAATCGCGGGAGTAAGATCGAGCGCGCAGACCCATCGCACGTGGCGAGCAAATCGCAGCGCAAGCGTTCCCGGGCCGCTGGCCAGATCGACCGCGCGATCGTTTGGGCCGGCTGATACCATGCGCGAAAGCCGCTCCGCTCCCGTGACACGATGCGCGACAGCATAGTCGCCGAAAATTTCCGCCGTGCGCGTGAATCGTTCGCGTACAAGCGCCTTCAGTTCGTTATCGTTGGCTGCGCACATGGAACGAGAATACACCTCGCGCTATGATTTTTACTTGCCGGCCGAAGCTCCGGCATTGCAGCGTCGCATTCGGTTACGCGGTAAGGACACCGCGGCGCGAAGGCACAGCCCGGCGGTAATGCGTTCAATGCCGGGACCGTGCCGGGGATCGGAATCAAATTCCCGCGCTCAAGACGAGGGGCTGCCCGCAGCAGGCCCTCTGTATACGGATGGCGCGGCCACCGCAGCACTTCCGCCGTTGGACCGTCTTCCACAATCCGGCCCGCATACATGACGATGATTCTGTCCGCAACCTGCGCCACTACCCCGAGATCGTGCGTGATAAAAAGCAGCGAAAGCTGGAGCTCCTTTCGCAGCTTGGCCAGCAATTCAAGGATTTGCTTTTGCACTGTCACGTCCAGAGCAGTGGAGGGTTCGTCGGCAATTAGAATTCCCGGGCCGGGTGCCAACGCCATCGCTATCATCACGCGCTGTCGCAAGCCGCCCGAAAGCTGATGCGGATATTGCTGCGCGCGCAGATCCGGCTCGGATAACGCGGCCTGTTCGAGCGCTCGAATTGCGCGCTGGTGAATGTCGTTTTTACTTGCGCGGCTTTCGTGGACGCGGATCGCTTCTTCAATCTGCGCGCCCACACGCATCACGGGATTAAGCGCCGTCATCGGCTCCTGGAAAATCATCGCCATTTCGCGGCCGCGCAGCGGGCGCATTTCATCGGGCGATGCTGCGATAAGATTTATTCCTCGTAGATCCGCAGCGCCAGCGCGCTCGTGCAGCCACGCTTCCCCTGTGCTCCGCGCTCCGGGCGGTTCCAGGCCCATCAGCGCCAGCGAAAGCATGGTTTTTCCCGAGCCCGATTCCCCGACAATGCCCAGCGTTTCGCCTTCGCCGAGCGTGAAAGAGACCTCGTTCACCGGCCGCACCCAGCCGGTCTGCGTCGGCAATTCCACCGTGAGTTTGCGGACGTCGAGCCTTACCGCCATAGGAACATGATAAGGCGCACCGCGAGCGGAGCAGCGAAAATTTCAGCCCCGTATTCTTCAAAGTAATGCAGGAATGCGAGGCGCGCCTCCGGCTGACCGGATTTATGCCGAACGAGGAACCGAAGCGCTCAGCGTTTTGCTAGAGGTATGACAAAGCGGAGGGCTGTGTGTGTGCCGGAGAAGCGGCACACTTTGTTGTCCGTGAGTCCGGCTGATTTCCCGGCATTGATAACATCGATTTCGCGAATGTGTTTTTGGCCTCGCGGATAGACCACCCAAATTCCGCCTGATTTTGAAATTGAACGAGAGAGAGATTTCAACTGCGAGAGGTCTCCTCGAGCTTCTGCGGAGAAGAAGATTAAGTCCGCGTTGCTGATGCGATTCCCGCGCGAATATTCCGGAACGCCGGCCCCCAGATCCCTCAGGAATTCCGCGTCTTCCACACCCAGTACGGCGATGCGCTGGCCCGGCTTCACTCCAAGTTTATCTATAAGTGTGCGGTGCGAGTAATCTCGTTCAGGGACACGCACTTTTGATGGGTCTTTTGCCGGCATCGTCTAGTTTTCCACAGTTGTCTTCTCACCGAATTTCTGGCCCAAAGCGTTGAGATAATCTTCCATCGTTTTGGTGTATCCCATG
>JBEKSN010000056.1:0-18825 GCA_049517055.1 Candidatus Acidiferrales bacterium | reverse complement strand
GAAGTACCCGCCATAGACTGCCACCAGCAATTCCACGACGGAACTCACAATGATCGCCCGCCACGTTATCTTCCGGAGATCATTAATCACGGCGCTGGTGCCGGCGATTGCGCGAATCGTATTGCCAAATGCGAAAAGTAACGTACCGCTCAGCAACAGCCAGGGGACGAAGCGCAGAAAAGTGTGTTGCGGAGTTTTCAACAAAAGCACCGCGCCAGCCCAACCTCCTGCAACGCTGGTCGCGAGCAGAGGGACCATGAGGCGCGCCGGCGCATCCAGCCGTTTTATGTATGCGAGAGTGCTGGCGGCTAATCCCGGCCATAGCGCGACGGTGTTGGTGGCATTCGCCTGCACCGGCGGCACGCCGATGAATAAGAGCGCGGGGAACGAGATGAAGCTGCCTCCGCCCGCCAACGCGTTCAAAGTTCCTGCGATCCCCGCGGCGAAGAAGAGAAACAGAGCGTGGGTGAATTGCAATCTCATCAAATATCAGAAGACATCGGAGTACGACACCAGCGCGCTCCTGACTTTTTGCCGAGGCCGACCATTTGTAGAGTATCCAAAAATTAGGATACCGTCCGCTATTGCACGGATTTGACTTTCTTTCTCACCGCCGCTAGCAGGTCAGGAGGCAGGGCGGAGTAGCCTTCCTGCACCGCGGATTGCTGGCCATCCGTGTATATCCAATTCAGAAGATCGATCAATGCAGCTGTGCGAGGCGCATCAGACGATGGGATTCGCAGGTAAATCCAGCTGAAACTGGTAATGGGAAAAGAATCTGCTCCCGGCACATTAGTCAAGGAGGCGGAAAAGTTATTCCACCGAGGCGCTTCTGCCGCCTGGCACGCTGCAGCAATACTCTCAGTGGAAGCCTTCACAAACTTGCCGGAAGGGTTTAGCACTGAAGCTTGGGGAATATTACCCTTCACGGCATACTGATACTCGACGTAGCCGATAGAGCCGGGAATGTTTTTCACCTTGTCCGCCATATCGGAACTGCGTTCCGCAGGTTCGCCGACCGGCCACTGGGGCGAAGATGTTATTCCGATTTGAGCGCGAAACTTGGAACTCGCTTTGGAGAGGAAATCAGTGAAGACGTAGTTGGAGCCCTTTCCCGCAGGGCGGTTGATCACTTGGATCGGAATACTCGGCAAAATAATCTCGGGGTTGAGCTTCGCGATCTGCGGCGCATTCCACATCTTCACGTCGCCGAGGAAAATCCCGGCCAAGACGTCGCCTGAAATGCGAACCGCCCCGTGGACATCGGGAAGATTGTAGATCGGAACGATCCCGATCAGTACGACCGGCAGTTCAATTAAGCTGCCATCTTTCCGCTCGTTGTCCGTCAGTTGCGCTTCACCCGCGCCAAAATCACTCGCGCCACGAGAGATCTGCTTAATCCCTTCGGCGGTGCCGATCGGGACGTATCGCATCTGAATCTTAGCGTTACGCTTGTCGTAATCTTGTATCCACCGGTTATATAGAGGCGCCGGTACGCTCGAACCGGAACCCACCAGGACAACCGAATCTTGGGCTTGGGCCGAAGGGCTGCGCAGCGCGAAGGCAAGAAGAGAAATCAGCAAGACATGCCAGAGCAAACCGCGGCTAGAACGTCTCTGCGCAACGCGCACCTTCATCGTGTTCCTCCTAATCGTGACCCGGCTATAGCGAGCTTACGATTGTAAGTTACCACCGTTTGGGCGAACCCAGACCTCAGGTAACGAGTCGTGTTGCAGACTATGAACGGCCCCCCACCGCTGCTCTGGACCAGCAATAGAGTCGAATTCTCGTCTAAACGGAACGAGCAACTATTCGCGTTACAAAATTCCAATTGTCCGGTGGCGCTGAAGGAAGTCCGTGACGCGGCGATGGCTGATGCTAAGATGCTGAGCGTTTGGGCTGCGCGTGCCCTCGAATCGCGACGCAATCCTGCGCAGAGATCTGCAACAGAGAACGGCGAAGGGGCGAACCGACTTATGACCGACGATCTTATGTCGCACAATGACGTCGAAGCTCTAGCGCGTGAACTGCTGTCCGCATCTGAGACGGGCCGGATGGTTGACGCCCCGCCCTCCGGGCGCGCCGGCTTCGACCTGAACACCGCTTATGAGGTTGAAACAACACTCAAGCAATTTCGCGAAGCTGCTGGACACAGAGCCGTCGGCCGCAAGGTCGGTTATGCGAATAAGGGCATGTGGCGCCTCCTCAAACTCGAAACCCTGGTTTGGGCCCATATGTACGACGACACGGTGCATTATGCTGAAGCCAACTCCGCCACGCTGTCGTTCCCGCATCCCCGTTCGTTGAAGATCGAACCCGAAATTATTTTTGGTTTGAAAGCGCCGGTCACCGGCGAAAGCTCTGACGCCGCCGCTGCGCTCGCCTCCTCGGATTGGCTAGCGCTTGGATTCGAAATCATCGACTGTCCTTTTCCGGATTGGAAGTTTCAGCCCAGTGATTTCGTGGCTTCTTTCGGACTTCACGCCGCGCTGGTGGTTGGCGAGAGGATACAGGTGCGGCCCGACCTCATTGCGAAACTTGTGGACGAGTTGCCGCGTTTTAAAGTGCGAATGTCGAAGAGCGGAGAGATCGTGGAAGAAGGATCCGGAAGAAATTCTCTGAAGAGCCCGGCGCTGTGCCTGGCGGAGCTCGGCGCCGCCATCGCCCGCCGCTTTCCCTCCCATCCCTTGAGCGCGGGGGAAATTGTCAGCTCCGGTACACTCACCGCCGGGCACCTGACCGGCAAGGGCGATCTCTGGACCGCTGAGGTCGAGGGAATCGTTCTGCCGGCCCTGACTCTGCGCCTCACTTAAATTATTGCTTAAACATTCCGGAGAGCTGCTCTTCCTGAAAGCGGACACTTCATGCGCATTTTAGATTTAGAATATCTAGTTCAAATCGCATAAATCTCACAATATGCTTGACACCCCTCGGGGCGCTATGCTAACAGCGTCCCTGCTTTTTGGAAAAAAACTGGTTCGATTAGCGGACCAGTATGCCAAGTTCGGCACGAACCAAGACAATTTGGAGTTTAACAATACGGGTGGATTCGATTAACTGCCGGCATCGTGCCGAAGATGGCAGTCGCGAACCTGCAGTGTGCTTTGAAAAATCTCTGCGTAAAGGATAATTATGCGCTCGCCAAAATTGTGGTGTGTGCTCCTGGCTTTGTTTTGCATCGCTCCTGGTCCGCTAGCCTTTGCTCAGAGCGCGAAGCCATCCGACGACCCTACGCAGTCGAAATCAACGCCCAAGGTTGCGACCGAGGACGAGGTTCAGCAACTGCGCCGTGAAGTCGCGGAGCTCAAGGCGCAGATCCAGCGGCTCGTCGAAGCGAGCGCGGTGGCGCAGGGCGGCCCTGCACGCCTGGTGCAGACTAACGCTGTGGCTAGCTCCAATCTCGACGTCTCAGCGCCCGTCGCTACCTCGGTAGCTCCGGCGGGCTCGAATGCCGATGTCTCAGCGCCAGCCGCCACTTCGGCGGACATCGACGCTCTACAAAAAGAGATCAACGTTCTTCAGACCAAGGCTAACGACGTTCCCCCGGCAACCGCAGGCTGGAACGGCGAGCACTTTTTCTTGAGAAGCTCCGACGGCAACTTCCAGGTCATGCCCGTGGGATACCTGGATGCGCAATATACTTTCTATAAAGGCGACGGAGCACCTTCGGACACTTTTAACATCACGCGGGCCCGCTTCGGCGTTCAAGGCAACTACGGGAAGCAACTCGACTATGCTTTCCTGTTCGAGACGGCCTCCGCTCTTACAATCCGTGACGCCTATTTGGATTTCAAGCCCTGGAACGCTTTCAAGATTATGGGCGGCCAGTATAAAGTGCCTTTCTCCATGGAAGTCGGAACCGCCGACACCTCCGTTGAGTTCTATAATCGCTCCATCATCTCCGTGCTTTACCCGGATGCCGGTGGGGCTTTCCGCGCTCCCGGAGTTGACGTCCACGGTGATTTGTTTGGAGGTCGCGCGCAGTACTGGGCTGGCATTTTTAATGGACAAGGGCTGCTGACAAACGGAACAACGAATGAGCCGGAAGTTGTCGGCAGGGTCCGTTTCTCTCCGTGGATGCAAACCGACAGCCACTGGCTGAAGGGTTTTTCTTTCGGCGGTTCCGTCGAGCATAGCCGATCCAAGGGTCTCGCGAACGAACAGAGCTTCAGCGGTGTCTTGAACGACGGCACCTACAATTTCTTTCCGCAGTTCCGGATCAATGGTGGAGTCGAGCGATACAACGGTTTTTTCTCGTGGCTCAGTGGGCCGTTGGGTATTCGCGGAGAATACGCTCAACTCTTGCAGAAGCGCAGCAACATTGGCTCGCTCGCAACCGGAGGCATAGGATTCGATTCTCTTCCGGGCGTTGAAGGCAAGGGCGCTTACATATCGGCCACATATTTGCTGACCGGAGAGCGCGAGCCGGAAAATGCCATTCCGCGCGTAAAACACCCGGTCATCGGTCCTAATTCTCCCGGAGAATCGGGAGGGCCCGGTTGGGGTGCTTGGGCAGTCAAGATCCGCTATGCCTGGCTGGAGGGGAGAGCTCCGGGCGCAACTTGCGATGCCACCACGATCCCGGCCTGTCCGATCACGCCGGTAATCTCCCCGGCCTTTAGCGATCACACCGATCAGCTCACTGTCGGATTCAACTGGTATCTCAATTATTGGGTTCTCGTGAAGTCAGATTTTAACTTGAATCAGCTCAAGAACCCGAGCGTTCAGGGCATTTTGCCCCGCAATTACTTTGTGTTTATTGAGGGCATTCAGTTTCGGTTTTGATCGGGTCTTGAGTGCTCTGGATCAGACCGCCGGCTAGTATCCGGACCGGCAGAAGCGAATCCAGGAGTGCTGCGGACCCAGTGGACAGTTTCTTTGAAATTTTAGTTCGGCCTCCGGCCGATTTCGTAGGAGGAAATTTGATGAAACCGAAAATGCTTCCCCTTCTATCCCTCGTCGCTCTGCTGGGAGTGATGTTCATCTCCAACAGTTGCAGCAGCAGCTCCAAGAGCTGTCCCGTCTGCGGCACCGATAAGAACGGGACGATTGGGTTGATTGACGTCATGCTCGTGCCGGAACACAATCCCAATGGCGAGCCTGGTGGGCCTTTCAATATTTTTGACATTAGCTGGGTGGATCCGGTCAACCGCCTTTATTACGTGTCTGATCGCATCGGTCTTGACGTTCCGGCTTTCAGTACGACTTCCAACATCGCGTTGTGGGCCATCGGTGGACAGAACTCGGTAGCTGAGGCCGGGAATAATACCAGCCTATGCTGGGTGGATCCCACGAGCGGGGAGACTATTCCTCCCGTCACATCCGCACAGGGCAACTTCACACGGTTCGGATGCAAGACCGATGGCTTCCGCCTTCCTGGTGGTTTTGGTCCCAACGGCAACTTCGGCGGATTCGTGGGCGGACAATGCTGCGCTTCCCGCGCCAACAACCTGAACCCGCTTTCGGGTCCGAATGGTCTGGAGATCACGGGCGATGGAAATTTCATGTTTGTCGGGAATGGCAGCTCGCAAGTTGAGGTATTCGACCTGGTTCCAATGATTTCAAGCGGTTACACAGCGCCGCCGGTGTTGACCGCCACGATTGTAACGGGCTCGTCTCCCGATTATGACGGTCCCACTGGCATCACTGGATGTCAGTCGTCTGCAAACGGAAGAGCCTTCTCTGACCCTAGCTGCGGCGACCTCCGCGGCGATGAACTTGCCACAACCGGCGGAGTCGTGACTTTCCCGCAGGACGGCTCCTCGCGTTTTCTTTTTGCGGTAATCAACGGCGATCCGGGACTTCCCTTCGTCACCATCGTTGACGCCACCGGGATCGTGACTAGAACCGGAACCGACGCGCAACAACATTGCCTCCCCTATTCTCAAGTCGCGGACCCTACTGCTACAGATCCCTTCAGTCCGGGTATTAGTACCTATGTCTCCGGACCTGGCGGTCCGTCGATCACAACAACGTTTCCGGCGAACTTCGCCTCGTGCATCCTTGGCCAGATCTACTACGACGGCGCTCCCCAAAATAATAATACGAACTCCGTGATAGATGACATTGGCGAGAACGCCGCGAATGGGTTTGTCTGCCCCGATCCTTCTCTTCAATTCTTCGGCTCTGTGCCCGGCACGACCGGTCCACCGGTTCCGTCCGGCGCCTCCGGCCATGCCGCCGGTTTCAACCCGGATGTGGCTTGCCATCACGGGCCCATCCTCGACATCCACACGGGAGTATATGACCAGACTTGTGATCCAATCGCGTCACCAAGCCAATGCATCGGCGCCATTGCCCCCGCTGGATTGGGTGGGATGCTCTTTCAGCCCACCACAGGGTTCTTCCTGCTGACGAACGGAAATTCGACCATTGACATTACCGTGGGCAGCATCGACGTAATTGATCCACTTCATACAGTGACAGTCGGCGGTGTCACGAGTCTTGTACCCGCTGTGATTAACAGTTTTCCGGTGCCGAATTGCATGCCCACAAGCTTGAATCAGGGACCCGGCACGGATGTCTTTGTGGGTTGCGCCGACCACGATGGACGCGCGTTCGCGCCATCCTCCGTCATTATCAATGGCACCACCGGCGCCATCCTTACTGTCATCAACAATGTCGGGTTCGTAGATGAGACTTGGTATAACCCAGGCGACAACAACTACTACACGGCCTCGAGAGACATGCCCTCCGGCCCGGTTCTCGGCGTCATCAATGCCGGGTCCAGGCAGTGGCTGCAAAACGTCCCCACAAACGGCAACGCCCACAGCGTCGCGGCCGATCCGAAGAACAATCACATCTTCGTGCCGCTTCCTTCGGGCGGTCCCAATTGTGAGACCATCGCGGCAGATGGTTGCGTCGGTGTGTATGCAGCGCAGTAATTGAAACCTTGGAAGTGATTTCGAATCGAAGCCCGAATTTGCATCAGCAGATTCGGGCTTCGTTTTTTCCGGGCGGCGGACCTAACGGACAGCGGTCTCTTGATAGCGCATCATTTTCCATTCCCCGCCGCGGTTGGTCCAGAGTTCGCCGATGAAAACTCTTTTGAAATGGACGGCTGAACCTTTGGGGAATTGCATGGTGCTTTCGTAAGTGACGAAAGCGTAGTGGGCCCCGAGCTGCTGCACCTGGAAAAGCTGAAGCAGATAATCGGTGTACATGCTGTGCTCGACTTCGAAGAGGACATGAAGCTTGGCATGTTCGCCATCGCCGTCCGCTTCCACAGCCTGGAAGTCGTCGGTAAGAAACGCGGCGTAGCCGTTTTTGTCCCGGTTTTTGAATGCTTCCCACGCGGCTCTTACCTTTGCTTCGAGCAAATCGGCGAGCTTGGGCTGGGCCGGCGCATTCTTTGACGGCGTGCTCGGGGCCGCTTTGTCCGCCGCCGCGGGTTGCTGCGCGGATGCAAAGCAGGGCAGCGCGAGCGCGATACATGAACATAGAATCCAATTTCGCATCTCTTCCTCCTCGACTGAGGCGCCGCAAATCTTACAGGCCTGGCGCTTGGCAGTCAAAGCAGAGTTCATTACACCCGCAGCGGCGCATTTCTTCGGACTCCGCTTGTCGGGTTGTGGTTCTGGGCGCTCTTGGCTACCATGAGGCCTCTCGACCGATGTGGTTGCATTCGGCACAATCGCGCTACCTGAGTTACGAATTCCGCTGAAACCTTACAGGGAGTTGAAACCATGAAACCCGTCCCGTTGCTTCTGCTCGTGCCGCTCGCGTTGGCGCCGTTAGGATTCTCGGCGCTCTCGCCCCAACAGCCCTCCTCGGCGCAAGTGTGGCGGCAATCTCAAAAGACAAGTTCCGCCCGTGGGACTTCCTCCACTCGATTTACCTTGGCCGGGAAATTCCTTAAAGCTCCACAGGGTGATGTTTCTAATCGTCCTGCCTTCGTGGTGGACTGCGCCCCCGGTAGAGGAACTCGCAAGGGCAAGTTCTCAGCCGCGAATCTCCTAATGGGTACCCCCATGAAGATCGACTATGTTGAGCCTCAAGAAATCCACGGAACTTCCTACTACCCAAAGATCTCCGTTCGATATCGCATCGACGATGCTAAAGAAGTGGAAGAAAAATGGTCCCCGGGAACGGATAAGACTTCTGCCGCCATCCCTAAAGATTGGCTGAAGAAAATACTTCGCGCGCACACCGTGGAAATAACTGCGGAGGATGACCGTGGATCGCAACTCGAAATGCAGTTTGACATGCCTAACTCGCCGCCTGTTGAAGACGCCTGCAGTGTGGATAATCCCAAGAAGTGATTTGAACGGCTAAGGCCATCTTCTTGGGTTTTTAACTAAACAGATTCGTTTCCTCTCACACGAGTTCGAATTTCAATTCGCCCAGCTTTTCTACGCTGCACGCGATCTTATCGCCCGACTTGAGCCATACTTGCTGGTCCTTGGGCTTGCCCTGGATCACGCCCTGGGGAGTGCCGGTGAAAATAATGTCGCCCGGTTTCAGCGTGATGACGCGGGAAACGTAGCTGATTATCTTCCGCGTGTTGAAAATGAAGTCGCTCGTATTGGAAGACTGCCGCGTCTCGCCGTTCACGCGGCACTCAATCTTCAGGTTGTCGGGATCGATCTGGTCGGCGGTCACCAGGTACGGGCCGAGCGGCGCGAACTGGTCCGGCGTCTTGCCCACCATCCACTGTCCGCCGGTTTCCAGCTGCAGGTCCCGCGCGGTGAAATCGTTGCCGGTCGCGTAGCCGGCAACGTAGGAAAGCGCTTCCGCTTCGCTTACCTCTTTCGCTTCGCGTCCGATCGCTATTACCATCTCGGCTTCGTAGTCGAATTTCGTGGCGTATTCCACTGGCAGTTTTATGGTGCCGTTGTGGCGGTTGAGCGCGGTATTAAACTTGTTGAAAAGCACCGGCTGCTTCGGAATCGGCGCTCCGATCTCGATGGCATGTTGCCGGTAGTTCAGCCCGATGCAGACAATTTTCTCCGGGCGCGTCACCACCGGGCCGAATTCGACAGCGTCTTCCTTCAGGTATGCTTTTTGTGCTTGCTTTGATTTGGCAGAGGCGTCCACCAGCGCATTCAGGCTCGGGCCGTCTTCGTCCTGAAGCAAATCATCAATTGTGGCCGGGGCGTGCATATGCAAAATCTTCGCCGCTTCGACTACATCGAGGATCCCTTTCTCGTTCTTCACGCCCAGGCGGTATTCGGCGCCGCGGCGAAGGTTCAACAAGATGAGTCCGCGCGACATGCCATGCGCCTCCGGTCCGGCAGGGTTCGCCTTCGTAAGTGTCGCCGGCAGCCGGCCCGCGACCGCCATAGCCCAGACCGCGCCGGTGCCTTTCATGAAATTCCTGCGATTTTGCTTCATGGGAAGATCTCCTTCAAGCAGAGCCATTCGCCCCGCACCGGAATACGATGCTTTCCGATGTTCAATCGGCAGACGCACTCGCCTTTTGCTTTGCCACCCACTCACGGATTCGAGCCGACAGAACATCCAGCGGCAGGGCGCCCGCGCTTAGCACCTCATCATGAAAATTGCTCAGGTTAAATTTGTCGCCTAACTGGTCCTTGGCATACTGGCGCAATTTCAGGATCTCGAGCTGGCCGATCTTGTATCCCAGGGCCTGGGCCGGCACCGCCATGTACCGGTCGGTTTCACTCTGCACTTCGTACTCATCGATCGCCGAATGGTCGTGAAAGAAGTCAACCACCTGCTGCCGCGTCCAATGTTTATAGTGGAAACCGGTATCCACGACCAGCCGGATTGCGCGGAGCATGTCGTCCTGCAAGTGCCCGTAATAGCTGTAGGGATCCTGAAAGAATCCCACTTCTTTTCCCAGGCGCTCCGCGTAAAGAGCCCAGCCCTCGGTGTAGGCGGTATAAAACTCGTTTTGGCGGAAAGGCGGAAGCTGCGGCAGTTCCTGTGCGATCGCGATCTGCATGTGGTGGCCGGGAACGCCCTCGTGATACGCGGTGGTTTCTATGTCCAGCGTGGTGCCCTTTTCAAAGTTGCCGGTGTTCACCATGATATGGGCAGGCCGCGATCCATCCTGAGACCCTTCCACGTAGTGCGTGGAGGCCTGTTTCTCGCGGAACTCCTCGATCGGCATGACTTCCAGTTTCGCTTTCGGAAGACGTCCGAACATCAAGGGCAGCTTCGGATACATCTGGTCAATATACTTTTGATAGAGGTCGACAATCTCCTGGCGGGAATGCGCATGGACCTTGGGATTTGTCGGCAGGGAGGCGCCAAAAGCTTTCAGGTCTTTGTAGCCGAGTTGATTGACGACTTCCAACATCCGCGCTTCGATTTCCTTCACCTGAGCAAGACCGATCTGGTGAATTTCTTCCGGCGAAAGATCGGTGGTGGTGCTCTCCTTCACCAGGAAAGCGTAGCGCGCGGGGCCATCCGCGAGCGACCACAAGCCAGGCTCGGCGCGACCTTTCGGCGCGTAGTCTTCACGCACAAATTTCGTGAATTCCACGTAGGCGGGGAGAACGGATGCACTAATCGCAGCCAAGCCCTGCTCGCACAACCGTTTCTGATCCGCGGCGGAGATGGACTCAGGAAACTTGGCGAAGGGTTCCGCAAAAGGACTGGCGTCGGGAGCTTTGCTGGCGATGCCATTGGCCTGCTCTGCCACTTTCTCAAGCAGAATTCGCGGCGGCATCAGCCCCTCGGCCATACCTTTGCGCATCTGGATCTCGGTTTGATCGAAGAGCCGGGGAATTTGCTTCAGCCTTGAAATGTAGTCGTCGTAGTCCTTGACCGTTTGGAAAGAAAGCACGGACACAAGTTGCGGCAGGTCGATGTGCACACCGCTGAACTGCGACACCGGCATTTCCCAAGGCTTGAAACGGGCTCCCTCGAGACCCATGCGGAGGTCTCGGACCATCAGGGTTTTGTTTAGGGCTTCCTGCTCCGGGAAGCCGCTGGTGTCGATGGCTTCGAAGCGGACCAGAAATTTCTTGCTCTGATCCAAGTCGTCGTCAATGGCCTTTTGGGAGAAGTCGTCCAGTTGGTCGTTCCAGCGTTTGTCCCCGAGGAAGGAAGCGTAGATCGGGCTCGTGCGAAGAGTGTACTCCCAGCGTTCAGCGAGCAGATCGTTCAGGGCCTTTCTGCGGGCCTCGACGTCAGACTGCGAAGGTGCCGCAAACACACTGGAGCAGAGCAGGGGCAACAGCAAGCCAAACAGAACCCAAGATCGCATTAGTAGGGGATCTCCTCTTTGATTTCACCACTGAGCTTAAACATTGTACGCTCCCTTCACGCAAATTAAAGTCGTCATCGTTCGCTGCAACTCGTTCTGCTTCAAGCCCAGCGTTCCTCGCATTTGCTACTCGCCGGCCATTTATGAATAGTTCTTGACATGTATTTCAGCTTTTGATAAATGCCGAGTAGCGATTTTCTTGATATCGCCGGCCTCCCAGACCGGCTCGCAGTGGACGGAAGATAGTTTCAATCATTCGCGCAAACGCACCCCAGTGCGTTCCTGCACGCGTTGTTCAGAACTGCCACTTTGCCTTGAAGCATGCTGCCGCTGCAAGATTTACCTGATTGCGAGGAGAGAGACGGACGTCCCGTTTTCTCATGCGGGACGTGAACGGACGCTGAGCGCCTCCATTGCAGCGGTGCCAACAAGGCAAGTGGAATACTCATTTTATAAGTATCAATATAGTATAATAGTGGCATTCCCTTACCTGCCGCTAAGGAGCGATTTTGACGGAGACTCGTTCAATGCAGGCACCCTCGATCAACAATTCCTTGCGCCGCGCTGTCTCCGCGGGCGAAGGTCGTTTGCTGAACCCTGCTGAGCAAGACGCGCGCCTCCGCAAAATCCTAGAAATAGTCGAATCTGGATCGCTTTGTTCCATCGGAGATCTCGCATCGGAATTCCGGTTGAGCGCGTCATACCTCCAGCATCTGTTCAAGGCCCAGACCGGTTCGCGTCTTGGCCGCCGGCTGGTGGAACAGCGGTTGCACCGAGCCGCCCGACTTTTGCTACAGGGCAACATGAGCGTCAAGGAAGTCGCTTACGCCGTTGGTTACAAGCATCCCCCCAGTTTCGTCCGTGCTTTCGAGCGTTTTTTCGATCGCGCTCCTGGCCACTATCGGCGGGAAATGCTAATCGAAAGGCGCATCAGCTAGCTCGTTTCGCTTGCACACGCTGCGAACTGAGCGCGGGAAAACCTGCACCGGAAGAGCTGCCTCACTCTTTGCCGAAGGCCTATCGGAAAATACCGTTAATCAAGGAATGAATAGGAGTTGCGACCTGCCTGGAATTGTGCGCTGAATGCCACGCGTTGGCACCTTCTGTCGTGTGGATTCCGGATATGTCTTATATTTATCGACGTTTACTTTTGTACTTAACTGAGGTTAACATGACTAAACGCGGCCAGGGAATACGAATGAGATGTCGGGAAGATTCAAGCTTCTCGATGCCTCTCTGACCCGCGAGCCCGAAAGTTGGTATACGAGCCGTGACGCGAATCGCGATGTATGGGCTGACGGTGGCAGCCCTTACCACCATTCTGTTTCCTGTGAAGGCCTTTCCGCAGGGAGAGACTACCAGTGCGATCGTCGGCCAGGTGACGGATGCAACCAATGCGGCCATTCCGGGAGCTACGGTCACCATCACAAATCGCGAGACCGCTCTACAGCGTAGTGCCAAGACCGACGACGAGGGCCGTTTCAATTTGCCACAGCTAAAACCTGACACTTATTCGGTCAGGGTGGAAGCAGCGGGTTTCGCATCGCAACAGAATGACCATGTGCTTGCAGCTCTGGGGCAAAAGCAGACGGTGAATTTCACGCTTAGGGTGGCGCAATCAAATCAGACGATTGAGATAAGCAGCGAAGCTCCGATTCTCAATCCGGAGAATGCGAATGCCTCCACGACTCTCAATGCACATGAACTGGAAAATCTCCCGAATCCAGGCGGTGACTTGACCTATCCGCTCCAGTTTGCCGCGGGAGCGCTCATCAATACTGCAGGCAGCGGCAACGATTTTGTCGGCGGGACGAACGGGTACGGCAACGTCGAGTTTAATGGACTGCCCGCTCTTTCAAACGGTTACATCGTAGACGGGCTGGAAACAAACGATCCGTTGACGAATCTGAACAGCGGACTCTCAACAAACCTCGTTCTGGGATTGAATTCGATATCGGAAGTGACGGTCAACACGCTTTCCTATGCCGTCGACCAGGGGCGCTATGGAGCGTCCCAAGTCAACTATGTTACAAAATCGGGTTCGAACCAGTTTCACGGCAACCTCTATGAGTTGTGGAATGGGTCGAGATTCAACGCGGCTGACTATTTCACGAATGCTACATTGGGAAATCACAAGCCGCGCTCTACCGTAAACCACTTTGGGGGCAGTGTGGGCGGCCCGATTGTCCACGACAAGCTGTTTTTCTTCTTCGATAGCGAGTGGGTTCGGATCGCGCTACCCATCGTCACGCCGACGATCGTTCCGACGACGGCATTCCAAAATTATGTATTGCAGCAGGTTCCTTCGCAGTCGGCTCCATTCTATCGGCAGATGTTTGCTCTGTACGGAAATACCAGCGGAGCGCCTCGGGCGATACTGGGGTGTCCACTGGGCACGAATGGGGATGGTTGCGCGAATAGCCAGAGCGTTTCGCACTCAAGCGATGATCGCGAACAGGTCCAGACGGCCCGCGTCGATTACAACTTCAATGAGAATAACACCTCTTGGTTTCGCTTTCAGGCAGACACCGGACTCCAAGCTGCCTATACAGATCCGATCAATCCTCTATTCAACGCCTTCTCCCCTCAACCCCTGTACTCGTTTGCCGCCGGATATACCCACGTCTTTTCGCAGAACCTTGTGAACTACTTCAACCCGGCATTTTCGTGGTATGAGAGCTTATTCGGGCCAGCAGATTTTCAGAAGACTCTCTCCGCCTTTCCCATCGTGCTGGAAGGTACTGGCCCGAATGCATTCTCGCCAGTCGGAGGATTGGATAATACTTGGGTCCAGGGAAGACGCGCTTCACGGTTTTTCATCAACGACAACCTTGCCTGGAGTCGTGGCGCACATGAACTACGGTTTGGAACGAATACACGAATCCTGCGGCTGAATGACTATGACTTCGGTGAGGGCTCGGTCCCCACTGTAACCTACGCCACCCTGCAGCAATACATGCAGGGAGTCGCATCCACGGCAACAGAAACTTTCCCCACGTTTGCAAACGAACCCTTTAACTTCCTGAATCTCGATGTGTATGCGCAGGACACTTGGAAAGTGACCAAGAAGCTGACGTGGACTTTCGGCATTCGAGACACCTTCAATTCCAACCCCTTAAATCCTCATGACCAAATTGCTCGTCTTCGCGGCTCATTCGATTCCATCTCGCATGATGTGAATCAGCCCTTGAACGCTGCCATTCTAACCGGTCTCGGTAACGTCTTCTCCTCGACACCTCTAGCGATTTTGCAACCGAGAACAGCAATCGCGTGGCAATTTGAGTCCAAGTCGGTGCTCCGTGCCGGCTTCGGCGTTTTCAGCGATATATTGCCCGGCAGCATCGCGGATGTGGTTGGTGTCAACCCGCCCTACGTCAAAACTTTTCAGGGCGGCCTTCTTGGCACCGCGGGCGGCACGGCGATTGCGCCGGGAGTTCCTAACAGTGCGGTTGACGCAACCGTGGCGGCCAATCAGACGTTCAGCTCGGGATTTCCGCAGGGTCAGCTTTCGTGCGCATCTGCACAAGCGAATTCCGCAACTTGTCTTCCTCCGGTCGCCATCACTGCGGTCCCGAATGGCAAACTTCACGCGCCATACTTCATGGAGTGGAGTCTTGGCTTGGAGCATGAATTGGGAACCACGGGAAGCATCCACGCACAATACGTCGGAACCCGCGCCGTAAACCAACCGTATCTGACGCAAGTGAACGGCTATCAAACAGTCTGCGACGGATGCTTCACTCCTTTTCCTTATGCCCACTCCACTGATCCTCGATTCGGGGCCGTCACACAATTTTCCACCGGCGCTAACAGTCACTACGACGGCTTGCAACTGTCCGCCATGAAACGCCTGGGTCACGGCCTGATGGGACAAATCAACTACACCTGGAGCCGTTGCATGGACACCGTCTCGAACGGCGGATTCCTACAGTTCTCGGCAGGAGGAATCCTGGCCCCGCTCCCCGGAGAATTAGCTCGCGACTACGGTCCTTGCGACTACGACATCCGGAACAATCTCAACGCTCAATACGTTTATCAATTGCCGATCAAAGTTCAAAACCGGCTCCTCGGCTACGCATTGAACGGCTGGCAGGTGTCGGGTACTGCATTTTGGCATAGCGGGATTCCATTCTCCGTTCTAAGCACGTCCTATTCAGCCAACGGAAACGGCATCGTGAACGGCAGTGGTCCACAATTTGCGAGTATTGTTCCCGGCGTACCGCTCTACGAACACCATCCGATTCCAGGCGTCACACAACCGGGCACGGTTCAATGGCTCAATCCCGATGCCTTCGTCTCCACCGTGGACCCGAGCACTGGCGCATGCTTCGATGGCGATAGTCCCGCGAATTGTCAATTCGGGAACCTCGGCCGTAACGCGCTACGCGGCCCAGATTTCGCCTGGAGTGATTTCTACCTGACGAAATCGTTTGCTCTTAGCGAGCGTGTGAGGCTGCGCTTCGACACGCAGTTCTTCAACGTATTCAATCATCCCAATTTTGGCCTTCCGAGCATGGCGCTGGCCGGCATTCCAGGCAAACCTTCAACCCAGACCGGGTTTGGCGCCCTTACTTACGCCACCTCTCCTCCGACTGGCTTACTCGGCGTCGGTTTGGGCGGCGATAGCACTCCCCGTATGATCGCGTTCCAATTGCGCCTGGAGTTCTAACATCGTGATCCCAGGTTGAGATGGCGAGAGGCTCGACCATCTGGCAACGCGACTCATGCGACGCCTGCCACGAAGAAGGGCAGCCGGTCCTGACGCTCGCTGGCTTCACCCGCATTGACTTACCAACGTTCGCGTCCTACTATTTCGTCTTTCCGCAAGCTCTTGATTGCGGCGCGTTTGTGCACGCGCCAGGAGGCTCAACGTGGAGGATTGGCAGTATGCTCAGGCTGACCGCGCAGAGGAGTTGGCTCAGCTGCATTACTTCACGATGAACAAGAATCAGAACGGAAAAAACGTTCCGTTCATTATTACCGTCAAGGAATTTGCAGTAGCACCTCAGGGTCAGCATTTACGTTTCTTCGCCGAAGCCGACAAGCCCGTGAATCAGAGCACGGCCGCATTCGTCCCGTCGGGGTGGGGAGATTCAGTTTTGAAAGCATTGGCGGACTGTATGCGCTTGATCCGGCAATTTCCGTTCGAGGCTTAGTTGCGCTGAACTCATCACAACAATCCCGGGAGTGAGGTAACAATTCACGTGATGCTATCGAAGAAGGAAATCAAGCCGGGAATCTGGGTATTTGAATTGAGCGGGCGCGTGCAGATGGGCCCGGATTGCAAGCGCGTCGACCAGGAAGTGGAAAGCCACATCGCAGAGAACGAAACGCGCATCATTCTTGACATGGCCGCAGTGGATCACATCGACAGCGCATTCGTCGGCCAAATCGTGAAGTCTTTCAGCAGGCTTTCCAAATGCGGCGGAACTCTGCGCCTCGCTGCGCTGTCAAGAATGGTCGAAGGCGTGGTGAATATGACGCAAGTAAACCGCGTGATCGGGGTTTATCCCACTGCCCTCGCCGCCTCCGAAGATTTCCCCGCACCAAAATAATCTTTTAGGGAGCTTTCAGTTCATGCGGTCCCAACTCTATCTCATCAATGTAGCACCAACCCCAGTCTTCTCCCGGCTCGAACGACTTCATGATCGCGTGCTTGGTTTGATGAAAATGTTTGGTCGCATGTTTATTTTTTGACGAATCGCAGCACCCCACATGCCCGCATTCCAAACACAGTCGCAGGTGTACCCACGTATCGCCCATTTTTAAGCATTCCTCGCAGCCCTCGGGAGTTCGCGGCGTCACCTTGCGAATTTGCTTCAAATGAGTGCACGTCTTCATAAATGCCTCCTTAAGTTTCCGCCAAATAGCGGTGCACGAATGTAACCGCCATCGCGCCTTCACCCACCGCCGACGCGCAGCGTTTCACCGATCCGTGCCGCACATCGCCCGCTGCAAAGAGCCCCGGCACATTCGTTTCTAAATAATACGGCGAACGCTCCAGCGGCCAGCTCTTCGGATATTTGCTGTCCTGCAACAGGTCCGGCCCCGTAACAAGGTAACCGTCGGAATCGCGCACGATGCCCGGCTCGACCGCCCACTCCGTTTGCGGCTCGCCGCCGAGACACAAGAACAGCCAATTGGTATCAAAGGTTTTCTCTTCGCGAGTTTGGTTATTCCTAAGCGTAATCGCCCGCAGCATATGATCGCCGTGCAGCGCGACGACTTCCGTGCGTGCCAGCACCTCAATGTTCGGCGAGGAATGGATTCGATCTACCAGATATTGCGACAATGTACGCCTCAAGCAGTCGCCTCGAATCACGATTGTGACTTTCTTCGCGAATCGCGCAAAATGCATCGAGGCCTGCCCCGCGGAGTTGCCGCCGCCCACCACGACTACGTGCTTGTCTTCGCACAGCGTAGCTTCGCTCACTCCCGCGCCGTAATAAACTCCGACGCCCTGAAATTTATCTTCGTTACCGAGATTCAGCTTGCGATACCGCACGCCAGTCGAGCAGATCGTTGCGTGTGCCACAATTTTTGTGCCGTCCGCCAAGTAGCCGGTGCCTTTGCCCGGCGCAAACTCTCCGCGGACTCCTTCGCGCAGCATCAAAATCTCAGTCCCAAACCGGTAAGCCTGCTCGCGTGCTCGCTTCGCCAGATCGGCGCCGCTGATTCCTTCCGGGAACCCCAAATAGTTCTCGATCTTCGAACTCGTCCCCGCTTGCCCTCCCACCACGGAGCGCTCTATCAGTACAGTTTTTAAACCTTCGGACGCGCCATACACCGCCGCGCTCAGTCCCGCTGGACCCGCGCCATAAATCGCCAGATCGTATTCTGTATTCGACGGATCGCTATACCATCCCAGCTTATCCGCGAGTTGCCGGATCGTGGGATTTTCCATTCGCGTCCCCGTTGGGCACAAGCAGATCGGCAGCCGCGGATCATTCAGATTATCCACTCCGTATTCGCGCGCCTGCTCGTCTGTTTTCAGTTCTATCCATTCAAATGGCACATCGCCGCGTCCCAGAAAGTCGCGAATCGCGTACGCGCGCGCCGATTCGTTCCTCCCGACGATTTTAACGATACCCGGTTCATTCGCTTTCAGCTCGTCCGTCATGCTCCTCCTAATCGCACAATCAATCCTTTAATTTACACCCATACCATACGATGGAAACAGTAGGAGAAGAGCTTCAGGAATTATTTTAGCCGGACTGCGGTCGTGGCAATATTAAAAAGCGGGAGCCCGCCGTACGATTGCCCATTCGCCGTTTACCTAGCCGGTCTGGTTACGCACCGGCAGCTTTAAGACGGAACTCCGGCGTTTGGCTGCTCGTATTCCGGCTGCTGCGTGTTCTAGCTTTCATCGAGTACAAAGCCGCATCGGCCGCGCCCAAGAGGAAATCTACCGTTTCGCCGTCTTTAGGATAAATGGCAACGCCAAAACTGACCGACAGCTTTGGTTCGCGTCCATCATTCTCAAGACTGTCGTGGATGCGCTGGGCTACTAGATTGGCCGCCAGCTCTCCAGTCTCGGGTAGCACCAGCGCAAACTCATCCCCTCCGAAGCGCGCCGGAGTATCGATATTCCGGCTGCAGATACACAAAACATCGGCCAGCCGGCACAGCGCTTGGCTGCCGACGATGTG
>JBEKSN010000055.1:0-18881 GCA_049517055.1 Candidatus Acidiferrales bacterium | reverse complement strand
CGTAGAAATGACTTGGTTCGTGGCTTACCAGCCCGGCCATGGACCCAGTCAGCTTCAGAATTGATGGATTGCTTCTAATTGAGTCTCGTGACTCCCAGACTCCACAAACTATGCGGCTGCAGTTTCTGCGCTCCGATCGAAATCGCCGGATATTCCGGGCGGACGCGAACGATCCGGAACAAAGCTGATTTCGAATTCAACTCGTCGCCGCCGCTCTGGTGAATTACCCGGATGGCCACCACGGTCTCCGGTGCCACTTCCGTATGCAACCGGAATTGGCAACCCGAATCGCTGACGTTCCACGTCTTCGTGCGTTCGGTGAAAAAGCGTAAATCACAGTCGAACCCGCAAACTTCTATCATCAATGACAGCGGAACGCGATCTTCTTGGCGCCGGTCATCCGTTGTAACTGTTCCCAACTGCTGCCAGTCGGATTGTTGCTTTCTCATTTGGTCCATCCTTGGCGCTGGCAGCCTGGGAACTACCTGTGCCGTCACATGATAAAATTTCGCTTACGCCGCGCTGACCGCGGACTTTCCGTTGGCCGGACGTTTCAGAAAACGGTAAAGACTGGTGCGTCCGATTCCCAATACCTGTGCGGTGCGCACACGATTGCCTTTGCACATATCCAGCACGCGCTGAATGTGAACGCGGCGAATTTCTTCCAGGGGAAGTGGGCGCCAACTTTCGTCCGAGGCGGCACTTCCGCGGTGCGGGTTTTGCAGGTGTTCCGGAAAATCCCCGATGTCGATGAAATCCGCTACCGTGGTAATCGCGGCGCTTGCGATCACGTTTTCAAGTTCGCGGACGTTTCCCGGCCAGTCGTGCTGCAAGAGAAGGATCTGCGCGCGCCGCGTCAATCCCTGGATCGGCTTTCCGTAGGCTTCGCTGTACTTCTTCAAGAAATGCTGCACTAGAATCGGAATGTCTTCGGGACGTTCTGACAATCCGGGAACCCGGATTTCGATGCTGCTGAGACGGTAGAAAAGATCTTCGCGAAAACGCCCGGCAAGAACTTCGGCGCGAAGGTCGCGGTTTGTAGCCGCGATCAAACGCAAGTCCACTTTCCTCACTTCGGGCGAACCCACGCGCTGAATTTCGCGGTTCTGGATGACTCGCAGCAGCTTCGCCTGCATGTGCAGCGAAGTCTCGCCGATTTCGTCCAGGAAAACCGTGCCTCCATTCGCGTATTCGAAAAGACCGGGGCGCGTCTCCGTGGCGCCGGTGAAAGATCCGCGCACGTGCCCAAAAAGCTGGCTCTCCAGAAGCGTGTCAACCAGCGCGGAACAATTGCACACTGCGAATCGCTCTTTGGCCACCGGGCTCATCTGGTGCAGCGCTCGCGCAATCAACTCTTTGCCGCTGCCGGTGGGCCCGGTGATCAGCGCATTCGTATAGTGCCTTGCGATTTTCTTGGTCAGATCGAATACTTCCAGCATGGCGGGGCTCCGGCCCACGATGCCGTGAAATAGCAGGTTATCGAGGAGTTTGTCTTCCAGATCGCGGATTTGGGACCGCTGCGTGAAGTTCTCTGCCAGATCGTCCAGGGCCTTCAACAGCCGCGTGTAATCCACCGGCTTGCACAGGAAATCGTAAGCCCCATGCTTAATCGCCTCGATAGCAGCATCCACGGAGTAGTAGCCGGTGACGAGCACCACGAACATTCCCGGGTCGCACTTCAAAATTCTTTCGAGAAAGGCCAGGCCATCCATCCCCGGCATTTTCACATCGGCCACCACCACACGGCACGCACCAGTCTTGACGCTCTGCAACGCGTCTTCTGCGTTCGTTGTACCGACCGTGTGAAAGCCGGCCTTTTGCAATCGTGCGGTGGTGAGGTCCACCTGGTCGGATTCGTCGTCCACCACGCACACGGAAAGATTCTTTCGTGCTGCTTCAGCTCCAGGTCTCTCTTCGACGGCTAGCATGATGCGGATACATAGGCAATGCCCGTGCCGTTTCGTAACATCGTTACATCCCGCCCCATGGAGAGAACTGAGGCGCCTATCCGATGCAAGCTCTCGTTAAGAGTCGCGCATTGCTAGCTTTAATCGAAGCAGGAGAGAAACGGCCACCGCGAACAGCATCGAGCCAGTGCTTGAATGACTTTCGATTGAATATTTTCTCGTTCCGAATTGGCCCTGTGATTTCAGAACGGAACCCGTCTAAGAATTCCTTAAGCTTCTGCTCCATGCCTACGGCGCCTGAAATCAATCTTCCGATCAGTTAGCCAAAACCTTCTGAGCTTCACGCGACTTTGCCGTCGAACTGGTTGTGCCAATCGCGTCCGGGCCGGCGTCGATATGCGGATGCAATTGTCTTAGGCTTACGCAACCTCGGCCCTCTAAATCGTCAGCCCCGATGTTTAGGACGCGGTATGCAACAGGAAAGTTGATGTTTCCCGTCGTGGCATGGATCAACCGCACAAACACTACGCAGCCTTCGTGCAAGCGCGACATCAATTCGACGCTCTTCTCGCTTAGATCCGTCCAGTGCAGCACGGCCGTCTCGACGAAGAATGCCCCTTTTACATTCCAGCCCGATACTTCCACCCGATAACTGTTGGGTCCATCTAGCAGTGAATGCATTGGCCCTCCCGCACGCTGATCATTGCAGAAATGATGCCAAAGACCTGTCGCGTGAACCATGCACAGGGAAGGACTTACGCAGTAATCCAGCGGCTTCAGCGTCTTGCGGCCGTGCTTATCGAAACATCTGTTCGTGTCTGAACCAAACCGAAATGGGGCCTAGAAGAACGATAACCTCAGCCCCAATGGGAGCCAGGGTACAGCGCGGCCAGAGCGAAGCGAAAGATGTAGGGGAAGAGTTTATCGTATACATACCAGGCCAGCACCAAGCCCAACATGCCAAAGCCCTGGCTTCGCGACCAATTGACGAATTTCAAGGCCGTGCTTTCGCTCATAAACAGCGTGATTCCGTTGTTCCCATCGAGCGGCGGAACGGGAAGAAGATTGAAGGTTCCGAGCAGGAGATTCAGCAGGAAAATGATGCTAAGAAACGTAGCGGCAAATCCGGCTATACCCGGCCCGGAGGCTTCGGTGATGCGTGTGAAGCTCACGAAGGCCGGCATTCTGAAATATCCCAAAGATATTCCGGCGCGAATCGCCAGCGCGGAAAAAATCACCAGCGTAAAGTTTGCGGCCGGGCCTGCAAGCGCCATCCAGGCAGCTCGGCGCGGATAGCGCTGTTGCCATGCGGGGTCGTAAGGTGCGCTGGCCCACCCGATCATCCAATGCGCCAGGAAATAGGAAATGATCGGCACCACCACCAGTCCAAACGGCGACCGGCGTATATGCGGAATCGGATTGAGCGTCACCTGTCCGCCGTGGAACGCGGTCGTGTCTCCGCCAAGCTTCGCGGCAAGGGAGTGAGCGCCTTCGTGGCACGTCGTCGAGAAAAGAAATACGATATACCAAATTACTCCGAGGATTAGGAATTGCGGCGTGAACTCCGAGCCTTGCATGCTGGCGCCTAGACTAGAGCGTCAGCCCATTTTGCGCAAGGTGTACCGTCGGCGTCCGTGATGAATTCGTAGCCGGAGAGTTTGCGACGAGCTTCCCGTCGCGGCTGGGCGCGTATCGGAGAATTGGCTCCGGGGCCTGGACTCGAACCAGGATAACCAGCTCCAAAGGCTGGCGTGCTACCAATTGCACTACCCCGGAATAGTTAAACGACAGCATAGGATTATGCCACGTAGGTTTAGTTAGGGGAAATCGTTGAAGCGCGCCCGAATGGTTTATCGCTGAAGCGACAGTTCATTCCAGATTAGCCGCAACCTTGAGGCCTTCAGTTCTTCTGGGAGCTTGAGCCGCGCTAGTTTCGAGCGCAAGCGGCCAACGTCCAGTCCTGCCGATTGGCAGACAAGGGGGAAGTCCCGCTCATCCTTAAACAAATAGTCCTCGGCTTCGCGTTTGCGGCGAAGCGGCCCGGACACCCATTCCTGAATAGTGGTCACCACCACCGCCTGCCAAAGCCGTACTTCCATCAGTTTCTCTTCGTCGCCAATTATGCAGTCTCTTGTCTTCATGGGCCGTCCAGGGGATATGTTTAACGGAAGAGCGCTAGCAATAAACATGCCGACTGGGCAAATCAATCGGACATTCTTGCCGGATGTGTTTTGTTAGTGAAGTCGAAAGATCGCAAAACGGCAGGACTTAGCTTTTATGCGAAAAACTGCGAAAATTTCTCTGGTTAACTTGAAGAGTCCCTGAAGGACTGAACGGAATTTATTCCTAGTGGAGGTAGCTTTTGCACGAACCGAGAACCGCGCTGCGCCTAAGCCACCGCTGCTTTCTTTCGCAATAATTCCGCTCGTTTTGGCGCGCCCACGATCGGCCTTTCTCCTGCCGGGCAAGGCCTGCCCTCATGCCCCGAGAGCAGATGTTTCACCAGAGCATCAATCCTTTTGTGCTCGCCGCGGGTGAGCTCGCTATCCTCATAGAATGAGAGGTCCTTGGACCTGCGAATTTCTCTTGCCTCTCGGAATGTGGAATCGGCCTGTTGAAGGATTCGATTTAGCGCTTCACACTGTAGTTTTGCGGCCATGGCGCGAAAGTTTACAACGCCGCCCATGCGTCTCAATGGTACGAACGTACCAGTGCAGCCCTCAAGAGCCCTTATTTCGCTTTTTCTTTCTTCCGCCGTGCGTCACCTGGATTTTTTCGGAACCTTCGCGCCCTTCTTGCGTGCCTCCGAAAGACCGATGGCGATTGCTTGTTTTCGTGAGGTCACTTTCCCGCCCTTTCCACCCTTGCCCGAGCGCAACGTGCCCCGTTTTTCTCGATGCATCGCGCTTTGCACACTCTTGCCCGCAGCCTTGCCATATTTTCTTCTTGATCCTTTTTTCCTTGCCATTTCATACCCTCCTGAAAGTTAGATCAGAAATCGCGGAGAAAGTTACGCGCTCGCGCTATCTGCTCTGGCCCTTGAGCAGCCGCCTTTAGCCAGACCGCAGTTGGTGCTTCATGCCGCGCTGGGCCAAAATCCTCAGCTCACCCATTTTTCGATGCACTGTTTTATTCGTTCCGAGCTTAAGGCAGAATATGGGCGCAAAATCGAGGGGACTATGAATCGCAACGTTCTCGCAGGATCATTTCTCTTGGCCGTATCTATTGTGTCCGCTGCCAGCTACGTTATCGCCGACGAGGCGCCGCTCGCAGGTTACTCCGTTGAATCGTCACACACCGAACGCGACTGGGAGCAGAAATTTCGCGCTACGCCTGATCCCGCCAATCTTCGCGCTTATATGCAGAGGCTTTCCGCGCATCCTCATAACGTCGGCTCGCCGTACGATAAAGACAATGCCGAATGGATCCTCGCGAAGTTTAAAGAATTTGGTCTCGACGCGCATATCGAATCCTTCAACGTCCTCTTTCCCACGCCCAAAGAGCGTCTCGTCGAACTCGTCGAGGGCGGCCCGCATTTCGTCGCCAAGCTTCAGGAACCGGCGGTGCCCGGGGACCCCACATCCAATCAGCAATCCGAGCAGCTTCCCACCTACAACGCGTATTCCGCCGATGGCGACGTCACCGGCCCGCTCGTGTATGTGAATTACGGCATCCCGGATGACTATGAAATTCTCGAACGCAACGGCGTCTCGGTAAAAGGCGCAATCGTCATCGCGCGGTATGGCCACGCATGGCGTGGCATCAAGCCTATGGTCGCTGCCGAGCATGGCGCTATCGGTTGCATTATTTATTCTGACCCGCGTGACGATGGTTATTCCCCGGGCGTCACCTACCCGGAAGGTGCCTGGCGTCCGAAAGAGGGAGTGCAACGCGGCAGCGTGCAAGACAGCACCGAATTCATGGGCGATCCTTTGACTCCGGGAGTCGGCGCAACCGCCGATGCCAAGCGCCTCCCCATCAAGAATGCTCCCACGCTCACGAAAATTCCGGTCCTTCCGATTAGCTACGCTGACGCTGAGCCGCTTCTTGCGGCAATCGCAGGCCCGGTGGTGCCCGCTGCATGGCGCGGAGGCCTTCCCATCACTTATAGGCTGGGCCCTGGCCCCGGAAAAGTTCATCTGAAAATGTTTTCCAATTGGGACATCAAGCCGCTGTACGACGTGATTGCAAAAATTCCCGGCGCGCAATTTCCGGACGAGTGGGTTCTTCGCGGCAACCATCACGACGCGTGGGTGAACGGCGCGGAAGACCCCATCTCTGGCCAAGTTGCCCTCATGGAAGAGGCTCGGTCGCTGGGTGCCCTGGTCAAAGCTGGATGGAAGCCGAAGCGCACCATCATTTATTGCGCTTGGGACGGCGAAGAACCCGGCTTGCTTGGTTCGGTGGAATGGGCTGAAACCCATGCAGACGAACTGCGCAAACACGCCGTCGCCTATATCAATTCAGATTCCAACGGTCGTGGCGTTCTGGGGGCCGAAGGTTCGCACACGTTGGAAAAA
This sequence comes from Candidatus Acidiferrales bacterium, assembly GCA_049517055.1. Classification (GTDB taxonomy): domain Bacteria; phylum Acidobacteriota; class Terriglobia; order Acidiferrales; family UBA7541; genus Palsa-295. The sequence continues at coordinate 12,454 of JBEKSN010000055.1, read as the reverse complement.
CTCGTGAACGATGTTGCCCACGACGTTCAGGACCCCGAAACAAAACTTACGGTCTGGAAGCGCTGGCAGCTCGACAGCATCAAGTCCGCGAGCTCCGACGAAGAGCGCCAAGAATTGCGGCAACGCAAGGATATTCGCATCGGCATTTCAGGAGGCGGTTCCGACCACGCCGGGTTCCAGAATTTTCTTGGTATTGCCGTGATCGATGCCAGTTTCGGCGGCGAAGACGAAGGCGGCATCTACCACTCGATTTATGACGATTTTTACTGGTACACCCACTTTAGCGACACGGACTTTGTTTACGGCCGCACTCTTTCTCAATTTAACGGCTCGATGATCATGCGGCTGGCCGACGCTGATTTGCTGCCCTTTGATTTCTCCGATTTTGCCGACACCGTCCAGACCTACGTCAAGGGCCTCCAAACATTTTCCACCAAGATGCGCGACGACATCCGCGAGCGCAACCTCGAAATCGAAGAAGGGGTCTTCACCGCCGCCGCCGATCCGAAAAAGGCGTACTTTCCGCCCAAAAAGGAAGATCTGCCTCCATATTTAGATTTCTCTCCGCTTCAGAACAGCGCGGACGCGCTTTCCCGAAGCGCCGGCGAGTATCAGAAAGCTCTCACCGCCGCCGACGCAAACGGCGGATCGGCGCTAACTTCCGCATCCATCGCCGAAGTCAACGGCCTGCTGATCCAAAGCGAACGCAAGTTGACCACTCCCGAAGGCTTGCCGGGACGCTTTTGGTACAAGCATCAGATCTACGCCCCAGGCGTCTACACAGGATACGAATCGAAAGCAATTCCTGCCGTCCGCGAAGCCATCGAACAGAAGAAATGGAAGCAAGCGGAGCAAGCTATGGCCCGTGCTGCCGCCGTTCTCCAGGACGAAGCGACTCTGGTATCCTCCGCTGCGACAAAACTCTCTGCCGCTTCCGCCGCCGCAAAATAAACGGAGGCTCGCGCGGCCCGCCGCATTTTTTGTGAGTCCTGGGTAATCGGGCCGCTAATCCCTGTAACTCGCCCCATGCGTTCTACATCTATATTTATGGGCTCGCATACGGAGCGCCAATTATGACTTTACCCATTTGCTGTCGCTAAGCTGTCAAATACTCTTACGGAGGGCATGTCATGAAGCGATTTGGAAGCCTCAGCGCTGTTTTCGGCACAGCAGCTTTGCTTTTGCTATTCGGTACTACCGTTCCCACGCAGGCGTTTCAGGAAGACCACCCGCAAGATGCCAAGCCCGCTGAAAATAAGCCCCATGATCAGGAAACCAAACCTGCAAAAGATGAAAAGCCTCCCAAGGACGCGAATGCTCCGAAGGCCAAAGACACGCATGAAACAAAAACGGTGACGAAATCTGACACTCGGACGGAGACCAAGTCCACCGTGAAGCACGGCCCCATCGAGAACGGCCGCATCCCCGACGCCCAGTTCCATTCGCACTTTGGCCATGAACACACGTTCCACGTCGGCCATCCGGTTATCGTGGGAGGCCAGTCGCGCTTTCAGTACGGCGGCTATTGGTTTGGTTTTGGTGAAGCGTGGCCGGTTGGCTGGGGTTACACGGACGACGTTTATGTCGATTATATTGACGGTCAGTATTACCTGATCAATCCGGTCCACCCTGGTGTTCGCCTTGCGCTGGTTGTCGTAATCTAAAGTTCAGTTTTTCTAAAAGAGGCCCCATCTGCTGCTTAGCGCAAAGGATGGGGCCTTTTTTGCCCCGAACCAGACCATGCCGCTTTGTTCGGGTGGCGGAATTATTCTCCGTTGAAATATCCTGCGTTACTTGCCAACGCTTTCGATACAATCAGCGCGCTTTCCCGTCTCCACAATCTCGAGTGGGTAGGAACGTGAAATTTCTTCGGACTCTCCCTCGGACGGAAATTTGAGGAATAACAGCAGTCTTAGCTTATTGCTTAGGGCATTTCTCGTCTGCGGTCTGCTTTACTGCATGTACCTTGTCACCCGGCGGGCAATCGGGGCATGGTACTTCCGAAAGAAAATGCCCCAAGATATTCAAACCGCCATCAAATGGGACCCGGGAAATCCGGAGTATTACGACGATCTTGCAACGCTCACTCACCTTTATTCGAGTGGTGGCAATTCAGCCGAAGTCGTACGCCTCAGCGAGAAAGCCACGCAACTAAGCCCGTACAATGCGTTTTACTGGGCCGATCTTGGCGCAGCATATGAGTGGGCCGGGCGCAAAAATGACGCCTTGGTCGCCTTCACACGCGCCCGCGCTCTTTTCCCGAATTCGCCGGAGATCAATTGGAAAGCCGCGAATTGTTACGTTCGAATGAGGCGAATTTCAGACGCGCTCGCCGCGTTGCAGCAGGTTCTGTTGGAAGATAGCGCCAAGGAACGCCAGGTATTCGTGCTCGCTACTAACGCGACGGAAGACAACCAGGAAATTCTGGCCGAAATGCTGCCCCAGCGTGCGCCTGTGATACTCGATTATCTGAACTTCCAAATCGAAACGGGCCGAATGGAAGCTGCGGGAGAGACTTGGGCTATGCTCTTGGAATCGAAATTACCGTTCGAACTTGCACAATCATTCCCTTATCTCGATGCGCTCATTCAGCATCGCGAAGTGGACCACCTCACCGAGGCCTGGGGTGCCCTGTGTGTCCGTTTTCCTCGAGAAGTCTGCGCCCGGGAATCCAAGCCAAATCTGATCACCAATGGCGACTTCGCGTTCCCGCTTCTGAACGGCGGCCTGGATTGGCGCGTGTTGTCTGTGGAAGGAGTCGCGGTAAGCGAGGACCCGTCAGTCGGCGTTTCTGGCAGCAAATCGCTGCGCATCGACTTCAATGGCACGCAGAATTTGGACTACACGCACGTCCTTCAATACGTGCCGGTAACTTCCAACACTGCTTACACTTTTTCCGCTTACATGCGCACGCAGGGAATTACCACCGATAGCGGCCCAAGATTCGAGGTCCTCGATGCTTACGACCCTTCGAAATTGTTCCTTTCCACCGAAAATGTAACCGGCACCTCGGACTGGGCCGCTCACCAAATAGAGTTTAGGACCAGCACTGATACGCACATGTTAATTGTAAAAGTCGCCCGCCCCATCAGTCATAAATTCGATAACCGTTTGGCCGGCACGGTTTGGATCGCCCGCGTCACCCTCCTACCCAAGTAGCCGGTGTTCTTGCAAATGGTGCTTCTTGTTGCTGGTGTTGCGCTGTGGGCGCATACTTCGGCGATCGAGGAGCCGTTCATGACTTCCGGACAGGCCGGAGCCTCACAGAGTTCGAATCGCGGTACGAATTGGCCGACTGCACTTGCATCGCTGGCCGTAGGCGCGGGATTTCTGGCGCTGTGGTTCTGGTTGCTTCCTCCTTGGATGGGCTTTCGAGTTGACCCTCTGGGTGTGTCGGGTTGGCGTTGGATTGCGGTCGTAACGTCAGCGCTGGGTTTCGCCGTTGCGATAAAGTGCATTTGGGATTTCGGATGGACAGGCCACGGTACTCCCGTACCCATTGCTCCCCCGCAGAGACTAGTCGTTGTGGGATTCTACCGGCATGTGCGGAATCCGATGTACGTGGGCTTCTTCGTGGGTTGGCTCAGCCTGTGGGTTATCTTTGGCCGGGCAAATCGCGCTGCTCTCACAGTAGCGATCGTGGCTGTGGCCATAGCGGTTCTATTTGTGCGGCTTGTCGAAGAGCCCATCCTGCGCCGCATGTTCGGCGCGCAATATGAAGATTATTGCAAAAATGTTCCGCGGTGGATCCCGCGAATCCGCGCCTGGAACCAGTAGAATCGAACTTTGCAACTTCCTAAAGTGTTTTCCATTTCAAATACTCGTAGAACAGGCGCTATCGCCTCAAGGTACTGGGCAGTGGTGTGCTAGGATATTCGCGTCCAAATTCCAAAGGTCAAAAACGAGGCGCCTGTGAGAACAGAATTCTTCTCGAAGCAAACTACCCGCCGGGAACTACTGCGAACCGGCGGCGCGCTGGCAGGTGCCAGCGTGTTGGCCGGATTGATGCCCGCCAACCTTCTTTCGCAGCCAAAAGCGCGGCCGGGAGGTTTGCAACAAGTGACGTCCTCCGCGGATCGCATCGCGCAGATGAAGGCGCAAATGTCCGCCATCCCGCTGGTGACAACCAAGCTCCGCGACAATATCTATCTGCTTTCCGGCCCCGGTGGAAACATGGTGGTTCTGAGCGGCCCGGACGGAAAAGTTCTGGTTGACTCAAGCTTCTCCACCGTCGCGCCAAAGATCAAGCAGGCCATGGACGGCTTCGGCGGAACTCCGCTGAAGATCCTGATCAACACGCACTGGCATTTCGACCACACCGACGGAAACGAAGCCATGCATCAGGCCGGCGCCTTGATCGTCGCGCACGAAAATACCCGCAAGCGCCTTTCGACCCCGCAGGACGTCGCCGCATTCGGCCTGCATTTCGACCCCGCCCCTGCGGACGCGTGGCCGCAGCAAACTTTCACCGAAGGGACCAAGCTGTATCTCAATGGTGAACAGTTGACGCTCGCTTATTTCCCGCCTGCGCACACCGACTCCGACATTTACGTCCGCTACGAAAACGGAAACGTCCTGCACATGGGCGACGTCTGGTTCAACGGAACCTATCCCGTCATCGATTTCAGCACGGGCGGTAATATCGCCGGCATGATCGCAGGCACGGCTCGTGGTGTGGCTCTCGCGGACGCAGACACCAAGATCGTTCCGGGCCATGGGCCCGTAGGCGACAAAGCCACACTTGCAGCGCACCACGAAATGCTGGTAACAGTGCGGGATCGCGTGCAAGCTCTGAAAGCGGCCGGCAAATCCAAGGAGGAAGCCGTCGCCGCAAAGCCCACGGCGGATCTGGATAGCAAGTGGGGAAATGGAATGATTAAGGGCGACATGTTCACGATGCTTGTCTACTCCACGCTGTAGGCCTGCTCGACTTTGCTTGGCCGGAAAGATGAAGGCAAACATGCAGACGCTTCTTCGAGATTTGCGTTACAGCATGCGGATGTTGGCAAGAGCGCCAGGTTTCACGGCCCTCGCCGTCGCCACGCTTGCCCTTGGAATCGGCGCGAATACGGCGATCTTCACCGTCGCCAATTCCGTATTGCTCCGGTCGCTTCCCTATAAAGATCCTGGCCAACTGGCGCGTATCAGCACTCGCCGCGACGGCACTTGCTGCGTTTCGCTTCCGTATTTCACTCTTCTCGCTGCTGCGAATCGTTCTTTCTCCGGCGTAACGGCATATCAATTCGACGCAGTGAATCTCGCCGTGCCTGACGGCGCAGAGCAGATCGACGCCGAACGCGTGACCGGGAACTTCTTCGACGTTCTCGGTGCGAGATTACTGGCTGGACGGACTTTCACGCCCGAAGAAGATCAGCTAGGCGGCAATCAGGTAGTAGTGGTCGGTTATGAGTTGGCCACGCGGCTTTTCGGCGGTGCGCAAAACGCGATCGGCCAGCACCTGGCGCTCGATTCCAAGGACTACATAATCATCGGTGTCGCTCCCCCGAATTTCGGCGTGCAGTTGCTGGGCCGGCAGCCGGAGATCTGGATGCCGCGCATCGTCGAATTCAGCTTGTCGACCCCCGCGCGCGTAAATCTCGGAGGCATGTATTACGACGCCATCGGACGGCTGCGCCCCGGCGTGAGCGCCGCGCAAGCGCGCGCCGAGACTGAAGTGATCTTTCAGCAGTACAAGCAAGATAAGCCCGGCAATTTCGACGCGACCTCTGACGTCGCCATGACTGTCGTCAACCTTCAATCGAATCTCGTCGCGAATGTTCGTCCAACTTTGCTGATTCTTTCGGCCGCTGTGGGTTTCGTTCTGCTGATCGCCTGCGCCAACGTAGCGAGCCTTCTTCTTTTCCGCGCGCTGGTGCGAAGAAAAGAATTCGCCGTTCGCAGCGCGCTGGGAGCGCCGCGTTCGGTCTTGATTCGCCAACTGCTTACCGAAAGCGTGCTGATGGCGGTGATGAGCGGCGGGCTCGGAATATTCCTAGGCTATTTGGGCACGCGATTTCTCGGAACATTCACACAAACGAACTTGCCTCAAGTCGCCGATGTGCCGATGGATTGGCGCGTGCTCGCGTTCACGCTCGCCATTTCCGTGCTGAGTGGAATTCTCTTCGGACTTACTCCATCGTTGCAACTCTCTCGCCCCAATCTAGGCAGCGTGTTGTCCGACGAAGGACGCAGCTCCACCGGAAGCCGACAACGTAATCGCGCGCGCAGCATACTCGTCGCAGGGCAAGTTGCTCTTTCCATGGTTCTGCTAATCGGTTCCGGCCTGCTGATCCGCAGCTTCATGCGCCTCCGGACCGTCGCCCCGGGATTTGACCCCACGAACACGCTGACCGCTCAGACCTTTCTTCCGCCGGCGAGCTATCCGCAACCTGTCGACCGGATCGCGTTTTATCAGAACGCGCTGCAGCATCTGCAAGCGATTCCGGGAGTGGAATCTTCCGCCATCTCCACTGCGCTTCCAATACTTGCTACGCGCGCCGCGCCTGTTCGTTTTGAAGGCCAGCCGGAAGTTGATCTCGGGCGGCGGCCAATCGTGTACCTCAATCTGATTAGCCCGGATTACCCCAAAGCGATGCGCGTACCGCTTGTCGAAGGCCGCGCATTCGATGGGCGCGACGACGCTACGTCGGCCCCGGTAGCCATGGTGAATCAGGCCACAGTGCGGCGCTTCTGGCCTAACCAGGATCCGATCGGCAAGATCGTGTGGGTCGCCAGATTTCCTCCGTGTCAAGTGGTCGGCGTACTCGCTGATATTAAGAACGATAGTCTCCCGTCGCCCACACAACCTGAAGTTTTTTTGCCCTTTCCGCAACTTGCTTCACTTTCACCTGTACTGTATTTCATCGTCCGCAGCTCCATGGACCCGCATAGCGTGGCATCGGCTCTGCGGGCCCAAATTGTTTCCGTAAATCGCGGACAGCCCATCACCGATGTGAAAACCATGGAAGAACGGCTTGAATCGGCGAGCGCACAAACACGGTCGATGATGTTGTTGATCGGCGTATTTTCGGCGACGGCGCTGATTCTCGCCGTAGTAGGCATCTACGGCGTCATCGCGTATTCCGTCGCGCAGCGAACCCAAGAGCTGGCCATCCGTATCGCGCTGGGGGCTTCGCGCTCTGACATTTTTGGACTGGTCATTGGCAGCGGGCTTAGGCTCGCCATCGTTGGAATCCTCCTCGGTCTTGCGGCTTCATTCGCGCTCACACGTCTGATGGCCAGTCTTTTGTTTCAGACCAGCGCAACCGATCCGATCACGTTTGTCGCAAGCGCCGCAGTGTTTGCCGCCGTCGCGGCACTGGCGAGTTATTTACCAGCACGGCGCGCGATGCGCATCAGTCCCACTGACGCTCTCCATTCCGCTTAAATTGGCATTCCCTCCGGCCGTCCCGCATTGGTCGGGTGCGCTCATCTGCTTGCTCTCCTTCCCCTATCCCGCCTCCGTCATTTCCTCTGTTGACATCCCACACGTCTTTCGCGATACTCCTGTTTGCAAGCCACAGGAGGCCACATGCCTGCCGACAAGTCCGATATTCTCCAGGGCACCCTCGATTTGATGGTCCTGAAAACTCTCGACGCCATGGGGCCGTTGCACGGCTACGGAATCGCCCGGCGTATCGAACAAATCAGCGAGGAAGCTTTGCAGATCAACCAGGGCACGATTTACGCCTCTCTGGTGCGCTTGATGCAGAAGCGCTGGATCGCAGGCGCCTGGGGCACCTCCGACAACAATAGAAAAGCCAAGTTTTATTCCATTACGAAATCCGGACGTAAGCAGCTCAACGCCGAAGCCGAAAACTGGGAGCGCATTTCCACCGTGATCGGCCGCGTGCTGCGCCTCGCAGACCGGGGATAGACAAATGTTTGCCTGGATAACGACGCTCGCTTCTCGCACTCGCACGTGGCTCTCGCCCCGCCGTGTGGACCAGGAATTCGCGCACGAACTTCAGACTCATCTGGATATGCTTACGGACGAAAATGTTCGCCGAGGGATGCCGCCGGAAGAAGCCAGACGCGCTGCTCGCATCAAACTCGGTGGAGTCACGCAACTGAAAGAAACCAACCGCGAACTCCGTGGCCTGCCCTTCATCGAAACATTTTTTCAAGACGCGCGCTACGCCCTCCGAATGCTACGCAAGAATCCAGGCTTCACCGCCGTCGCCGTGCTCACTCTCGCTCTCGGCATCGGCGCGAACACAGCCATCTTCAGTGTCGTTTATGCCGTGCTCCTAAAGCCGCTGCCTTACGCGAATCCCAATCAATTGGTCAGCGCATTTGCGGCCAACACCCAGGAAGGAGTTCCGGAAGACGGCACTTCGTATCCGAATTTTGAAGAGTGGCGCGCGCAGAATCATGTCTTTAGCGCGCTCGCGACAATTAATTTTCACCAACTCACGCTTACGGGACGCGGCGAGCCTTCCGAGGTGGACACCTCTGTGGTGACGCCGGAGCACTTTGCGCTTCTCGATGTGAAGCCAATCCAGGGACGCGTCTTTTTTCCTGAGGACGGCAAGCGTGGCGCTCCTCCCGTCGTGATCGTGAGCGAGAATCTGTGGCGCGGGACCTTGGGAGCAGACCCGAAGATTCTTGGAAGCTCGATTATCCTCGACAAGCGTCCGTTCACCGTCGTTGGAATCATGCCAGCGAGCTTTCGCTCTCCTTTTATTAACAGCAAGCCGGAGGTCTGGATCCCGCTGGTTCAAGACCCCCTCTTTGGAAGCTGGATGGCTCGGCGTGGAGGGCATTGGCTGGCAGTGTTTGGGCGGCTGAAGCCCGGTGTTTCCATAGCGCAGGCTCAGGCCGAAATGGACGCGATCAGCGCAAGGCTGGCGAGCGAATTTCCGGCGGAGAATAAAGGCTGGACGGTCCGTCTGGTGCCGATGCAGAAAGAAATTGTGGGGGACGTTAGAACCGCTCTTCTTGTGCTTCTCGGGGCTGTCGGCCTGGTGCTGCTGATCGCCTGCGCCAATATTGCCAACCTGCTTCTCACGCGAGCCACTTCTCGCTCGAAAGAAATTGCCGTTCGTGTTGCCTTGGGAGCGGGACGCAGCCGAATTATTCGCCAGTTGCTCAGTGAGACTGCGGTCCTCGGTCTGCTCGGTGGAATTATCGGCATAGCTCTCGCCTACGCGGGTGTTCAAGTGCTCAGCTCGCTGATACCTGATAATTTGCCGCGCTTGAACGCAATTCGCGTTGATAATTTCGTCTTGTTTTTTGCACTGGTCCTCTCCGCCCTAGCAAGCTTAGCTTTCGGTTTGGTCCCGGCGATGTTTTCCGCCAATTCCAATATACAAGCGAGTCTTCGCGAAGGCGGCGGACGCTCGGGTGAAAGCGGAAACCGCCGCCGCGCTCGCAATCTTCTTGCAGCAGTGGAAATTGCTCTCGCTATGGTTTTGCTTGTGGCGGCAGGTTTGCTGCTGAGGAGCTTTTCGAAACTCACGGCGGTCAGTCCGGGGTTTAACGCAGAGCACCTCGTGAAGGCCGAGATCTCACTACCGCAATTTCAGTATTCCACGCCTCAACAGTGGATCGCTTTCTCCGACGAATTGCTCGCCCGAGTCCAGGCTCAACCCGGAATGAAAGACACCGCCGTGGCAATTCCGTTACCGATAGTGAACGGCAAAATCAATCTTGCGTTCGATATCGTGGGCAGTCCGCCGGCGTCCGCAGGCGAGTCTCGGCTCGCTGATTACGCCTCCGTCAGTCCGGAATATCTTCGTGTGATGGGAATTCCACTGCTCGCCGGCCGCTTTTTCAATCAGCAGGATATTTTCTCGGCCTCGCGAGTTTCGGTGATCAGCAAAACATTTGCGCAGCGTTATTTTCCAAATCAGGATCCCATCGGCAAGCGCCTCAATTTTGGCTTTCCGCCCAACGGCGACGTCGATCGCGAAATCGTCGGAATCGTCGGTGACGTGCGCGACATTTCACTCGGCGAAGCTCCTGGTCCGATGATGTACGTGCCTTACGCGCAAGCTCCTTTTTGGGGCGCGAATTTGGTGGTGAAAAGCGCCTTGAGCACAGACGCCGTGGCCGCCGCCATTCGCCAGGAAGTTCAAAAGATCGATAAAGACTTGCCTATAACTGAGGTAGGAAAAATTCCGGACTTTATCGACGCTTCCGTTTCGCAGCAGAGGTTTCGCACCTTCCTACTCGGTCTTTTTGCCGCCATGGCCCTGATTCTCGCCGCTACCGGAATCTTCGGCGTGATTGCCTATTCCGTCGCGTGCCGAACCAACGAAATCGGAATACGCGTCGCGCTCGGTGCTTCTCGTAGCGCGATTCTTCGTATGATCTTGCGCGAAACTCTGCTCCTTACACTCGCTGGACTGCTCGTTGGAGTGCCCTGCGCCCTCGCCGCCTCTCACCTGATCGGCCACTTGCTCTTCGGCGTCTCCGCGAATGACCCGCTCACGCTCGCAACTGTCGCTTTCATTCTCGCTGCCGTAGCAACTCTCGCCGGCTACATTCCGGCCCGCCGCGCCATGCAAGTCGACCCCATGCTCGCCCTTCGCCACGAATAACCCGATAGAGTTGAAGTCACAGGCAACACCGACGACGCTTTTCGATTTCCCGAAAATCTGTGCAGAATCGGCTGAGCCGTCACGCACGGTGAAACCAACCCATGTATAATCGCGTCCGTTCTATGGTTCCGTTGGAAATTTCTGGCCAACGTACTCCTTCATCTGTTGGCGGGGACAGGTAGGAAGCGGCGTTCATTCCATAGCGCGAGGACGATGACCCACGATTTGAATTCACCCTCACAAGCGATCTCGGCATCTGGCCAGGAATCCATTTGCCTTGCTGACTTCGAGGCCAGGGCAAAGTCGAAGATGCCGGCGATGGCCTGGGAATACGTCACCGCTGGCGCGGCCGATGAGCTAACGGTGCGATGGAACCAGGAAGCTTACCAGCGGATTCGCCTGCGGCCTCGAGTTCTGGTGGACGTTTCCAAACTGGACACGCGCGTGACCTTGTTTGGACAGGAGCTCGCCTTCCCGATTCTTCTGGCGCCTACGGCGGGTCAAAAGTTACTCCACGCAGACGGAGAGTTGGCTACGGCGCGAGGTGCGGGCGCGGCCGGCACCGCTATGGTGCTCAGTTGCTTTTCCGGCACGAGCCTTGAAGATGTGGCGGCCGTGGCAAAGAGTCCTTTGTGGTTTCAACTCTATGTGCAGCCGGATCACGGTTTCACTCGCGAGCTGGTGCAACGTGTCGAGGCGGCCGGCTACCGCGCGCTTTGCCTCACTGTGGACACTCCGATAACCGGCGCGCGAAACCGTGAAACCCGGGCTGCCGTGAAGTTGCCGCCCATGCCTCATTTAGAAGGCTTCAAGGTTGACGGCAGGGAAGGCCATCTCCATCCAGGCTCGGTGCAGGTCTTTAGCGGCGTGCTCGACGCGGCCCTGAGCTGGAAAGATGTCGAGTGGCTGCGCTCCGTCGCCAAGATTCCTTTGGTGCTCAAGGGCGTAATGAATCCCGATGACGCGGACCGCGCGGCCGAGTCCGGCGTGGCCGGTGTCATCGTCTCCAATCACGGAGGCCGCAACCTCGACACGCTTCCTGCGACCATCGAGGCACTGCCGCAGGTAGCAGACAAGGTTGCCGGACGCATGCCGGTGTTTGTGGATGGCGGCATTCGGCGCGGCACCGACGTGCTCAAGGCGCTCGCGTTGGGCGCGAGCGCAGTGTTCATTGGACGGCCGTATCTATATGGTTTAGGCGCGGCGGGAGAGACTGGCGTCACGCAAGTGATTAACATTCTGCAGCGCGAATTTCAGATGGCAATGGCGCTGACGGGCCGGACGAGTATCGGCAGCATCGACCGTTCGGTTATCTGGGCGTAGGAAAAGGTTCCTCGGCATTCAGGCGACCGCCGGGTTCTTTGTCTCCGGTGTTAAGTTCGACTGATTCGCTGGTAACCAAGCCCGGCGTTGTAGCTTCTAGGCGCCTGCTTTTGAGAGCAACCTGTGCTCCGCCTTTTGATTCCAAGATGAGACTTCACGGAGGCTTTATGAAATCGCGGTTCGGGGCGGCGAAGGCTAGGCAACTATGAACCGCGGAAATCTCTTAATCGTTCTCGTTGCGCTCTGTGCCGTGGGCAACGCGGCATGCGGCAGCAGCAGTAGCAGTTCGACCGGCCTTGAGATCGTAATCACAACCGCCCCCGCGACCATGGCCGTCGGTGCAACCGCAGACGTGGTTGCTACCGTGACCGACGACTCCAAGAACGGTGGAGTCACTTGGAGTTGCGTCCCCGCCCCTTCCTGCGGAACCACTTCGTTCAATCCCGATCAAACCCAAAGCGGCGCTGCCAGTATGTTCACCGCTCCCTCAGCCGTTCCGCCCGGCAGCCAACAAGTGACAATTACGGCCACCTCGGTATCGGACACTTCCATTTCAAGCAATTCCGTGAATATAACCATCGGCGTGG
>JBEKSN010000054.1:0-19649 GCA_049517055.1 Candidatus Acidiferrales bacterium | reverse complement strand
GCGTGGGAAATCAAAGTGGATGGAAAAATCGTGGGTGGCGATTCGCTTCCGGAGACTGCGCAATTGTCGCTCGAAGTGCCCGCAGGCGAGCATTCTGTGACTGTCCAGTTCCGACGAACTTGGGACCGTACTGCCGGCTCCGCTATCTCGATCTTCTCAGCTTTATTGCTTTTCGGATTTACTGCGTACACGCGGCGCAAAACATCACGCGTAGCTTAAATATTCCGACTTTACAAGGCTCTTCCCGCTGCCGCTCCTGAAGCCCACGCCCATTGGAAATTGTGACCACCCAGGTGGCCTGTGACGTCAATAACCTCGCCGATAAAAAACAGGCCTGGGATTTTCTTGCTTTCCATCGTTTGGCTGGACAATTCATCCGTATCGACGCCACCCACGGTTACTTCAGCTTTTTCGTAGCCCTCCGTATCGACAGGGAGCAACGACCATTCATGAATCCGCTTCTCTGTTTGTCCGAGCGATTGGTTGCTCCAGCTCGGAGGCGCGTACAATTCGAGCCAGCGCGTCGCAAAACGCTTGGGGAGTAGTCCCTGGAAGGCAGATCGCGCTGCAGAGGTGTCGCGAATCTTGGCTCTGCTCACGCTAGCCAACACATCGCGACCGGGCGCGAGATCAATGCTGATCGCCCGGCCTTTTTCCCAATACGAGGAGATTTGCAGAATCGCCGGGCCGCTCAAGCCACGGTGAGTGATCAGCATGTTCTCGCGAAATGATTGGCCGTTCGTGGAAGCGATCACTTCGGCCGAGACGCCGGCCAAGTCACAATAGTGTTTTCGGTCGTCTGCGCTGAAAACGAGTGGCACCAGCGCAGGCCTTGTTTTTTGGATCTTCAATCCAAATTGACGTGCGACATCATATCCGAATGCCGTCGCTCCCATTTTCGGTATCGAAAGGCCGCCGGTGGCGACCACCACAATGGGAGCATGAAATTCGGCGGACTCGGTACACACTTGAAACTCGGCTGTGCGTTTAATCTCGCGGATTTTGGTATTGAGAAATAGTTGGGTTCCTGCGGAGCGACACTCAGCTTCGAGCATTCCCGTCACGTCTTGCGCGGAGTGATCGCAGAATAACTGGCCCAGAGTTTTCTCGTGGTACGGAATGCGGTGAGCTTCTACCAAGGCAATAAAATCTGCAGGCGTATAACGAGCCAGCGCGGATTTCTGAAAGTGCGGGTTGCTGCAAATGAAGTTCTCCGGCTGGCAGTAAAGATTTGTGAAATTGCAACGCCCGCCACCGGAGATAAGAATTTTCTTACCGGCGCGCTCGCTCCGCTCCAGAATTGCGACCTTGCGCCCACGTTTACCGGCTTCGACGGCGCACATCAGTCCCGCCGCTCCAGCACCCAAGACCAAAGCGTCAAATTTGTGAATTGTTATTTGCGCCAAGTGCCTTCTCGAATTTACGGATTGACCTGCCTCTGGATGCCGCTGCTGGTATGCTCAAGGGTAAACTAATTGCAGGAGAAGACCGAAACTTTTGGCTCCGATTATCAATGCCCAGGGATTGTCGAAACGATACGGACTCGCGCCGCTGTTCGAGGATATCTCGTTTACGGTATCAGAAGGTGAGCGCATCGGACTGATCGGTCCGAATGGCTCCGGGAAATCCACTTTGCTGGAAATCCTTTTTGGGCGGGTGAAACCCGACCACGGAGGAGTGGCGATACGCAAAGGCGCGAAGGTGAGTTTTGTCGAGCAGATTTCGCGTTTTGCCCCGGAAACGACGTGCAGATCCGTTATCGAAGGCGCCTTGGAACGCGCGGGTGTGCCGGAGTCAGAGTGTTCATTTCGGGCGGAAGAAGCGCTTAGCCGCGCGGGTTTCGCGGATTTTGAAACGCATGCAGCGGCTTTGTCTGGCGGCTGGCGCAAACGGCTGGCGATTGTGGAGGGGCTGGTCCAGGCACCGGATATTTTGTTGTTGGACGAGCCTACCAATCACCTGGATCTTGAGGGAATCAAGTGGCTCGAAAGATTGCTCGAGGACGCGGAATTCGCGTGCGTGGTGGTCAGCCACGACCGCTACTTTCTCGAAAATGTGGCGAACGATATGGTTGAACTCGATCGCGCCTACCAGGAAGGATTTCTCCGCGTAAAAGGAAAGTACAGCATCTTCCTGGAGGCTAAGGAAGCGCATTTGCATGCCCAGGGTAACCGCCAGGATGCGCTGGCAAACCGCGTGCACACGGAGATCGAATGGTTGCGGCGCGGTCCGAAGGCACGGGCGACCAAATCAAAATCTCGAATTGATAAAGCGCATAAGATGATCGGCGAATTGGCAGACCTGAATGCGAGAAGCCGCACCGTCACAGCGAAGATAGATTTCTCGGCTTCGAATAGGCAAACAAAACAGCTCGTCGTACTGGATGGTGTCGGTTACTCGATTGGCGGCCGTTCGCTTTTCAAAGGGATTGATTTCACCGTGACGTCCGGTATGCGCGTTGGCTTGGTTGGGCCGAACGGCAGCGGTAAGACTTCGTTGCTCCGCTTGCTGCGCGGCGAGATAGAACCCACGGCCGGCACAGTACGAAAGGCTGACTCGTTAAAAACCGTTTACTTCGATCAAAATCGCGAACTGGACCCTAACCTGACATTGCGGCGCGCGCTAGCGCCGGATAGCGACTCGGTGATTTATCAGGACCGAATAACTCATGTGGCGTCCTGGGCGGCGAGATTTCTCTTCAACGCGGAAGACTTGAACCGGCCCGTCGGCCGCCTATCGGGTGGCGAACGCGCGCGCGTTTTAGTCGCGCAACTTATGTTGCAGCCCGCCGATGTGCTGCTCTTGGATGAACCGACGAATGATCTCGATATTCCCACGCTCGAAATACTCGAAGAAAACCTTCTGGAGTATCGCGGAGCGCTGGTGCTGATCACACACGATCGCTACATGCTGGATCGCGTCTCAACAATTGTATTTGGCTTGGACGGCCTAGGGAACACGGAACGCTTTGCCGACTATTCGCAGTGGGACACGTGGCAAAACGCGCAAAATGCCGGGAACGTGGCCGAACTAACGACTGCGAAGAAGCGCCCGGCAACAAGCGCCGAAATTTCATCCGGAGTAGCAAAAAACAAGCTGACACATACCGAGGCCCGCGAGTTCGTATCCATCGAAAAACAAATGGTAAAGGCCGAACAGGCGCTCATAGACAGGCGCGCCGCCTTGGAAGATCGCGAAATCGCCAGTGATGCGTCCCGCCTCCAAATCGCATTTGCTGAGATGGAAGCAGCACAGAAGACGGTTGATAATTTATACGAGCGGTGGTCTGAGCTGGAACGAAGGAAAAGCTGAAGTTACAGCTACGAGTTTGGTTCGTCAGAACAAAGCCTGAGACTGCGTCAACGGAGATTTATTTCAGAAGATTGGCTGGGAGGCTAGGACTCGAACCTAGATAATCAGATCCAGAATCTGATGTACTGCCAATTGTACGACCTCCCAGCAGGCCGGAGACAAAAAAAAGGGGCCGTGAGCACGACCCTGGACTACTTTACCGTTCGGGAACGGCTTCGTCAACCGTCCAGCAAAGTGATGCACATTTCCTTCGTCGCTTTCTTCAAGGCCGGCAAGAATCAAACTGTCGAGCCGCCGAAGCATCCACCCAAATGCTTGAAAATAGGGCCTTTACTTGAAATGGTTGGCGCACGCGACTCGCTGCTGGCTGGCACCGACGAATTGGGTAAGCGATCTGTTTATGTTAAAATTGAATTGAAAGATGTTTATGTACAGATCAAGAAACTATTCGCGGAGTCTGTGGGCTGTGGGCGCAACGCTGTTTCTGATTGCGTCGAGCAGCGCTTATGCTCAATCGCGTCCAGTGTCTCCTCAGGAGCCCTCTTCTCCGGAGCGCCAGGATCATCGCCTGCTTCTTTACAACACGCACACCGCTGAGCGCATTGATATTGTTTACCGCCGCGGCGATCAGTACATTTCGGACGCGCTCGCCAAGCTTGATTTCTTTCTTCGCGATCACCGGACGGGCGACGTCCGCCATTTCGATCCGCGCCTGTACGATATTCTGTCCGATCTCACATTTTCAATAGGACATCCCGACGGCGAGATCGATATCGTGTGCGGCTATCGCACCCCGTCGACGAATGAATCCCTTCGCGCTCACACCACCGGAGTGGCCAGGAACAGCCTTCACATTCAAGCGGAAGCAATCGACCTGCGCATGCCCGGCGTCGATACGTTCAAGCTGCGCCAGGCGGCACTCGCGCTGCGTCGCGGGGGCGTGGGCTACTATCCTCATTCCGACTTCATCCACGTCGACACCGGCCGTGTCCGTCAGTGGTGTTTCGATTGTCCCGCCAGCTTAACCACCGGCGACTAACCCGGATACGGGTAGCCCTTATCGAGTACTTCTTCGAGAGAGGCGTCGTGCCCGTAGATGTCGTCGTAAAAGTGAACGGTTCCGTCCTCCGTCACGATCACCGTGCCGTAAACGATTAAAACCGGAATCCGATGCGCAAGGTTTACCTGCTGCGTCGCGCCCCCATTCATGGCTGCACGGACCCGATCCATGTTCCAGCCAGGATTATCGCGCAGCACCCAGACGGCCAGATCCGCCGGCTTTCCCAGTCGAATACAACCATGACTGAAATCCCTCCGGGACTTCGAGAAGAATTCCTGCGCGGGAGTATCGTGCATGTACACGCTGTAGTCGTTCGGAAAAATAAATTTCACCAGTCCGAGCGAGTTCTTGGGACCCGGCGCTTGCCGAAGGAAGAGCTTGCCGGCCCGCAGTTGCTCGAGCACGTCGCTCGTGACCGTTCCCGACGTGACTACCTCCTGGCGGCTGTTTACCACTTCAAATCCCTTTTTCGCCAAATAGTCCGGATCGCGAGCTACGCGCGAAAGGTATTCAGCCTTCGCGATGGAATAGGGAACATTCCAGTAAGGTCGAAATACGACATACGCCATTTTCTCTTCAAACACAGGCGTGCTGTGGTCGTACGCCTTCCCGACCACGACATTCATTGTCAAAGCGATCTTGAAATTTTCATCGTAGGCTCGAAGGCGAAATTCGGGGATATTCACAACGATGGGCGCCTTTTGATAAGCGTCGGGCATCCAGCGCCAGCGTTCGAGAGTCAGTTGCATCTGGCGCACACGCTGCCTTAGCGGAACGTTTAGGTCGGCCAATGTTTGCGCGCCGATTCGTCCATCTGGATCCCGGCCATGCCGGCGCTGAAAACTCTTGACCGCGTCCACAAGCGGGCCTTGATAGACCGTTTCATCTGCCGGAACATCGGCTCCGGCCGGAAGGTCGCCCACCAGACGGAGGAATCGGATCAACCGAGGGACTCCCGGATAGGAATCGCCGGGTGCGATCGTTCCCTTTACGGCGGGAAGCGGTTCGCCGTCATATTCCTTCGCAAGCTCCAAATAGGTTTGCAGGGCTTTAATCGTGCGCCGGTAACCCGGATAGGGCGGTTCCACTTGTGCCAGGATGCCGGCAACATCGGAAGCGTCCACAACATCCTTTTTCAGGAATCCGGGCAAATCGTATTTCTTGGCCTCGATGTCGAAACCAAAGCCAAAATGCTTGGGATTCACTTTGCCGATATGAAGGTCCGAGACATACCTCATCACGCAAACGGTTAGCGCAGCGTCGAATCGCACCGCGTCTGCTTCGGATGGCTGCGGAGCGGTGGGCTTGAGTTTCGCTACCCGGTCGCCCCAGCGCGACCCGTCATAATCCTCTGCGAATAGTCCCTCTTGGTCCGCGTTCTTCAGAACAGCAATTACCTGCTGCGCCTGGGCGCTCGGCTCCATTCCCCTGACCCACGGCAGGGAATACCCGTACGATTCGTAGAATTCCGTCATCAACTGGCCGTAATCGCTGAAATCGGGCCAGCGCAGGTCCGAGAGATTTCGTGCTTGGATGATCGCACGCAAAGAAGCTTGGCCCTCGGGGCTGAGCTTCTGAGGTGCAGTGACGGATTGCGCGGAGGTCTCGGCTTGCGTGCGTGCTTCTCCCGCCGAGCTGATGACGTGCCCCCACAACAGTGTGATCGTCACAAGCGGCAGCAAGCACAGCAGGCTCCTGGAAATCCACGATGGCTTCATTGAATTACTCCGGGCTTAATCGCAAACCTCAACGCCTGGCTCTTTCAAGATAGAGACGCGAAGAGCCGTTACTCAAGTTACGCATTAAATTCTCGACTTACAACTTTTTGTTGATGCCCTGGAATCGTTCCTGGTATTTCACTTCGATACATGGCCGGAGTCGCGCCTGGGCGGTTCAGTTGGTTGTGGCTCTACCGTAGTTCGCGCGGGGCCACAGGAATCAGACGCTTATCGCGGACGCGAAACTGGCGGTCGCGCCAGTGAATGCGTTGTGGGAAGAAACTTGCCAGCCAGACCACGAATGCGAACGCATCGCGCAGCGGCAGCATCCACAGGTCTCGCCATACGAGACGATCTCGCATTCCGCTTAGTCCCACGGAAATTGCCATCACGATGCGAAAAAACAGCGCGCTCACAAGGTAAACGGCAGCAACCCTCCAGGTTACAAGAGCACCAACGAGCGCGGCCCAGGGCAGCGCGTTGGAGAAAATCAGTCCAAGATGTCCCCAGGGCCGCGAATAGCGGATGCTCAGGTTCCAGCGAAGCTGATGGCGAAATGCGTCGGCAATCGTTTCTCGCGGGTAAACGATGTCCACGGGGAAACGGCTGAGCTCGACGCGATAGCCGCGTGCGGCGATGCGATTGCCAAGCTCGTAGTCATCGCAGAAGTAGTCCGCCAGCGATTCGAATCCGCCGATTTCGGCCAGATGCTTTTTCGTGGTGGCCATCACGGCACCGAGCATGAAGTCGAGCCCGCCAAAAAGACGAGCGACGAGCACACCTGGCGCGAAATCGGCGCTATTTCCCAGAGCTTCGAGATCGGCGGCGAATCCCCCGTCCGTCAAGCCGCGGTAAAGACACGTCACTCCGCCCACCTTTGCATCGGAAAACGGCCGCACTACTGCGCGAAGGAAACCCGGCCCAACGCGAACGTCGCTGTCGCTGACGATCACGGTGTCATGGCGCGCTTCGCGAACCATGCGGCAAAGCTTGTTGACTTTATCGCTTGCGCCCACTGGCTCCGAACCGATGAGCAATCGAATCGAGCGCTGGGGAAAATCGGCGATTATTTTTTCGATTACAGGAACCGCGGCATCGCGCTCATCACCCACGCAAAGCAGAATTTCGAATTCCGGGTAATCTTGATTGCAGAAGCTCGCGTAGTTTTCGTAGCTTTCGCGATCCAGGCCGTGAATGGGTTTCAGGATACTGGCGGGAGGAGTGAAATGTGCAAGCCCTTCGGTGTAACGGGCAGGCTTGACGCGAAAAAATTCCGCCGCTGCAAAGATCGCGATTAAGTAGTAGATGACAGGCGCAACCGCCAGCGCGAGAATCGCGTCGCGAACCACCATCCACGCCATAGACCGCTACCCTTTGCCCTGCCACACGAGGACGACACCAACGCAAACGAGGAAAACTCCCGCCCAACGAAGACGGGTGACGCGCTCACCCAAGAACAAGCGGCTGCCGTAGGCACCCGCAGCGTAACTCAAGGCGGTGATGGGAACAACAAAGCTGACGTTTTCCATCGATAGCATCGTCAGCATGGCGAAAAAGCTGATAGCCATGAGCGACAGCCCGAGCCACATCCATCCCACTTTCAGCGCCCGGCCGAAAATCCGCAAGAGGGCCAGAGGCCGAAAATCCTTCACTTCGCCAATGACCTTCATGGCCCGCGTAATACAAAGTTCTCCGGCCGTGCTGCCCAAAACGATCAGCAGAAGCAAAATCGCCTCTAGTAACATCAGGTGCGCTCTGTAGTGCTGAGCGCCGTGTTCCCCACGAAAAGAACGCCGAGGCAGATGATGGCGATGCCAATCCATCGCGTAATGCTGACGTACTCGCCAAGTACAAAATGGCCAAGCAAGGCTACGATTGCGTAAGCAATCGCAGAGGCCGGCTGGACGTAACTAAAATCCGCCCAGGAAAGCACCAAAGTGTAGGAAATAAAAAACGTAAGCAGCGATGCAATTCCGAGCCAGACTATTCCGGAGGTAAAAGCGCGAAAAAAAAAGTGGAAGAGTTCATCCGGCGTCCACGCAGGAGGAACGCCGACGATTTTCATGCCTTTGCCCAGAAGTGCGTCCCCTACCGGGCCGAAGGCGACCATCAGGAATAACAGGACGTAAGTCTTAAAATGCAGCCCTTCCGCCGACTTCATGCGCTCTGCGATTCGCTGGGCACTCCGACGTTCGAACGCGGCTCCATGGGCGGCGCCGACACGAGGACCTTTTTCTGCACGCCTTTCTTGGCAACCTTCCGGCGCTCGTGGCGAAGTTTCATGAAGTCCACAGCCTCGTGGAACAGGCGTTTCCGCTCGTGTGAGTCCCAAAGTGATTCACGAACGATGCGCCACGCGACTCGCGGGCGCAGATAATAGCTGTCGTAGAAACGGTTGACCGAGTCCACCATGTATTCGCGCGAGAGGCCGGGATACTCGAGATGCGGAAGCTGGTGGCCGTTCACGTCTGTGGCTGCTTCGCCGGCCAGAAAGCCTTCTCTCATGCCCTGGTCGTAAAGTTCGGTGCCCGGGTAAGCATGTGCCATGGAAACCTGAATGGTTTCGCAGTCAATCTCTTTTGCGTACTCGATAGTTTTCTCGATGGTCTGCTTTGTCTCGCCGGGCAATCCGATGATAAAGTCGCCGTGAACGTGGATGCCGACTTTCTTGCAGTTCTGCACGAAGGTGCGGCCCATTTCGACCGTCGCGCCCTTCTTGATGTTCTTCAGGATTTGCGGATCGCCGGATTCAAAGCCAACAATCAATAAACGAGCTCCGGCGTCGGCCATAGCCTTTAGCGTCTCGTAGTCGCTATGGACGCGAGCAGTGCAGGACCATTGGAAGCCGACGGGTTTGAACTCCTTGCAAAGAGCCAGAACGCGATCTTTGCGGATGTTGAAGGTATCGTCGTCAAAGAAAAATTCCTTGGCCTGCGGAAACATTTTGTGCGCCTGCTTAAACTCGCGCGCCACGCTGTCCACTGATCTCACGCGCCAGGCGTGGCCGGAGAGCGTTTGGGGCCAAAGACAAAACGTGCACAGAGCCGGGCAGCCTCGCGCGGTATAAAACGAAACATACGGATTCAGCAGAAATGGAACGTTATAATTTTCGATCTTCAAATTCTTCTCATAGACTTCGGTGGCGAACGGCAATTCATCAAGTTCCGCGGTTTGCAGCAGCGCGCGCGGAGGATTGTGGACTACCTTGCCGTCCTTCATGTAGCTCGCGCTCAGGATTTCTGAAAGCGGCTTGCCTTGCGCGTATTCCACCACAGCGTGATCGAATTCGCCGCGAACGACGAAATCAATGTCCTGGCTTGCCAGCAGACTTTCCGCCGGCTTGATTTGCACCTGGGGCCCGACGAAGCAGATCTTGATACCTGGCTTCTTGTCTTTCATCGCGCGAGCCATGCGCAAGTCGCTGAAGAAACCCACCGTGGAGGTAAACAAAACGACGAACTCATAGTCCTGCGCTATGCGCACAACTTCCTCGGGCGTTATGTGATGCGGCGGCCCGTCGAGCAAGCGGCTCCCGGCAAGCATACCCGCCGGGTAGGCCAGCCAAACCGGATACCAATAGGATTCAATCTCACGTGTGGCGGGCCAGCGAGAACCCGCTCCGCCGTCGAACTTCTCAAAGCTGGGCGGATTTAGAAACAAAGTTTTCATTACTGACGGCATATTTACTGTTACCCCCTCAGGGTTACAAAGAACCTTATAATTTCAGCTTCTGCTCAATATCTATAGTTTACCCGGTTTCGGCATCAAGCCCAAGCACAGCTTGTTCGAAGTTCGTTACTGAAACACCTTCGCCAGCTGGCCCGTTGCCTGCAATAGACTTAGCTGCCCTTGCTGACGCGCAAAATCGGCGTCGAGGAATGCCACCCACTTGTCGCTCTCATCCAAGCGGACTCGTTCGATATCTCGAAGTGTAAGGCGTCCTTCGTCAAATTCGGACTGGTTCAGTTGCAGGGTTTCTTGGGCCAGCTTTAAGTCCAGGCGGGCGACCTCGCGAGTAGCATCCAGTTCGCGAACGGTGCGGGCTTTTTGTTGGATGTCCAGCCGGACTTCCTGGCGCTTGTTCCCGAGAGTAAGCTCGGCGACGTTCAATTCACTTTTCGCTAGCGCGACAGTCGCCTTGGTTTTGGAAGCGAAAAGAGGAATTGTGATCTGAACGCCCACGCTTACGTTATTGCGCTCGAACTTCTTGTAAAACTCATCGTAATTATTGAACTTGCTCAGAATGCTGTACTGGCCGACTAAAGCCACGGTGGGAAAGTAACTAAGATGCGCGCCGCGCAACAGCTGCTGGCGTGCCAAACGCTCGTTTTCTGCCTCCTGAATGCCGGGATCGGACCGGATAGCGGCGTTCATCATGTCGTTCACCGAGAGATCATTTTCGAACGACGGCTCCGACGTGTCCACTTCAATAGCTTGACCATCGGAAAGGCCCGTGAGATCGCGAATCTGTTGCGTCAGAGTTTCATCGCGGCCTTCGAGCTTGATGATTCTTTCCTGCACGCGCGCTTGATCGAGTTCGCCGCGAGTCACTTCGATAGGCAGCTCCTGGTTTGCTGCCACGCGATCGCGCGTTACACCCAGAATTTTCTCTGCGCTAGCTTCTTCCTTACGCATCAATTCCAGCGAATGGCGCACTTCGGCCAGTTCGAGATAAGCCGTCGCAGCCCGCACGATGACCACGTCATGCATTCGATCTATTTCAAGTTTCATGTTTTTCGCGCGGTCTTCCGCGGCGCGTTGCTGGCCTTTCAGCAGCGGATTGAAAACTGCTTCGTTGTAGCTCATTTGAAAAACAGCGGGCGGCCCGCCGGCAATGGAAGGAAACCCTGACGTGTACGCAGCGCCAGAACCGGTATAGAGGTTTGGCAGGAATGCGGATCGGTCAAGACCAGCCTCGTTGAGGGCAACGGTGTACTGTACCCGCGCCAGAGCTAAATCCCGGCTATTCTGCAGCGCCAGGGTGACCGCTTGACGCATCGTCAACTTACCGGTGTCCTGCGCGCTCGCGATTCCGACAAGCAGGAACGCCGCCAACGCGCCGGTTACAGCTAATATTCGCAAGTTTTTATTCATAGCGCAGTGATTCCGTAGGATGAAGACGCGCCGCGCGGTTCGCTGGGAGATAACCGAACAGCAGGCCCGTTGAGCAGGATACTACGAACGCCAGCAGTACAGAGGTCCACGACACAGGAATAGTAACTCCCCGCAGGTCAGGAATGAATCGTATGAAGAAATTGATGACGATGGGAATGGAAACTGCGATCACGATTCCCACCAGCGCTCCCGTACCGCTTATCAGCAAAGCCTCCATCAGAAATTGATACAGGATCGAGTCGCGACGGGCGCCAATGGCTTTGCGAATTCCGATCTCGCGGGTTCGTTCCGTCACTGTGACCAGCATAATGTTCATGATCCCAATGCCGCTGATGGTGAGAGCGATCAAGGCCACCAGAATCAATAAAACTGTCAGCGCCAGCGAAATGCTATGGGCGGTCTCAAGAATTCCGGAAAGGTTTTCTACCCTATACCTGGCCCCGGAACGATGCCGGCTCAGCAAGACTTGTTCGACCTGAGTTGTCACCATGGGAACGTCCTCAGGCTTGTCCGCCTGCACGTAAAACGACTTGAAGAATTCAGTGCCCGTGTAGTACTTGATCAACGAAAAAGGAACGATCACGGATTCCGGGCGAATCTCGGACAGGCCAAAGCTACTCACTCGTTCCTTGTAAACCCCGATCACTGTGAAGTGCAACTCCCCGATGCCAATATCTTTCCCCAGCGGGCTTTCAGAAGGAAATAGCAGATTGGCGAGAGCTGGTGTCAGCAGACAGACCTTGCTTTGCGTTCTTAAATCGTCTTGGTCTAAGTACCGCCCTTGCAGAACAAGCAGGTTGCGGATCTTTTGAAAACCCGCCGTCACGCCGACCAGATAAACGGGATGCTCCTCGCCATTTACGCTCGTGAACATCGAAATGTCATTTGTCCCTGCCGCTTCCACCACATTGGGGATGCTCGATTTCACCGCTTCCAGGTCCGCCGGCGTGACTTCGTCCGCGACCGTCACCGCCCCCCCGGAGTGTATTACCGACGCATGGACGAGATTCGCCCCTACTCCCTCTATCTGTCCGATAATGTAGCGCTTCCCCGACAGGGCAACGGTCACCACCAGCACGATGCAAGCGCTTCCTATAATCACGCCCAACATCGTCAGCATGGCGCGCACTTTATTGGCACGAAGCGCTTGCAGAGCAAGCTGCCAGGTCTCGCGCCATTCAGTTGGTGAGCCGCGAAGAGGTTGCATATGGTTTGCCAGCTAGTGGGATGCGCTTGCGCGAATGAGAGTTTCCAGCCATAGGCCAGCGTTAGTGCGCTGACTTCTCGAGTTTTTCCAGCCGGGATTTTGCTTCTTTTTGTCCAGGATCCAATTGCAGAGCTGCGCGATATTGCTCGGCCGCCTCGGCACGCTTTCCTTCCGCTTCGTAAAGCCTTCCCAGCCACTGACGCGCGGCTGCGTGCGAAGGCCAATCGCTTCGGTCGGGAGAGCTCGCTAGGTAGGACTTCAGATATTCTTCTCCACGGGGCAGCTCGGTTCCGGCTAGCACTCGCGATACGCCACGGTAATATCCCAGGCGCGGATCATTAGGACTCACCTGCGCCGCGGCCTGAATCGCCGCTTCCACATCGGCGGGCTTGTTCTCATGGATAAAGAAGCGAATGACGTCGAGATAGGCCTCCACGCGTTTCGGCTGTGCGGCCAGCACTGCACGATATTCTTTCTCCGCCAGCTCGGACCTTTTCGCATTTAGCTCGTACGCGCCGTGCGCCAAATGCCCTTCTACCGGGTCGATGGCCTCAATCGCCGTCACTTGTTCGCGAGCTTCGTCTTTGCTGCCGCCGACCACCCAGGGAGCTTCCATGTCATATTGTTCAAGGTCCCGGCGAGCTTCCACATTCGACGGATTCAGTCGAATTGCCTCTTCAAATTCCTTCTTTACCTTCCGCGCATACGAAAAACTGCGGTCGCGGTCTGCTTTGCCTCCATAGATCGTGCCGAGCCATTGATGATAGACGGAATTTTTCGCATCAAGCTCGACGGATTTCTCACTGGCGGTTATCGCGTTGTCATAATCGTGGAGTTCGTAATAGCTGCGTCCGAGCCAATATTGCGCCTCGGCGTTGTTCGAAATCTGCGGCACAGATTGCAGCGTCTTGATTGCAGCAGTGTAATTTCCCAAGTTGAACTGGTGCTGCGCGGTTTGAATCGCCCCGGACGCATCCGATGCCGCTACGGAAGGAGATTCTACCGCCGCTGAAAGCGGTGCGATTGTCGCGAGCATAGCCATACCGGCGAAAAGCGCCACTGAAAACCTGGGAATACAGGGGAACCGCCGGTTCATTTGGCCTCCGTGGCTCGAACTTCCATACCGTCCTTTAACTCTGCTTCGCCGGGCAATGCGATTTTGTCACCCAGTGCCAACCCCGAAATCACTTCATAATTTTTATCGCTGGCGACGCCCGCTTCGAATTGGCGGCGATGAATTTTTTCACCGTCGAACACAAAGACATAGTGCTGTCCATTTTCGTAACTTACGGCTCGCCGCGGTACCACCAGCACTCCCGGCCTTTGGCGGACGAGGATGTGCACTTCAACATTCACATTTGGAAGAAGCTCGACCTTGTCATTCTGCACCGAGCATAGAACTTCACCCACGCTGCGGGTTCCGCGCGCAACCACCTGCTTGGGAACCTGTTCGACCTTCCCGGTCCATGTGCGGTTCGGCATGGCGTCCCAACTCACTTTTACATCTTCGTCTGGTGCGAGCGATCCGAGATCGGGCTCGTCCACAAATGCGCGAACGCGCACTTGGCGCAAGTCGGCCATTTCCGCCAGAATGTCACCCACCTTCACATAATCGTTTGCATGCACAGGCAATGAATAAACCGTGCCGTCACTTTCCGCCGTAACCGTCGCCGAACGCAGTTTTTCTTCGAGTGACTGAACCTGGCCTTCCGCCTGCTTTACGCGCAGACCAGCAGCTTCGGCGTCGATGTTCGTCTGTTTCTTTAATGCTGCAGTCTTCTGCTCGAATGCTTGCAGGTTTGCGCGAGCCTCGTCGAGAGCCTCCTGGTTCTTGGCGAGTTCGTCCTGCGTGGCGGCTTGTTTTGTCACAAGTTCGGCGAGCGCCGCTTGCGTGCGTTCAAGGTTGGCGACCTGCGCTTGCGCCTTCTGCAGATCTCCCGCGAGCTGCGCTACTTCATTGGGAGGGCCGCCCGCGCGAGCGTTTTGCAGAATGGTTTGAGCGGAAAGCAAATCTTGCCGCGCCTGCGCCAGCTGACTTTGAATATCGGCCGCATTCAGGCTCAGAATAAGCTGCCCGCGATGGACATTTTGCCCTTCGGTGACCATTATTTTATCCACGAAGGTGGGAAACTGGGCGCGAGCCGTGACTGGGGAAATCGGTTCGATCTTTCCGTTACTGGTGATGGACGCAGTCAGATCCTCGCGAGACACTTGGGCGATTGCCACCGTTGGAGCCTGATTTCGCCCCGCGAGAACCACTAAAACTATGACGACAAGCGCCACAGCAAGCGTTATCACAATCCATTTTCGTTTGGTATTTTCCGCCATCATCGGCCGCGCGGTCGAACGCGCAGCTACCCCCGAAGCGTAAAATTGTAGCAGACCCGTTTGCTGCATGCCTACGCAAACACCGATGCGTGCCGGATTCGCACTCTAGGCAACTTCCGCCCCTGCTGGGTTGGAGGCCTTCTTGCACTACCCCTAGAGCGTGCTAGAATTCGCTCATGAACGAGCCGCACTCAACTCCGCATTCTGGCGCCGCAGACGAGACCAAACCGGCCAATAAACCGCCTAAAATCCATCGCGTCTGCATAGGCTGCAATAATATGTTCGAAGTCACCATGGAGAACTACGAAGCCAAACATTGTGCTGTTTGCCACAAGGGTTAGTGCGCTGCCAAGTCCGGCTGGAAGTAACTTTGCCCATAGTCCACCTGTCCGATGGTGCGTTGCCGAGTCCGAATCCCCGGGGAAAACAACTTCACTTTGAGAAATCTCCAGAGCGACTAAAAGAAATTCTGTGCGTCTAATCTCGGCAGGGGTGCCGGCTAGACGCGCACGTTCGCGACGCTAATGTTAGAATCCAGTGATTCATGAGCGCTGATTCGCTAATTTACGTCCACGAATTATGTAAACACTTCCGTACCTTCAAGCGCCGTGAAGGCGTCTGGGGCTCAATTCAAAATCTATTTGTGAGGGACTACCGCACGGTTGCGGCTGTGGACCGCGTCAGTTTTTCGATCGAGCGCGGGGAAATGGTCGGCTACATCGGCCCGAACGGCGCCGGAAAATCGACAAGCATCAAGATGCTGACCGGCATCCTGGTGCCGACGAGCGGCGAAATCCGCATCAACGGCTACGTTCCTTACCGGCAACGCCGCCAATACGTAAAGACGATCGGCGTCGTGTTCGGCCAGCGCACCCAACTCTGGTGGGACATCGCCGTAATCGAATCGTTTAAGCTTCTGCGGCGCATTTACGACGTCTCGCAGCGCGATTTTGATGCGCGCATGGAACGCTTCGACGAAATCCTGGGCATCCGCGATTACTTGCATACTCCCGTACGCAAGCTTTCCCTCGGAGAGCGAATGCGCTGCGACCTGGCCGCGGCGCTGTTGCACAATCCCCCGCTGCTTTTCCTCGATGAACCCACGATTGGACTAGACGTCGTCGCGAAAGATCACATCCGGCATTTCCTCCGGGCCATCAACCGTGAATTCCGCACTACTGTCCTGCTAACGACCCACGATCTCGACGACATTGAAGAATTGTGCCGCCGCATCATGATTATCGACCATGGCAAAGTGCTCTACGACGGTCCGCTAAGCCATCTGAAAGAAAAATTGTTGCGCACCAAGCAAATCAAATTCGCCCTGAAAGACCGCGCCGAAGCCGCCGGAATCACGCAGTTTTCGCGAGAGGGGCTTGAAGTAGAGCAAGTGGACGAACTGACTTACCGTATTCGTTTCGACCGCGTGAAAGTGGCGACTGCCGATCTTATCCGCCAGATCCTCGGCGCCGTCGAAGTCCGCGACATTCTAATCGAGGACGAACCCATCGAAGAGATCATCAAACGCATCTACGCCGGCGAAGCCCTCCCCGAGGTCGCGGTATGAGCAGTTGGGCCCAGGCGCTGGTGCCGTACGTCGAATTCTCGCGCGTGGGATTCGTCAATATCCTCGCGTTCCGCTTGCGCTATTTCACCGGCATCATCACCTACTTCCTGAACGTCACCGTGTATTACTTCATCTGGACTGCGGTCTATAGCGGCGGCCAGCCGATCGCGGGATACAGCCTTGCGCAGATGATCACTTACGTCAGCGTTGGCTGGATGATTCGGTCGTTCTATTGGAATACCATCGACCAGGAAATGGCTTACGAAGTAATCGAAGGCAAGATCGCCATGGACCTGATCAAGCCGGTCTCCATCCAATGGATGTGGATTTTTCGCGCGATGGGAGAATCGGCGTTCCGTTTGGGTCTTTTGACCTTGCCGACTGCGGTTGTCGTCGCCTTGGTTTTTCCGGTTCAAGGCCCCGCATCACGCGGAGATTTCTTCCTGTTTTTGGTCGCTGTGCTGGGCAGTTTCTTCCTGATGGGTGCAATCAACTTTATGATCGGCACTTGCGCGATTCCGTTGAAATCGATTTTGGCGCTCATTCGCGCGAAATATTGGCTGATCGAATTGCTTTCCGGGCTGCTGATTCCTATGGCGTTTTTCCCGGAAAGAATTCAGAAAGTGCTGGCGTGGCTGCCCTTCGAGCACATCGCCTACACACCGCTTCAGATTTATCTTGGCAAGCTCGACCGCATCCACGCTCTACGCGCTTTGGCGACGGAATGGTTCTGGGTGGTCGTGCTGCTGGTGCTCGCGCATCTTTGGTGGAACCGCTCGCTGCGCGACATCACGATTCACGGGGGTTAGGCTGATGAATCGTTCCTTGCCCGTTGGAGATGTGGCGGAAGAAAAAATCGGCCTCGCCAGTCTTGTTGCCGCCGCAAAGCGCCACGCTTTGCTTTTCTTCGATTACTTCACCCAGTACGCCAAGGTCCGCGTCAGCTATCGCGGTGATTTTTTCATTAGCCTGGGAACCAGTTTTGCCGCAACGATTTTCGCGCTTTGGTTCGTGGTTATTTTGTTCCATAAGGCGACGCAACTGGCGGGCTGGCGATTCGAGGAAGTCCTGTTTCTCTACGGTTTCTCGCTGATCCCTTACGGCATATTCAACATCGTCAGCATGAATCTTTACGACTTCGGCAACAACTTCATCATCGAGGGGAAATTTGACCGCGTTCTGCTGCGCCCGATTTCTTCCCTCTTTCAAGTGCTGTTCGAGACGTTTCGCATCGAGTCTTTGCAGGAAGTCGCCACCGGCATTTTTTGCCTTTGGTGGGCTTCCAGGCACCTGGGCCTCGCGTGGACGCCCGCGAAATTCGCGATGCTCTTCTTCTTCGGCCTTTGTGCTGCGATTATTTACATTTCGCTTTTCTTGCTGCTGAGTACCGTTTCCTTTTGGTTTGAAGATCGCATAGGCGTGCATCCGCCCGTTTGGAACGTGATCGCCTTTGGACGCTATCCGCTCTCCATCTACAGCGGGGCGGTACAATTTTTCCTGTGCTGGATCATTCCCTTCGGCCTCGCATCCTTTTACCCCAGCGTGCGAATGCTCGGCCGCACCGTGCATCCCGAATACGCGCCGCTCGTTCCGGTTGTTGCTCTAGTATTTCTCACCCTTGCAATCTCCGTGTGGAATATCGGCACCCGCCACTACTCTTCCACCGGCTCCTAAAACCCAGAGCATTACCGCAAAGATTGGACCGGCAAAGCAGTACATGGCTCATTCTCTGAGTAAATGGGTGAGACGAAGCGGTGAAGGGAAAATCTAAACCACTTTGAGGATCATGATCACGCGGTCGTCCTCGTGCGTGCCGCCACGAGAGAAGAGGTCCACTTCTTTGAGCACGATGTCGACAATTTCCTGAGCAGGCTTCGCGCGCTCGCGCACGGCCAATTCCACAAGCCTGGGCTGGCCAAACTCTTCGGACTCGGTATCCATGGCTTCGGTGATACCGTCGGTGCAAGCCACCACAAGATCGCCCCGGTTGAGCCGAACATGTCCGCGGTCGTAATGCACGCTCGGAAAGAGCCCGACAACCATTCCGCCTTCCCGCAGATATTCGACTGAGCCGTCCGCGCGCACCACGGCGGGCGGCACATGCCCCGCATTCACATAATGTAACGTGCGATGCGGCTGGTCCAGCAAGCCGACAAACATGGTCATGAACTTCTGGCCGCGCGTATCCGCCAGAATCATATCGTTGAGTGATTCAACCAGCCGCTCGAGCGAATGGAGGTGTGCCAGCAGCGCGTGAAGCGTGGCCTGAAGGTTTGCCATCACCATGGCGGAGCCCACGCCCTTCCCTTCCACGTCCGCCACGACCGCCAGAATCGTGTCCGGAGCCAGAGGTATGAAATCGTAATAGTCACCACCGGCTTCCAGCGACATTTTGTGCGAGACCGCGATGTCAAAGCCCTCCAGGTGCGGAGGGTGTTCGGGCAGCAGGCCTACCTGAATGCTGCGCGCTAGCGCCAGGTCTCGCTCCATCCTTTGCTTGTGAATCATTTCGCGGTGAAGCTGAGCATTTTCGAGCGCCAGCGCCACATGATCGGAAATTGCCCGGAGCATGCCTTCATCCGCCCGTGTGAAGGGCCCCGCTTTCTTATTCAACAGCTGCAGCACACCGATGGTTTCGCCATCCTTATTCCGAATGGGAAGACAAAGGAGCGACTTCGTGCGGAAACCGAGACGCAGATCGACTTCCGATTCGAACCGCGGGTCCGCGTAGGCGTCAGCCAGATTTATTGTGTCGCCGGTCGCCGCCACGCAACCCGCAATCCCCCGGCTAATCGGTAGCCGGATTTCATGCTGGTCGAGGCCCATTCCCACCAGAGACCAGATTTCATTGCGCTCGTGATCGATCAAGAAAACGGTCCCGCGCTCTGCTCCCGTCTGGCGAGTCGTGAGCTGCAGAATGATGTTCAGCAATTCCGCAAGATCGAGCGTGGAATTCAGACGCTTGGTAGCTTCGACAATGGTGGAGAGTTCGATAACCGCATTGCGACGTTCGCTGCTTTCCAGCGCAACCTCCGCGTATCGCCTGAACAAATCCAGCCAGATTCGCGTTTTTTCGTCGAGCGGCTCTTTCAGCGACGCCTCAAGAACACCAACTGGATCTCCCTGGCGTCCCAGGAGCCACGTGCGGCTCTTTCCGTTCTTGGCGGCAGCTTTGCCTCTTAGAATCCTTTCTATCCCGGCCAAGTCTGCCGCAGGAAGCTCACCGCTTTCTTGCCAGATCGTCGGTGTGCCATTGACCACGCGCCAGAGGCGTGCGCCGTCGAGCCGGCCGGGCGCCGCCAACACGCGCACCATCTGCGCAGCAAGTTCTCCCGGTTCGAT
>JBEKSN010000053.1:0-19877 GCA_049517055.1 Candidatus Acidiferrales bacterium | reverse complement strand
GACTCTTGTGCGGGCGATTCGTAAGTATTCGGCTGGGACTGCGAAGGCTCCGGCGCGAAATGGGCCGAAGATTCCGTGGAAATCGGTGTAGCGATATTTTCCGACAGCTCAACGGAAGATGACGCGGGCGCAGCGGGCTTTTCGCGGTATTTGGCGAGAGATTCACCCGGCAGAATTATAGATACGTGGCCCTCGGCCGCAGCGGGCTCGGCCGAACTTTCTTCATAAGGACGAGACGAAGCATACTTTGAAGACGGGAGTTCTCGGCCGGGTCTGCGCTCGCCGCCGCGGCTTCCGCTATCGCGGCGAAAATTACGGCCGCCGCCGCGACCACCACGACCGCGGAAATTGCGTCCACCTCGGTCGCCGCCGCCGTGTCCGCCCGATGGGCGATTTTCGTAACGCGGGCGGCTCGGAGGAGGGGCATGGCTGGGTTCGCGCTGAACTACAGTAGGCGCAAGCGGGACAGGCTCTGCGGCCGCGAATTCAGAGTGCGAGGCATCGTCGCCAAGGAACGGAACAGCTTCGACATCAGCAGGCTCAAGGGCCGGAATTGTGGCGCCCGGCGCGGCGAAAACCTGGCCGCCCTGCGCTTCCATCTTTTGAGCTTTCTCCTCTACGGTGGTGACGATGTGGTCGAATTCCTCGATGTCTTCCAGGAAATCGCTGACGTAGAGGAAGGCGTCACTATCGAGGCCAATCTCCACAAAGGCGGATTGCATGCCTGGCAGCACGCGCGTCACTTTGCCTTTGTAGATGCTTCCGACTAACGCAAATTCTTTTTCACGTTCAACATAGTACTCACAAAGCTGACCTTCTTCGAGAATGGCTACCCGCGTCTCGTGCGGGTTCGCCGAGATGACCATTTCCTTCGACATGTAAACTCCTCATGGCGCATCGGAGGGCGGCGGCGCACACACATGCGCGCGCTCGGCCGGCGTGGGGCAAGGCGAAACCTTGTACTCGCCACGACGTGCCGCTCAGGAAAGACTTGTCAGAATGTGCGATTGCTTTCCTCACCGATGCTTACCTGATCTTGAAATTGAATTCCCGGCCTATGGCTCGGGGTACTGAAGTGCTGATGCCTCTAATTCTTTGTGTCATGTAGCTGCGGGTTCAGTTGACGAAACGGCGCATGCGTACGTTCATCACCAGACCCAAAGCCAAAAAGACAAATGCCGTTGCCGACCCGCCGTAGCTCATCAGCGGCAAGGGAATTCCGGTAACCGGCATGTAGCCTATCACCATTGAAGCGTTGACCAGAACATGAAAGCCGATGATGGCGGTCACTCCCATCACGATGAACATCCCGGCACGATCTTTTGCCTTCTGCGCGTTGTCCACCAGCCGCAGAATCAAACCAAGATACAACAGCAAGACGACGCAAACGCCGATGAAACCCTGTTCCTCGGCAAGCGCGGCCAGAATGAAATCAGAATATCGCACGGGCACGAAGCCCAGCTGGTTCTGGCTGCCTTTGCCGAAACCTTTGCCCCAAAATCCGCCCGAACCGACGGCAATCTCAGACTGCAGAACCTGATAGCCGGCGCTGCGCGGGTTCTCCTCGGGGTGGAGGAATGTTTCGATACGCTGCTGCTGGTAAGGCTTTAGATGGTGCCGCATATTCCAGCCTACTGGAATCATGAGCGCTACCAGCACCAAGCCGACGGCCATATGCTTCCATTCAATTCCTGCAAGGAATGCGCCAACAATGGCGACGGGAACCAGCACCATCGCCGTCCCCAAATCCGGCTGCATCAAAATCAAGCCTACCGGAATGCAGGTGAGCGCGGCAACTTTCACCAGATCCGTAAGCGTCAGCCGGTCCGTGCGGACTTCGCTAAAGAACCGAGCCAGCACAATGATTATAATCAACTTCATCAACTCTGACACTTGGAAATTGGGGCCACCACCCAGCGAGACCCAGCGCTTCGCTCCGAAGCGCGAATGGCCGATCACCAGAACAACCAGCAGAGTGGCCAGTCCGAACATGTAAAGCACGGGAGCCTGATCCATCAGGGTGTGGTAATCAATCCGCGAAATAATGAACATTGCGGCGATACCGACGCCAAGCCACATAAGTTGTTTCCATTGCATTCCGACCATGGCGCTGGCGTGCGTGGAAGAATAAATCTCCAGCACGCCGAGAGTGGTGATGCCGGCAACGATGGCCAGCAAAACCCAATCGAAATCCTGAGTGCGCGGGCGGTCTTTCATGGACGCTTTGCTCCGACGGTTGCGACAAGAGGCTGCGTTGAATTGGGCTGCGCGGGCGGATCCGTGGTGGCTTGCTGTTGCGTGCGAGCGTTCTTCTTATCGTAATAGGCTTTCACGATGTCGCGCACAACTGGTCCGGCAGCTTCGCCGCCGTGCTCCATGGTGTCTTGAACGATTGCGGCAATGACGATTTCCGGGTTGCGACGAGGGGCGAAGCCGACGAACCAACCATCCATTGTCTTAGTGCCGAGGCGTTTTGCGGCATCGTAGCTCATCAATTGAGCTGTGCCGGACTTCCCGCACAAATCGACGTTTTGCAGACGGAGATGATATCCAGTACCGCCGCCTTCATTGACGACGCCGTAGAGTCCCTGGGTCACTTGCTCGACAGTATTGTCGGAGATTGCGAAATGATCGACTTTCGAATTCGCAAAATTTTTGAGCAGGTGAGGTTGGACCAAGGTACCGCCGCTGGCGACGGCAGCAGCCATTCGGGCTAGTTGAATCGGTGTGACTGTTACAGCGCCTTGGCCCACGGCCACAGAAATTGTTTCGCCTGCATACCATTTGTGGTGATAGACGCGTTCGACCCACTCTTCGGAAGGCATGAGCCCGGGTTCTTCGCTCGGCAAGTCAATTCCAGTGCGTTTGCCGAGACCGAGGCCCGAGGCGTAATGAGAGATAGTGTCAATCCCGAGCAGCTTTCCGACGTTATAGAAAAAAACGTCGCAGGAGTCGACGATGGCCGCGTGGAGGGCTACCACGCCGTGTCCCTGCGGTCTCCAGCAGTGAAATGTGCGCCCGTAGAAATTTGCATATCCCGGGCAATAAGCGGTGAAGTTTTCGGAAATTTGTTTGGATTCAAGCATGGCCGTAGCCATGACGATCTTAAACACGGAGCCGGGAGCCAGTTGCGCCTGGATGGCGCGATTTAGAAGTGGCGTCCTCTTATCGGTGTTGAGCGACTGCCATTCTTCCTTGGGGACTCTGACGGCAAAATCATTGGGATCAAAAGTTGGGCGGCTAACCATAGCGAGGACTTCGCCGGTGCGCGCGTCCATCGCTACCACGGCACCTTGCTTGCCCACCATGTCCGCTTCGGCGATAGCCTGCAGATCGTAGTCGATGGTGAGCTGAACCGGTTTCCCGGGAATGGCTTCCACGTTGTCGAGGGTGCGCATAACCTTACCCACGCTGTTGACGACAACTCGGCGCATTCCGTCGGTGCCTTCCAGTTGATCGTTGTATTCCTTCTCGAGCCCCGCTTTGCCCACGAGATCTCCGGGACGGTACTGTCCTTCGCTCTGATCCATGTCCTGTACGGACACTTCGCCGACGTAGCCAATCGCGCTTGCGAGCATGGAATTGTGCGGATATCTGCGGCGTTGAACCATCATGAGTTCGAGTACGGGAATGTCGGCGCGATGCGATTCGACGAAAGCAATATCCGCCTGGCTTGCGGCAGGCTTAATTATCACCGGCAGAAACTTCGGCTCATTCTTGGCTGCTTCCAGTTCCTGCCGCAAATCGTCGGGATCGATTCCGAGGCCGTCTTCGATTTGGGGAAGGCTCTTCTCCAGCGATTTCAGGTCATCGCGCATGAGCAGAATGCTAAAAGAAGGGTAGCTATCGACGAGCACTCGGCCTTCGCGGTCGAGCATGGGCCCGCGCGGGGCGATAATCGGGATGGAACGTACACGGTTACGTTCCGCGAGATCGGCAAAATGGCCGGACTGCACGACCTGGAGCTTCCAGAAGCCGACCATGAGTAGCGCGACTATAGCGACAAACACATAGGAGACCAGCGCCAGCCGACCCTGCGGGATTCTTTGGTCGTTAACGCTCCACGATGGCAATTGAACTCCTGCGGCGGGTCGTACTAGAACCTGGTGCACCGTCCGACTCGAGTCAGAACAAATCTCGAAGTACCATTCAAATTAGCACCTTGCGAGGAGTGGCCGCAAGGCGCAGATGTCTAGTCCGTTACCTGAACTAAACGCCGGCGCCGAACATTGTTTACTCTCGCAATGGCAGTTGCTAGTATTTCTGCGGTCTTCCGATCATTTTCGGAGTGTGCGACTTATGCGGCAGGGCTGTTTGCGAATCTGCGTGGTATTGATAACTTTGCTGGCCGTGGGTCTCGGCGGCTTCTCTCCGCGGCCCGCGCGCGCTGAGTCGAAGTATATGTTCCTAACGGTCACCGACTACGAAGCTGGAATTTCCTACCGGCAAGCGCAGTGGCATGCTCCCATAGGCCACCTGATTAATCCGTGCTCTTACGCCGATCATTTCGTAGCGACGATCGACTGGAATGACGGCTCCGGAGAACACAAGCCGGATACCAATGTACAGACGAGGATGCTGCAGACAATTCCCGTGGTTCAAAGCGGAATCTATCTATTTTGGGACGACGAGCACGTGGCCAACAGGATCGGAACTCAAGTTGTGACGACCAAAGTTTCGCTTCACTGTGCGGGAGACCCTGCCGGAGACCGGGAATACATAGAACAAAACGAAGTGACCATATACTCACGAATTCCCGTAAATCAAGTTGAGTTTACGAAGAATGGGAAGAGCATCAGCACGGTGAAGGGACACGATAACGTCGATTTGACCATTACACTCGATGCTCCGGCGCCGCCGTCGGGCACGTGGGTGAAGCTTGAAGTGATGCCCGCCGGAAATTTGAACACTCTGCCACCGTACGTACAAGTCTCCGGGCGCGAAACCCAAGAGACAATACGCAACCTGGAGTTAAAAAAGCCAGACACCGACTTTGGGATTGTGGTGACGGCGTCCACGGTGGGACGCTCCCAAGCGTCGCAGAAGCTGACCGTCACGCCGTAATCCGCGAATACCCCTGCGGCACGGCATCTTCTCTTGAATAGAGCGCGGCAAGATCATCCCATTACAACCCATTGGAAGCACAACGTCCTTGAGGTGCGTCCTTAAGTTAGGACGATTTGCGGAGGCGATCGAGAAGCGCGAAAAGAATCACACCGAAGGCTGCGGTCACCAGGGAGTCTACAAACAGATGTATGGTGAACAAGGGCGCGGAATGGTTCAGCAGAACGCGCTGAGTGAGCGCCAGGATCGCCTGGTGAAAGTGGAAGAACAGAAAGATGAGACCGAAACGGCTAAGCGGATGCTCGGTATCAATCCTCGCGCCGACCGAAGATGCGGAATAGCCGACGATCGTTTTCGCAATGCCGTACATGCCGATCGGATTGTCGTGGCTGAGAGCGTCTTGCAGAATACCGATGGCTCCTCCGAGAAACAGTCCCGACACAGGATTGCGCCTGCTGACTCCGAAATAGATGGTCACGAGCAGCGGAAGATCGATTAGTTCGGACCAGCGTCCGTATTTATGCAGGAAGGCCTGAAAAACGAGCGCGAGCAGGCAGGTCCCCAGGACGGTGCCGCCGTAAAACTTGTGCACCTCGACATTTGGCTCCGAGTGCGCTCCGAGATTCATCATGGATGCCATTTTATTGTCGAGGGGCAGGCGGCACGGGCGCAGGAGTCTTATTCACAGCCGGAGCCGGCTTAAATTTATTTGGATCGGAGACAATCCCACCAGATCTCGGCGCTGAGGGCGCGGCTGTCGCTGCGCCGGTTCCTGCCGGACTCTCTTCCGCCTTTTTCGGCGCGAGTTCCTGAAGCGAGAGCAGCACGATTACATCTTCCAGGCGGTCGAGCCGCGCGGCAGGCTGCACGGAGATCGTTTGAAATGGATTGCCCAGTCTCACGGAACCGACCGTGCCGATCATCAAGTCCTTGGGGAAAATGCGATCCTCACCGGAGGTGACGATCACATCTCCGGCCTGAAGCTTTTCTTCGTTGATGACGTATTCCATGTGCGGCTCGGGATCGCCACTGCCTCGGACGACGCCATGCGTGCGCGAAACGGCAAAAAGAGCGCCCACGCCGCTGTCTTTGTCATTGATGAGTAGAACTTGCGCGGTAGAAGGAAAGACCTCGACGATTTTCCCCACTACGCCATCGGGCGTGATCACTCCCATGTTGCGCCGCAGGTGATCGCGTTCGCCGCGATTGATGAAGAGTGTGTGAGACGTAGGATCGGCGCTGGCGCCAATTACTTGCGCGGCAAGCATAGGTGCTTCGGGATGCGATTCATGAAAATTCAGCAGCGTTTCCAGGCGCTGAGCTTCGGCGGAGCGACTTTCCAGCTCGGAGTTCCGGAGGCGGAGTTTGTCCACTTCGCTGCGCAAATGCTCATTCTCCGCGCGGCTATTGCGCAAGCCAACGTAGCCGCTCCAAAGACCGCCGACGTGGGAAAAGGTCCACGTTCCCGCGCGCTCGAGAGGAGTCATCAATTGCACGGCCCAATAGCGGATCAGCCGCACATTGTTTTCCCGTTTGATCTGAAACGCGAGCAGAAGTACCTGCGCAAGAACGACAGTTGCGAGCAGAGTCAGCGGGCGATGACGTGAAAAAGTATCGATCATGGTTTCAACTGCCTATTGGCTCAATCGATGGATACGAGCCGCAACAGCCGGAAGTCGCTGAGCATCTTCCCCGTTCCCAACACGACGGAAGCCAGCGGGTCGTCGGCGATGGAAACTGGGAGCCCGGTTTCTTCGCGGATACGCTTATCAAGATTCTTGATTAGCGCGCCGCCTCCGGTGAGAACGATGCCGCGGTCGCTGATGTCAGCGGAAAGCTCCGGCGGTGTGCGTTCAAGCGCCACACGGATCGCATTCAAAATGGTCGAGATGCACTCGGAGAGAGCCTCGCGAATTTCGCTGTCGTCAATCGTGACGGTGCGAGGCACGCCCTCGATCAAGTTGCGCCCCTTCACTTCCAGCGTAAGAGGTTTTTCCAGAGGGTAGGCCGAGCCGATTTCGATCTTGATTTGTTCCGCGGTGCGTTCGCCGACCAACAGGTTATATTTTCGCTTCAAGTAATGCATCACGGCTTCGTCCATTTCATTTCCGGCTACGCGGACCGAGCGCGAATAGACGATTCCGCTCATGGAAATTACGGCGATGTCGGTCGTGCCGCCGCCGATGTCCACCACCATGTTTCCGGAAGGTTCTTCAATTGGCAGGCCCGCGCCGATCGCGGCCGCCATCGCTTGTTCGACGAGATAAACTTCGCTGGCGCGCGCGCGATATGCGGAATCCTGCACCGCGCGTTTTTCCACAGGAGTAATCTCGCTGGGAACGCCGATCACGATTCTGGGATGCACCAGCACACGGCGGTTGTGCGCTTTCTGAATGAAATAGGTGAGCATCTTTTCAGTGACCTTGAAGTCGGCGATCACGCCGTCTTTCATCGGTTTGATAGCCACCACATTTCCGGGAGTGCGCCCGAGCATTTCTTTAGCCTCGCGACCGACCGCAACCACCTCGCCGGTATTTTTGTTGATGGCCACGATGGAAGGTTCGTTGACGACGATCCCTTTTCCCCGCGCATACACCAGCGTGTTGGCGGTACCGAGATCGATGGCCAGGTCGGATGAAAAGAGGCTGAAAACCGACCTCATGTTGTAGCCGTTTTTCGTCACGTCTTGCTTCCCCCTCGGCTGCTACTTATGCGCCGTTGCGGCGGCGGTTTGTTTGGCGCCCGTCGGAAACTGCTTGCGCATAGCTATATTACGGGATTACCACTTGCAAGCGCGTCGTCTTTGTTCCGCCTCGGCGATTCTGGCCCGTGATGATGACCTCGTGGCTGCCCTTTTGCATCGGTGGCAGAAAATGGCGGAACTGCCCGTCCGATTGAATGCTGGCGACCGGCTCACCGTTGATAATTAGCGCCGCTCCAGGCTCCGTGCGCCCGATGATCTCGACGACGTTGCCTTGCAACACAGTGTTGTTCACTTCGAGCAGCATATCCTGCTCTTTGCCCTGAATCACTAACGCGAATTTATAGGGATCGCTCTGATCGCTGACGGCATTTTTCTCATCCACGGCGCGAACTCTCCAATAATAATCGCCGGGATCAAGCCCCACAATGTCCACGCCTTCGGAGGTTGTTTTCTTATCCGCCACAACCTTACTGAACATAGCGGTCGTGCTGACCTGGAACTCGTAGGACTTAGCTGTTGCCACGGGCTTCCAGGAGAAATGGACGGGATCACGTTTTGGATCTGCGACGGTGATGGCCTGCAGGTTCAGTGGGGTATCCAATTGCGGAGGCGCGAGCACATCCGTCCTGGTGATTGCTCCGCCAGTCGGAAACGTGACGCGTTGCCACTGACCGATATCCAGATGCTCGCCGCCGCGATTCAGTTCCGCGCTTCCGGAAGCGATCGTGATTTGTTGCTGTTTGGTCGTCGGATCGCTGCTCACAGCAGCGCGGCTGTTCGCGCGCAGAGAAGCGACGGCGTTTTCAAAGGAAACTTCCGCCTTGGAGCCTGGGACTTCCCATGCGCCGGTAGCGAGATCCACCTGGCCCGAGCTGATGTGTACCCCGACTTGCGAAGCGTGATCCTGCTCGACGATGTTTTCCTCCACGGTAACAAGAGTATCGCCCTTCACCGTGTAGGTAGTGCCGTCGGCAAATGCCATGCGGGCCACGCCTTCTGGACCGGTCTGGATCAGATCGCCCTTATCGAGCGTGAGCTGATAATCGGCGCTCTGCCATTCAACGGAATTCACTTTCTTTACCTGTACTTTTCCATCGAGGTTCACGAAGCGTGCCTGCCGCGCGGTGATGGTGGCGACACCCGCATCGTGGGCCGACACAGCCTCGTTAAGACGCTTCATAACCTTGGTGGAGAGATCGGGGAAGGTAAAGTACGTCGCGACACCGATTCCGCCTATGATCAAGATGACGTACAGGGCCACGGTCTTGTATGTGACCGTGTGCCAATAGACTTCGACCCTCGAGATTTTAGGCTTTGCCGCGTCAGTGGATTTTTGGTCTATCATGATTATTAGGGCTAATTTGCAAATCTAGCATACGGGTATGGGCCATTCAACTCGGCGCGCGCGGAGTTGCGGAAACTGCTAACCCCTACTTGTTCCAATCGGTTAACGGCAGGTAGAGCGACGAGGTCGATCCGCCGCGGGTGCGGATAGGCTGCCGTCTGCTAGTAGCGGCAGTTGTGCCAGAATGGGGCCATAATGGACGTTGACCACTGGGAGCCATTTTAGGGAGACTATCTGTTCCGGATGGGTGTCCTCACATCCTATTATTGGCTTCAAATCTGGGCGAGGCTGGCTCCCGAAGTTGAAGTGACCTAAAAGCTGCGAGGAACAAGATCATGAATGAAATTATTGGCGAACTGCTTCCGCCGGCACGTTTGATGATGACTCCGGGCCCTTCTTGCATGGACCCACGCGTCTACCGCGCCATGTCGGCGCCGCTGGTCGGGCATATGGACCCCTGGTTCATCGAAATGATGAATGATGTACAAGTGCTGCTGCGGCGCGTGTTTCAAACCAAGAATCGCGTGACCTATCCTGTCTCCGCTTCGGGTTCCGGCGGGATCGAAGCAGCGGTGCTGAATCCTCTGGAAGCAGGCGATGAGTGCATTGTGTGCGTGAATGGAATGTTTTCCGAGCGCATGGCCGTGATCGCCGAACGCAGTCCAGCAAAAGTGATTCGAGTGGAGGGCGAGCTCGGCCGTACGGTTGATCCGGAGGCTGTTCGCCGTGCTGGCAAAGGAAAGAAAATCAAGTTTGTTGGGCTGGCGCACGGAGAAACTTCCACGGGAGTGGTGCAACGGCTGGAGAATTATCGCAAGGTTGCGGACGAGCTCGGGGCGCTGCTTATCGTAGATACGGTCGCCTCGCTCGCAGGGATACCGCTCAACGTGGATCGCGAAGGCATTGATATTTGCTTCAGCGGCACGCAAAAAGCTATCAGCGCGCCGCCGGGCATGGCGCCGATCACCATTAACAGCCGAGTGGAAGATTTGATGCGCGCGCGCAAGACGCCGGTGGAGAGTTGGTATTTCGATTTCACGCCGATTATGACCATGTGGGGCTCGGAGCGGACTTACCATCACACGCCGCCGGTGTCGCTTATCTACGGCCTGCGCGAGGCGCTGCGCATCGTGTTGGAAGAGGGGCTTGAGGCGCGGTGGGAGCGGCATCTGCGCAATCAGCAAGCTCTGATTGCGGGGATCGAAGCTATGGAACTTGAGCTATTTGTTTCGAATCCCGCCGACCGGTTGGTAACCGTGACTGCCGTAAAGATTCCCAGCGGGCTTGAAGACGGGAAAGTCCGACAGCAGCTTTTGAACGAATTCAACCTCGAGATCGCCGGTGGCATCGGCAAGACCAAGGGCAAAATCTGGCGGGTTGGCTTGATGGGCTATTCGTCCCAGAATACGAATGTTCTGCTGTTCCTGGCGGCACTCGAGAAAGTTATGCTCGATCAGGGACGCCACGTGCCGGCGGGTGCGGGTGTGGCGGCCGCAATTCGCAGCTATCAGGGTGCAGCGCAGCCGGTTGCTGTAGGCGCGCGAAAGTAACGCGCGGTTTTTTTGATCCGGGAACCTATCTCCTGGCACGGACGTGCAAGCTGACATGAGTAAAACTTCCTATCCCACTATTCCGAATGCCGGCGCGATGAGCGATTTCATCGGAGCCTTCGATATTCCCTCGAAAGTCACCGATTACGTCTATCGCTGCCGGTTCTCGCATTGCTGGAACGGAATCGCGACGCGGCATGCCGACACCATGGATTGCAAATTTTTTGTGGACGGTAAAGGAGTTGTCCTGGGATTGGCGCACCCCGGCTTCGTAGAGTTTCGCGCTCGTGCCGGACGAAACCTTTCCGACCGCGAAGCAAGCTATATTGCCGCTGAATATCTTCGCGGACGCCTAGAGCAGGAAGATGAACACGCGCTTTATGATGTCTCCGCTGGGGACGTGAATCGCATCATCGAGAAGCTGGGTATTCGTTAACTCGGCCTCGTTGCCGGTTGCAAGATTCCATGCAAAGAGAATCGCCGTTTTACCAGTCGAAAATTTCGTGAAGCCATGCCAGCTTCAAGGGGCTAAGTTTTCGGTTTGGCCGAAGAGTCTTTCTTGGCAAACGAGCGGATATAGTTCACCAGGTTCCAGATTGAATCCGGCTTGGCGCGATCGCCTTCCGACGGCATTTCGCCTTTTCCGTTCTTAATGATGTAAAAGAGATCGCCATCCGTGAAGTCTTTCAGTGCGGAAGGATCGTGGTAATCACCCAATTTTGACTTCATATCGGCGGCCAGGTCGCCTTTGCCGTCGCCGTCCTCCCCGTGGCACACGGCGCAGTCCACGTCGTAAATCTTCTTTCCCTGGGAGAGCGATGCGGGGGTCGGCTTGACGGGATTTGCCAGTTTTGAAGCTTCCGGAGGGATTTTGAATTCGGCCGCCGGGGTATTTGCACCGGCCTTTGCGGCCTCCTGCGCCGACACCGAGCAGGCTGCCAGCAGCAGGATCGATAAAACACAAAGGGATTTTCCCATGGAGCCTCCGGCGCCAGAAATAATGGGCACGTTGCGGGCATTCTACTCTCCGCGGACGCGCCCAGAAAGCCGTGTTTTAGGTTTCGTTGCGAAAAGCAAGATGCAGTTCAGGCGTCGGAGAGGGATTCGCTGGAGCCGGTACCGTCATTTAATTCACCGACTTCAAAGATTTCGCCGCAGTCGAGGCATTCGACATACTGCGCGTCGTCATCTTTGGCGATGAGCTGCGTGCGTTGGTGTTTGCAAACAGGATCGGCCATCGCGAACCACCAAATACTGCATGAATTGTATCATCTCGCAGTTGACAAACCGGCGGAATGACACTATCAGTCTCCTTTACGGCTATCGAAAGAGAGTCTAATTGACAGTCGAATTGACCACGCAAAAGCGCCTGGGCACGGCCTTGTTCTACGGCATCCTCGTGGTGCTGGCTTATTTGGTTTTTCTTGTCTTCGAGCCGTTTCTCGCTCCGCTTGCCTGGGCGGTGGTTCTTGTGGTGGTCTCGTACCCGGTTTACGCGCGGCTGGCCCGGAAATGGAATCCCACCCTCGCTGCCACCGCGAGCACCGTCGGAGTGATATTGATATTAATTGTGCCGGCGCTGCTGGTGACCGGTGCCTTTATTCATCAAGGTGTGGAAGCGGTTCAGGAAGTTCAACAGCAAATTCAGAGTGGCCATTTTTCCTGGGTGAATG
Organism: Candidatus Acidiferrales bacterium; assembly: GCA_049517055.1. Classification (GTDB taxonomy): domain Bacteria; phylum Acidobacteriota; class Terriglobia; order Acidiferrales; family UBA7541; genus Palsa-295. The sequence goes on along the minus strand of JBEKSN010000053.1, from coordinate 7,541 downwards.
ATCTATGGCTTCGCGTCCAAGCCCGCTTTCCTGATGCGAACCCCGGCAATCTGACCACGGTAATACATCGGTACGCCGATGCGGGCGCAGCTTATCTGGGTTCACGGCTCGGTGCGGTCCTGCGCAATACCGCGGTGTTTTTGTTTCACCTTGCCGTGATGATTCTCGCGATGTTTTATCTTTTTCGCGACGGTGATTCGATCGTAGCTCGGTTGCGGGAAGTGCTTCCGTTCGAGAAATCGCATCGTGACAAAATGATTGATGAAACGCGCGAATTAATTTTTGCGAGTGTAACTTCGAGTCTTGTAGCTGCCGTGGCGCACGGCATTTTGGGTGGCCTGGCGTTTGGATTGACCGGAATTCGTGCGCCGATTTTCTGGGGCGTGATGATGGGGTTCTTCTCGCTGATTCCACTGGTCGGTTCGGCGCTGATTTGGGTACCTGCAGCAATCAGCCTCATGGTGGATGGTCACATCGGAATGGGAATCGCTCTAATGATCTTTTGCAGCGTGATTGTGGGGCTGGTGGACAACATTATTCGGCCGTGGATGATCAGCGGCCGCGCGGAGATGGGTGGTTTAGTCGTGTTTATCAGCGTGCTGGGCGGAATCAGCGTTTTCGGTATGCTCGGAGTTGTGCTGGGGCCAATTGTGGTGGCGGCTGGGGCCAGCATGCTGGATCTCTACGCGCCGGGCGCATCCGCTAGAAACACGAAGGGCAAAGCGGGTGGGAACAAATTGGACGGCGTGCTAGAGTAGCGGCCTTTGGAAGCGGGATGAAGAAAAATTCCAATTCGAAACATCCGAGCTTGCCGCCGGAAAAACTGCGGTGGCACTGCGATCCGGCGCGAATCCCGTTTGAAACGACGGCTGAAGTGGAGCCGTCCACTGGCGATTCGGGGCAGGATCGCGCGCTGCGTGCGCTGCGCATGGGCGTGGAACTGACGGCGCCCGGCTACAATCTGTTTGTCTGCGGACTCTCCGGGACGAGCCGTGGCGGAATGATCGTGCGGATGATCGAAGATATGCATCCGCAGAGCGAGATCGCTCCGGACCGCTGCTACGTGAACAATTTCAAGAACAGTGACCGGCCGCGTCTGCTGACCTTGACGCGTGGGCAAGCGAATGCATTCAAAAAGGAAGTGGAAACCGGAATCGATTTTCTGCGCCGCCGCATTCCGCAGGTGTTTGAAGGCGAGCCTTTCCAGCGCCAGAAGACCCGCATCGTCGAGCGCTTCACGCTGCGTGAGAAGGAATTGATGGACGATTTCACGCGGCGCATCGCGCGCGAACAATTCGCCCTGGGACGGATGCAAGTGGGCGCCGTAGCTCTGCCGGAAATTTTCCCGGTTCTGGAAGGCGCAATGGTTCCGATCGAAGAAATTCCCAAGCTGGTGCAAGATGGCAAACTGGAAAGCACCGCTGCGGAAGAGCTGGAGCGCAAGTACGACCAGTTCCGGCAGGAATTTACCGTCGTTTATCGCAAGACTCTTTCTCTTTCACGGGAGCTAGCCAGTGAAATGAGCTACCTGGAGCAAGAAGCCGCTTCGGTGCTGGTGGACGGCGTGATCGAGGAACTCAAGGAAAAATATCCGACCACGCAAATCTCAGAATATCTGGAAGAAGTGCGGCATCACATTCTCGATAATCTGGAGCCCTTCAAAGAACGCGAAGGGGAAGAAGATCAGCCGCCATCGGAGGGTGGAGCGGGTGGACCGCGCGCCGAGCGCACGGACCGGGATCCATTTCGCGTGTACGGCGTAAATGTGATTCTCGCCCATGGCGAGCGCGAGAAATGCCCGGTAATCTTCGAGACCATTCCGACATACGCAAATTTATTCGGCACCATTCACCGCAGCTATGATGCACGCGGCGGATGGAGTTCGGATTTTATGGACCTGCGCGGTGGTTCGCTGCTGCGCGCCGATGGCGGTTATCTGGTGATGTACGCGCTCGATGCGTTGACCGAGACGGGCGTGTGGCGCACCCTGAAACGCACGCTGAATCATGGCAAGCTCGAAATTCAGCCTGTGGATGTGTTTTTTCCGTTCAGCACAGCGGCCTTGAAGCCGGAACCGATTGATACACACGTGAAGATTATTCTGATCGGCGACCGCGATATGTACGAGATGCTTTACGATTTTGAAGAAGACTTCCGCAAGATTTTTAAAGTCCGCGTGGAATTTGATGAGGAAATGAATTGGAGCGACGAAATCATCAGCGAGTATGCCGGGCGTCTACGCAAGATTTCAAACGACGAGAACCTTTCTCCATTCGATCGCAGCGCATTCGCGGCGATCCTCGAACATGGAGTGCGGCTGGCGGGGCGGCGCGGGAAAATCACCGCCCGTTTTTTTGATCTTGCCGATCTTGCGCGCGAGGCCTGCTATGTCGCGCGAAACGAAAAGCAGGAAGTGGTGACCGCGGAGCATGTTCGCAAGGCGCTGGACGCGAAAGTGGAGCGCCACAACCTTACCGAAACGAAGATTCGCGAGATGATCGACCAGAATCTGCTGTTCATCGATACCACCGGAACCCGCGTGGGCCAGGTAAACGGACTAAGCGTGCTCGAAATCGGCGGATATCCGTTTGGCAAACCAGTGCGCATCACGGCTTCGGCGTCACTGGGCAAAACCGGGATCATCAATATCGAGCGCGAATCGAACCTGAGCGGGCGTTTTCACGATAAAGGCGTGCAGATTATTTCCGGTTACCTGCGCCGTACCTTCGCGCAGGACAAACCTCTTTCGCTTTCCGCGAGCCTTTGTTTCGAACAGTCTTATTCCGGAGTGGACGGCGATAGCGCGAGCTCGGCGGAAGTGTACGCATTGTTGTCCGCGCTCTCCGGGCTTCCCATCAGGCAAGAGCTTGCCGTGACGGGGTCCGTGAATCAGCACGGTGACATTCAGCCCATCGGCGGCGTGAACCAAAAAATCGAAGGGTTCTATGACGTATGCAAATTAAAAGGCCTAACCGGAAAGCAGGGTGTGCTGATTCCGGCGGAAAATGTGGACGACCTGATGCTGCGCGACGAGGTGATCGAGGCTGTGGCCAAGGGACAGTTTCATATCTATCCGGTTGGCACCGTAGAGCAGGGGATTGAAATCCTTACCGGCGTTAGCGCCGGCAAGCACACTTCCAATGGAAAATTCACGCTAGGCGGCGTTTTCGCCAGAGTAGATGCCCGACTGCACGACATGGCTCAGACTATGCGGAAATTTCACTAGGACTATTGCGCGGGTGTAATTTCCCCCCAAAGAAGGTCAAATCAGACGTTTCATCTGAACCACAATGTCCTGAGTTTTCCCGTTTCGCTCGATCAATAGCTTGTACCTGTGGCCGACTTGGCGAAAGAGATCCCGGATAGCTGTGAGTGTCATGTCCGCTGCGGGTTCTTCGTCGATTCCAGCAATGACGTCTCCTTCGCGAATACCGGCCGCAGCGCCAGGCGTTCCCGGTTGAACTCGAACGATTTCAAAAGTCCTGAGTCCCGCCCCTTTTGCGACAATCGAAAGGCCGCTCATATCTTCCTCGGCGAACTTATTGAACTGCAGGTTTGGTTCCAGAATTATTCGCTGATGCGGAAGGTCAAAAATCACCGTAAAGCGCCGCAGAAAGCCCGCGCCGATTGTGCCGGCGATATTTTTACTCTGCGCGGAAGATGGATTCGACTGAGAAAACGCGGCGACCGGCTCTTCGATGGTGTACCCGCCAAGTTGAAAGGCCTTTAAACGGCCCAGGAGAATCTTCGCGCCGGCGTCCACCGACGGGTAGGACGCGGGAATCGTCTTGAAACGATTCGGAGAAATGCCGTTGGAATCGGTAAAGGTCCTTGAGAAAACGATCGAGGAATCGAGCGCTGTGTTCACAATGAAATCGGCCTCAAGCGTCTTATGCCCCGGGATGGAAACCTTTGCTCGAACCAGCGGTGTGGTACCGGCGAAGGTTCCCTGGACGCCCTTGGCGGCTCCAGAATAAGTGTAAGTTGCGGGATCGTAGAGCTGGATTGTTTGTCTCGAATAATCGATCACAACCACCAAACGGGAGAAAAAGTCCGCTCCCAAAGTTCCCTGATAGGGCACGCCTACCTGAGTACTGAAATCGTTTTTGGCCACGACCGCGAGGCTACTTATGGGCAGTGCGAGACCTGGGAGATTGAGGACGCAATTTTGTATAGTCGAACTCGACGTGTCGGCGGCAACGGCGGCGTCAAGTACGCGGCTTGGATCCACTGACGTTGCGCTTGCAGCGGAATCCAGTTCGAAAAGCGAAGGTTTGCCCTGATTAATGCTTACGGGAAGAAATATGAGATTGGAGATAAAGGTTGCCGGGGCTTGTGCGGCGTTGCCGCTGTAGGAAAATCGAGCGGGCTCGGTATTTTCTTGCTGTGCCGGCGAGGGCGATTGACCGCGCAACGCGGGCTCAAGGCTAAAGCTGAGGGGCAAGGTGCAAATAAAGATCAGAAAGATTGTGCATCGCCGGCTCATTCAATCTCCCAGGGTGTGCGCGCGCAAAAAGCAAAGGGCGGAAACCGTTGAGATCGGGTAAAAATCTAACGGGGCCATACAGCTCTTACTGGACGTAATAATCAAAGTAAACGCCGTTGGAATCTTTCCACCAGCCGTTCGCGCTGAGGTGCAAATGGCGACTGAATAGGCCGGGCTTGATCGTTTGCAACCACCCGGCAGAGGGAGGATTTTTCTGCTTTCCCGCTTGGTCCAGTTGTTGAACGTAGCGAATTATAACTTTATCCCACGGTATCCGAGTAAGGTCTGCGCCGCCGATCCCGGAAAGTTTCTCCGGCATAAGCGACCGCAAATGAATGTAATCGGTGTTTGAGAAAATCGAGCCTGCCGAATCTGCGGCGGGTTTTCCATTGATCCGTGCTACCGCTTCACGCACCATCGCCTTGCGGGGAGCCACGATTATAAATTGCGGCGTTACGGCGAGATAATAAAAGCTGCGGCGTTCCTGCCCGCTGGTTGGATCATGCGTGGGATATGACAAATCCAGGTAGGTTGTGTCGCCTGAGGTATCTTCCGCGGCAATCATTTTGGCGAGACCGGCGCGCAAGAGTCTGAGCACATCCTGAGGCCTCTGAATTGTGAGCGCAAACATCTGCTGGGAGTCTCCGTCCTCGGTGAACGAAAGCTGGGAGGCGACCTCGCCGGTAAAGAGCTGCAGCGCGTCCGTGACGGACATTCCCAGAAAGCCCTGCGCCAGGGCTTCGGCGCTCGTGAAGCCTATCGCCTGCTGAGGCGTGACGGCTGCCAGAACAGCTTCTCGAATCATTTGATATAACGGCGCAAAGTTGAATCGGGAAATACCGAAATACGAGGCCGTGCCGACGATCGGCTGTGTCTGGAAGGTTGCTGAGCTCGCACCTGCAAATTCGAAAGGACTTCCCGCGGAAGTGTCCCCAAGAATCGCGCCGCGTAGGTGCACCGCTTCACCAGAAAAACTTACACCCCCGCCCGCCACGTGAATTCTATCCAGACGGAGATTACGAATAAATTTCACTAAGGGCTGATCCTTCTGATCGGAAGGGATCCATTGATCCGGATTGAGGGTGCGGGCGAAATACTCTATGGCTGCGTCAGATCCAATATAGGGGCGAATAGCCTGGTATTCGGGCAGTTGCGCCACCGAAGGTGCCGGCTTACTTGCACCGCTGAAGCGCGTGACGAGATCCTCAATCACTTCTTTCTGACTGGCAAATACAAGATAATTTGCCGTTTGGGCGCTGTACTCGGTGTTTGCGTTCGGCCCTTCGACTCTGACCTCGATGGAAGTTCCGCCGAAGCTATAGGTTGTGATTTGCGGCTTCTCTTTGCTGGCGGCTCGAGCGGCCAATTTCAACTTCTGGACTAAATCGGTCTTGCCTGTCATATCATATACAAGGAACAAACTGCCGAGATGCGAAGGGTCGCCCGGGGAAGCGGCTTTGGAAGGTGCCGAGCCCGCAATTAACCCCGCCGCTGCGGGATTATCGAGTAATGATATCAGGTCGGATAGTTGTACCACCGGAGCTGCAGACCCATCCTTCTGCTGATGTTGCAGAAGATTCTTCGCGAGCGCTTGCCGGATAACGTCGAAATCCGGATCTTCCAGAAGCTGCAATACGTGGTTTTTTTTATCTGCGCCGCCCAAAAATGACTTGCCGCGCCATTGCACGTAAAAAAGAGTGTTCTGCGGCAGGCGCTCGGAAATAGGGGGAGTTTGAGCGAACAGCGAACTGCCGGCAAAAATACAAACGAAAACCAGGGCGACGAGTGCGCGACAACACGAATGACCGCCAAGCTGTCGGAAACGCATGCGCAGCTCTCCTGTAACGCTCGATCGTTCCGCGTTCACGCGCTCACCCCCGTAAGTTTGTGATTTTCCGAAACGGCCTCTTGCGATTCAACCTCATTCGTCCCTGGTTCTAATTCCCCGGCGGGGTACTCGAAGGCGCGCTGGACGGCGCCCCGGCCGGCGCGCTGGGAGGTGCCGCACGCGCCGACTTGGGCGTGCTCAAATATCCCTTCGCTGTATCCTTGGTGAGATCGAACACCACGATTTCGTAGGGCGCGCGAGCTCCGCGGACGTAAAACTGAATTGGTTCGCCAACGGTTTTGTCTTTTTTCTCGATGGTTTTGTCGTCCGCCACAACATTCAACGTGTATTTGAAATGTTTGGTATCGGTTTTGCGCAGCTGCACCTGAATGGGGCCGACACGATCGGGGCCCTGCGAAGATTTGGCAAGTGTGAATTCAAAAATGTCGCGTTCGCCCATGCGCTTGAGTTCTTCAACTTCGTCATGATTTCTAGCGATCAAGCCGCTCTGCACACCCAAGTCGCCGATAGTGCTCTGCAGCTTCGTCTTCGTTGTTTCGAGGTCGGCCTTGGTTGCAGCCACATCATTCTTGGTTCCGTTGAGTTCGGTGGCCACCTGCCCAAACTTCGTAGTAGTGTCGGCCTGTACTTCTCCGATTTGTTCTTTCAACTGCGCGTCGCTCTTTTGCTGCTCCTTCTTGATGGATTGCGCCAAGCTGCGCGCGCGCGCGAGTTCATCTTGAGTTAATCCGAGTTTTTGCGACGTTACTTCGAGCTGCCCTTTCAGGTCCGCTACGCGCGAATTCGTCTTGTCGACCTCGGCAGCGAGCGCTTGAAACTTCCTATCGGCGTCGTCCAAGCCTTTGTGAAAATTTTGACGTGCCGCGTAACCTGCGTACAACAAATAGCCCACCAACGCAAAAGCTACGACGAAAAGCAGCGTCACCCAACGCGGAAGTCCTGCTTCAGTCACCTGCGTCACTTCCACGGGGGTGTTCGGATTAGAACTCATCGAGCCTCCTTGGGCAGGGCGGCTGCAGCCGCCCATATGGGACGGAATTATGGCTGACGCTTGGCAGGAAGTCTATGCCCGGCGCGGACCTTTGTTACTTCCCCGGGACGGCCATCGCGCTTCCACCGTGGTGGTCAGCCCGCCTCGCGGTGTGAATTCGCCGGTCACGCGAAACCAAGCGGGATGGACTGCGGCTACAAAATCGCGCAACATTC
>JBEKSN010000052.1:0-19977 GCA_049517055.1 Candidatus Acidiferrales bacterium | reverse complement strand
AGCGAGGATGCGGCTGAGATATCGTCACGAATGGCGTCACGTGCGTTGACCGGCTTGTTTTCCCCGAACCCCGCGAACGCTTCCGCAACCGTTACGGTTGCTCCGCCGTTTGCTCCTTCGGCGCCTGCGCAGACCGCCCCAACCAGGAACTGTTCACTTCCGGAGGCGGCTGTTTCGCGCCCCGCGGTGCAATCAACCGCGGAAATTCAGAAATTACGCAACGAGCTACGCCGTCTCGAGCTTTTTGTTAAAAAATTGCAGGCCGAACTCGAGGCTGAGCACCAATATTGCGCGGCGCTGGAAGCCCATTTCAAAGCACTGCAAGAATCCGAAGACTCGCGTTAAACCCGGCTATTTAATCAAGCGCCTTGGAATGCAGAAATTCGCGCGCAACCTCGGCAATATCCCGGTGTTCCCCATCCACGGCATAATTCATCTTTCGCATTTCCGCGTCCGAAATCTTTCCACCCAATTCTTCGATAGCGGAACGCATTTCCGGGAAACGCGCGAGCGTATCCTGGCGAACGATGGGCACTGCTTCGTACGGCGGAAAATAATGTTTGTCATCATCGAGAATCACGAGGTCGCGTGCCGCGAGCAGTCCGTCTGTTGAGTTCCCGGCGACCAAATCCACCTGCTTATCCAGCAGCGCGCGATAGAGCAACCCCAGATCGAGGATGCGCGGGGTTGAGCTGAATGCCAGCCCATACACTTTTGCAAGACCGGCATATCCGTCCGGGCGCTCCATGAACTCGTATCCAAATCCCGCTCGCCATTTCGGAGTGTACGGCCCAGCGTCGTCAATGGTTTTCAAATTTAGTCGGCGGGCATCTTCGCCGCGCACCACAATCGCAAACGTATTATTGAAGCCAAGCGAAGGCATCACCTCCATTCCAAAGCGCTGCTTATATTCGCTTTTCACGCGAGCGAATACGGTCGAAGGGTCGCTCTGAATCGGGTCATGCAGAATCGCGGTCAACGCCGTGCCGGTGTATTCCACGTACGTGTCAATTCGGCCGGAGAGCAGCGCCTGCTGGCAAATGTAGGAACCAGCCAGATAAAAGCGCCTGATGACCGACCGATGAAGGCGAGCCTCAAGATGCTGGGCGACGATTTCGGCAAGAAGCGCCTGCTCGGAAAAGTTTTTGGAACCGATAACGATGGTGTTGCGCGTCCCGTTGTAGCAGGAGGCGAGCAGAAGTGTCAGGCAAACGATGGCAAAACTTCGCCGTGCAATCATGATTGCGCAGGCCGCAGCCTACGCTCCAGCAAGCTCAATATAAAATCAGCCAGGAGTGCGAGCGCAGCCGCCGGGATCGCTCCAGCGAGAATCAACTGGTCATTCACCATTGCAAGTCCGCGAAAAATGAATTCGCCCAGGCCGCCGGCGCCCACCGCAGCCGCAATCGTGGCGATGCCTATGGTGAGTACCGTCGCAACACGCACACCCGCAAGGATTGTCGGCACGGAAAGGAGAAGTTCGACTTGGAACAGAATCTGGTTTTCCGTCATCCCCATCCCGCGGGCCGCTTCCCTGACCGCCGCATTCACACTGCTAATGCCTGTAGAAGTGTTGCGAATAATCGGAAGCAGTGCGTACAACATCAGAGCGGTGATCACCAAACGGTCTGCGCGAGCCCCGAGCCACGGAACCGGCAACAGGAACCCGAATAGCGCGAGGCTGGGAATTGTCTCGGCAATATTCGCTCCGCCCAGGATCGGCTTCGAAAGCCAGGGATGGCGCGTGACGATAATCCCGAGCGGAACGCCGATGGCAACTGCAAGGAGCATGGATATGCCAACGAGCCAAATGTGTTCGAGCGTGGCCTGCACAATTTCGCGCTGATGCCGAATAAAGAAATCAATGAGGTTCATTGGCCCTCTCGGCTTCTTCGTACATCCGGAAATTCGCAACATACGCAGCGGCCAACGGCTCTTGAGCCGACAAAAACTCCCTGGCCGAGTAGATTCCGGCCACTTTTCCCCCGTCGAGCAATGCGATTCGCGTGGCAAGCAGCAAAGATTCGCCTACATCATGAGTTACCATCACAATCGTTTTTTGCAGACGCCGCTGAAGCTGCTGGAACTCCTTGAGCAGTTCGCCGGTTGTGAGCGGATCGAGCGCTCCGAATGGCTCGTCCATCAACAAAATCGGCGGGTCCACAGCCAATGCTCGCGCGATACCTACGCGCTGGCGCTGCCCTCCGGAAAGCTGGTGCGGGTATCTTTTCGAAAATGTATCCGGATCGAGCCCTACGAGGCTCAGGAGTTCCTTCACGCGCGCGCGAATTCGCTCTACCGGCCACTCTTCGAGCCGCGGAATCAAGGAGACGTTCTGCTCGATTGTGAAATGTGGAAACAGGCCGATATCTTGTATGACGTAACCGATATGCCGGCGTAGCGCAATCGCATCCCAGCCGAGGGTCGATTTTCCTTCCACGAGAATTTCCCCGTCGCTCGGATCGAGCATTCGATTTATCAGCTTGAGGGCGGTCGTCTTTCCGGCACCGCTGCGGCCGAGCAAAGCCAACGTCTCGCCGGGGCCTAGCGCGATACTCACGTCTGCTAAAAGAGATTGACCGTTCGGCAGACGATAACCGGCTTTTCGGAATTCGATGATGGGTTCGCGTGCGGAGTCAGGATCGGGTTCGACTTTCATTTGGAGCGGTGACAGGCACCGTGTCTGGCGAGGCTAACAAGCTCTGCAGCGCGCTGTCAAACACATGACGCCAACGCGCCGACCTGGATCACTTGCTGGCGATAAACTTTCGAATCGCCAGCAGCACGTCCACCATCATCGGTTCGGTGAGTTTCCCGGTGAATGTATTCTGCTGGCTGGGATGGTAGCAGACAAATAGGCGTGGCAGCCCGCCGGGCAACTGATAATTCGCTCCGTGACGAAGCGGGTACTTTGCGAATCCATCGATCTGCCCATTTTTCTTGAGCAGTCCCAAGTAAGTGCGCAACGCAATGCCTCCCAACGCAAGAATCGCGTGCGGCCGGATCAGCTCAAGTTCTCTTTCAAAATATGGCAGGCAGTTTGCCAATTCTGACGGAAGCGGTTTGTTTGCTGGAGGAGCGCATCGAATCGTCGCCGCAATATAGACATTTTTCAACCTCAGCCCGTCGCCTCGATGCGTGGAATTCGGTTGGTTCGAAAAACCGGTTTCATAAAGCGCCTTATAGAGGAAATCTCCCGAGCGATCGCCGGTGAAAACCCTTCCTGTTCGATTTCCGCCGTGAGCTGCAGGCGCAAGACCCACAATCAGCAGTTTCGCATGCGGGTCGCCGAAACCGGGGACCGGCTTGCCCCAGTAGTCCCAGTCCATAAACGCTCGGCGCTTTTCAGCCGCTACCTTCTCGCGATAGCAGACGAGACGCGGGCATTTACGGCAACGAACAATTTGTCGGTTGAGTTGGTCGAGTGTTTGCAAATTCTGTCCGGCAAAAATACTATGAACCCCGCCAAGCCTTGCGAGCGTCTATTCTAGCTGACGGATGCGTGCCCATGTCTTTGTGCTTTCCTTATTCTCTTCTACGATGAAAGCCGTATACAGCCTCGGAAGCATCCTCGGACGACATGGATAACACGCGCGAGAAAATAGTAATCGTCGAAGCCGACCCAATCGCGCTTGAGACCCTGCGCTCGGCACTCGACACCGCCGGGTACGACGCGGCTGCGTTCGGAAGCGCGGTCGAAGCGCTTGACGCGATTCACAACGCCGGAGCCAATCTGCTGCTGATGAACGCTCATTCCCGTAATGCGCCGGATGCAGACGGGCCGCACCCTCGCGAAACCATCGCTATAATTCGCGGCTCCGCCGCCACGGAAATGGTGGGCGTGATTCTGCTGGTTGGCTCATCGATTGAAGAGCGTACGGAAGCTTTGAATTTTGGCGCGGACGACGCGATTTCCCAGCCATATGATTCCAGCGAGCTGTTGGCTCGCGTCCGCAACCAATTGCGAATGTTCCGCGCGCAGAAACAGTTGCGCGACGAAACGCGCATCGCCGTCGAAGGCCAGCAAATTGCCCACAGCGCATTCGAGGCTCTCGCTGTCACAGAAAAGATGGCGAATAATGCCTCCTCGCTCGACCACAAGCTCAAGTTTGGGTTCGGCGCCATCTGCGCGATTGTTGTGGTCATGGCCGGAGTGTACTTTCTCGTTGCACGTAGCGCGCAAAAGGAAACGCAGCGAGGGAATGCTTTCATCACCCGGTTCGAAGGTGGAATCGTTCGCCAGGAGGATTTGATTTCCGAATCGCGCAAACTCCGCACGCAACGGGGAACGCCGGGTGCGAAAGATGATCTTCAGAAACAAGCCGCAGATTTAAAAGCGAAGATGGCAAGTGCAGCTCCGGAAGACGCAAACACCCTGCAGAAACAACTCGAAGAGACCAATGCACGGCTCGCGCGTATCGAGCAGGAAGGCCAAGGAGCCCAAACTCTGATACCGGCGGACGTGCAGAGCGTTTGCCTGTTGCATGTTTCAGTGGCACTCCGCGATAAAAATACAGGGCAACGCCTCCGTTATGCGGGTCTCAACCAGCAAGGGCAGCCTTTACAGGATAGCGGGGGCGATCCCATTCTTACGCTTGAAGGCCATGGGCCGGAGGTAAAGATCGATATTTTTGGCACCGGTTTTGTGGCTGGCCCGAACGGACGCGTGATGACCAATCATCATGTGGCCGAACCGTGGTGGAAAACTGACGACTTCAAAGTGTTTACAGACCAGAACTACCAGCCAGAAATTTCAGCCATCCGCGCTTATTTCCCGGGTGATCCGCGCGCTTTCCACGCGGAAGTGCAGCAGATTTCTCCGGAGACGGATCTCGCTACAATGCGCGTGGACATGGAGGACCTTAAACGCTCTGTTCTTTTGGTCGATTGGGGCCAGGGAGCCGCGGTGACGGGACAGCCTGTAATCCTGATGGGCTATGCCACAGGGCTCGCAGCCATTCTTGCTCGCACTGACGAAGATACCGCCCAAGAAATCATCTCTCACAATGGCATAGACGTTTCCAAGGTGCTCGATGACTTGGCGCATCGTAACCTGATTCGTCCTCTCATCACACAAGGGCATATCGGTGACATTCTTCCGGACAAGATTGTTTTCGATGCGCAGACAACGAACGGCGGCTCCGGCGGGCCACTTTTCAACCGCAAAGGAAAAGTGATCGGCGTTACCTATGCCGTGCTGAAGGGCTTCGGGGGGTCGAATTTTGGCATCCCCATAAAATTCTCGGAGCCTCTGCTGGGGGCTGCGCCGCCCGCGCCATAGCCATCACCGCTTCGCGAATCCTTTAACCTCTTGAGATCTCAGATCCGGGGGCAAATTGACTTCTGCAAGCCGCACAACTAGCATATTCACAGCGATTCTCCCTTCAGGGCTCACCTGAAGGTGTATTGTGCCGCGTCGCATTTGACGTAAATTCGCCCATGGAAATCAGCGCCCGCTCGAAAAACATTTTGGAACGAATTGTCGAAGCGCGCCGCGAGTCTATCGCGCATCGCAAGCGCGTGCTTCCGGAGGCCGCGCTCCGGCTAGCGGTCGAAAAGAAAGTTGCGCCGCCTCGGGATTTTCCGTCTGCGCTTACAGGACCCGGCGTCCGCATTATTGCGGAAATCAAGAAGGCCTCTCCGTCTCGCGGCGTTATCCGTTCAGACTTCGCCCCGGGCCTCTTGGCTGCGAATCTGGAGCAGGCAGGTGCAAGCGCGCTGTCCGTACTGACCGAAGAAGATTTCTTTTCCGGTTCGCTGGCCGATCTGAAGGAGGCCAGTCGCGTAACAAGCATTCCGATCTTGCGGAAGGATTTCATCCTGGATCCATGGCAAGTATGGGAAACACGCGCAGCCGGCGCCGATTCTTTTCTTCTAATCGCCGCAGTCTTGGACGATGAAACCTTTCGCGCGTTGCTGGCCTTAGGGCGTGCGCTCAAGATGGAGCCCTTGGTCGAGGTTCATACGCGCGAAGAACTGGAACGCGTTCTTTCAGCCGGCGCGCAAATAATTGGCGTCAACAATCGCGACCTGCAGGATTTCAGCGTGCATTTGAAAACATCGTTCGAATTGGTGCAAGCAATTCCGCAGGATTGCATTGCCGTCAGCGAGTCCGGCCTCCGTACGCGCGAGGATCTCGTTCGGCTGAGCCAGGCCGGGTTCGATGCATTTCTCATCGGAGAGCGCCTGATGCAACAAGATGATCCGGGCCACGAGTTGCGCACTTTGCTCCAGCCATGCGGTTTGGAAAAGTCCCGCCCGGCGAGCGATGAAACTCAATGGTAAAAGTAAAAATATGCGGGATCACGAATCTAAGGGACGCTCGCCAAGCTTTCAAGGCGGGAGCGGACTTCCTCGGATTTAATTTTTATCCGCGCAGCCCACGGTACGTAACGCCGCGCACCGCCCGTTGGATTTTGGGTCGCTTACCCAAAAAAGTCATGTCCGTGGGAGTATTTGTAAACGAGCGCGAGGACGAAATGCTGAGGATCGCGCGCCACGTCGGCCTGGATTATCTCCAGTTACATGGCGAGGAATCGCCCACGACGACCGCGCATCTTGCGCGAACCTTGCCAGTCATTAAGGCGGTTCGTGTGCGGGATTCATTCCGCGCAGCTAAACTCAATCGTTACAAGCATGTCTCCGCATTCTTGCTCGACGGCTTCGATCGTCGCCGCCACGGCGGAAGCGGCAAGACTTTTCGCTGGAACATGGCGCTTCGCGCAAAACGTGCCGGCCGCATTTTCCTGGCCGGAGGCCTGACGCCGGAAAATGTTTCCGCAGCGATTCGCTCCGCCAAACCATACGCAGTCGATGTTTGCAGCGGCGTGGAAACGAAGCCGGGGAAGAAAGACCCTGCGCTCGTCGTGAACTTCATACGTGCTGTGCGGGCTTCCCAGAGGGCCGCGTGACGAGCGCAGCGCCACAAAGCGTGCCAGATTCACGCGGACGCTACGGCCCCTTTGGCGGCCGCTACGTGCCGGAAACACTCGTCGCGCCACTCGAGGAACTCGAGCGAGCTTACGCCGAAGCGCGCGCCGACCAGAGCTTTCAGAAGGAGTTCGATGATCTGCTGCGTAATTTTGCCGGCAGACCAACGCCGTTGCAATTCGCATCGCGGCTTACCGAACATCTCGCCGGCCCTCGCATCTATTTGAAACGCGAAGACCTGCTCCACACCGGCGCGCACAAAATAAATAACGCCCTGGGCCAGGGTCTTCTCGCGCTGCGGATGGGAAAAAAGCGAATCATTGCGGAAACCGGCGCGGGCCAGCATGGGGTAGCAACAGCTGCCGTCGCCGCACGCCTTGGTCTTAGTTGTACGATTTACATGGGCACCGAGGACATGGAACGCCAGCGGTTGAATGTTTTTCGCATGCGCCTGCTGGGCGCGGAGGTGACTGGGGTCGATTCCGGAAGCCGAACGCTGAAGGATGCGATCAATGAGGCTATGCGCGATTGGGTAACGAACGTACGCACGTCTCACTATCTCCTGGGATCAGTTCTCGGCGCGCACCCTTACCCCCTAATTGTGCGGGATTTTCAGAAAATTATCGGTGAAGAAGCTCGCGAACAAATTCTGGGCTCCGAAGGGCGGCTCCCCGATCATTTGTTTGCGTGCGTCGGCGGCGGATCGAATGCCATTGGCCTGTTTCACGCATTTCTCGGTGACGCGAAGGTGAAAATGCTCGGCGTGGAGGCTGGCGGCCGCGGAAAATCGCTGGGCGAGCATGCAGCCCGTCTTGCTGCGGCAGAGGGATTCGCCGGCGCACGACCCGGCGTCCTGCAAGGTACTTACACCTATTTGTTGCAGACCGCGGACGGCCAAATCTCGACAACTCATTCTGTGTCTGCGGGGCTCGATTATCCCGGAGTCGGCCCCGAACACGCTTGGCTAGCAGAACGGGGCCGCGTTGAATACACGGCCGCTGGCGATGAAAAAGCGGTGGAAGCTGCACGCACGCTCGCGCGCATCGAAGGAATTATTCCCGCGCTTGAATCCGCACACGCTTTGGCGGAACTTATTCGCCGCGCGCCCAAAATGGGCAAAGATGAAGTAGTGATCCTGAATCTATCCGGCCGCGGCGACAAAGATATGGAAATCCTGTCTCGCTATGTCTAACTCTCCCAGTTCAAAGTCCTCGGGCGAGAACGTGGCAAGCGCCCGCGTTGGTGCAAGGCCTGCCACTGAAAAACGTGCCGGGAGAATAGAACGCAAGTTTAGGGCGCTTGCAGATGCCGGCGAACTTGGGCTCATAGCGTACATCACTGCCGGAGATCCTTCGCTCGAAGCCAGCGCCAAAATCATAGTGGCCGCAGCGGAAGCAGGCGCGGACATCATCGAGATCGGCGTTCCCTTCAGCGATCCGGTGGCGGATGGGCCTATCATTCAGCGTGCCAGCGAACGCGCGTTACGCAGCGGGACAACTCTTGCCGGCGTCCTCGAACTCGTCCGGAACCTGCGCACACGCACGGACGTGCCGCTAGTGCTCTTTAGTTATTTCAATCCCCTCTTGCAGATGGGTCTGGAGAAATTCGCTGAAGCTGCGGCCTCGGCAGGCGCCGACGGCGCGCTTGCCACCGATTTGACGCCGGAGGAAGCGGGCGAGTATCGCACAGCTCTGCAAGGCCAAGGTCTGGACACGGTATTTCTTGCAGCTCCAACGTCCAGCGACGAGCGTCTGGCTCGAATTGCAGAAGCCTCAACGGGCTTCCTTTATCTCGTCTCGCGAACAGGCGTAACCGGTACGCGGGAAGCGTTGCCTGAAGGATTGCCGGCGCTCGCTCGACGCGTGCGCAAATTTACGACCCTGCCGATCGCCGTAGGTTTTGGAATTTCGGCGCCCTCTCACGTAAGCGTGCTTGGCGGCATAGCGGACGCAGCCGTGGTCGGATCCGCGCTGATGGCCGAGGTGGAAAAAGCAGCATCCCCAGACGCTGCGGCAATCGCGGTGGCGGCACTTGTGCGCATATTGAAAAACGCTGCTCGTTCCGGCATCAGCCGCCGAAGCAACCAACTCGAAATTCCCGCGCCTGAATGACTTCTTCAAGATGTCCGCCGATTTGCAGTAAACTTCCCTGGCAATGATCGTGATGCAATGCAAGCGATGTAAGGAGACGCGATGGATAAGCGTGTAGCCGGCGCTGACGCCGCAATTGCCCGCATCCAGGATGGAGCGACGATTTTGCTTGGAGGCTTCGGCCTCTGCGGCATTCCGGAAAATCTAATTGCCGCGTTGCGCAAGAAGGGCACAAAAGATCTCACTCTCGTGTCCAATAACGCGGGCGTGGACGACTTCGGAATCGGTCTGTTGCTGCAGAGCAAGCAAGTGAAGAAAATGATCGCCAGTTACGTGGGCGAGAATAAGCTCTTCGAACAGCTAGCTCTGAAAAAAGAAATTGATGTGGAACTGAATCCTCAAGGAACGCTGGCGGAACGCATTCGTTGCGGCGGCGCGGGCATTCCCGCGTTTTTTACTCCGACCGGCTACGGCACGATGGCAGGAGAAGGAAAAGAAGTGCGCGAATTCAAGGGCCGTCCGCACATCCTGGTGCCCGCGTTGCGGGGTGACTTTGCTTTCATCAAGGCCTACCAGGGTGACCGCTGGGGAAACCTTGTTTTTCGCAAGACGGCACGCAATTACAACTCGATCATGGCCACCGCCGCTGATCATGTGATCGCCGAAGTGGAGGAGATCGTCGAGCTCGGCGCGCTGAATCCAGATTGCATTCACACGCCCGGAATTTTTGTGGACGCGATCTTTCAGGGCGCAAATTATGTGAAGCGCATCGAGCGCCGCACCGTGCGAAAGCGCTAGGAGAAATCATGCCCGGAGAAATTGATAAGCGCGAAATCATCGCTCGCCGCGTTGCCCGCGAGCTGCGCGACGGTTACTACGTGAACCTTGGCATCGGCTTGCCCACGCTGATTCCCAATTTCCTGCCTCCGGGCGTGGAAGTAATTCTGCAATCGGAAAACGGCATGCTCGGCGTGGGCGCCTACCCGTACGAAGGAGAAGAAGATCCCGACCTGATCAATGCGGGCAAAGAAACAATCACCGAAATTCCGGGCTGTTGCTATTTTTCGAGTGCGGATTCTTTTGGAATGATTCGCAGCGGCCGAATCAACGTCACCGTACTGGGAGCGCTGCAGGTGGACGCCAAGGGCAACCTCGCCAATTGGGCTATTCCAGGAAAAATGCTGAAGGGTATGGGTGGGGCGATGGACCTCGTTGCGGGCGCCAAGCGCGTCATCATCGCTATGGAACACACAACCAAAGACGGTGAGCCCAAAATCGTAAAAGAATGCAGTTTGCCGCTAACCGGCGTCGGCGTCGTGAATCTGATCGTCACAGAACTCGGCGTCATCGAAGTTACGCCACGGGGACTTGTTCTGCGCGAGCTCGCTCCGGGGGTTTCGCCTGAAGCCATGCAAAAAGTGACAGAACCGAAGCTGCAGCTAGCGCCCGATATGAAAGTGATGGCCGGTTGAAGAAATCCGCAGGCAAAGATACTTTTGAGGGCATCACGGTGCCTGTTCGCGCCGCGAATTGAGATACCATAGTGTTAGAGGATTCCGGGAGACTCAATGCAACCGCATTCGATCGTCGTAATCAGCCTGCAGAGTCCCAAAGAAAAATTGTGGGGCGAACTGATCGACATTACGCATTCGGGAGTCTCCGTGCGCGGGATCGATCTCAGTTCCTTTGACGATTTTGTCAGCCAGGTTTTGCATCCCGACGGTGACCGCATGGGTTTGCCAACTCTATTTTTCCCCATGCTTCGAATCGAACGCATCGCTCTGGACGAACCGCGGGGCTCGATTCCGTCGCTGGCAGAAGTGTTTGCAAAAAAGACTGGCCGCTCGCTCGCGGAGTATCTGGCACAATTCGCCTGATCGCACTTACTTGTTCCAGTTAGCCGGATGACTTCATGAACAGCCGAATCCTCACCGTCCCCAATCAGCTCACGTTCCTGCGCCTGGCATTCCTTCCCGTTTTCATTATTACGATTCACTACGAGCGGTATGGCTGGGCTATGGCAATTCTAATTGTCGCCGGTCTCACGGATGGATTGGACGGTTTGCTCGCCCGGGGACTGAATCAAAAAACTCCGCTGGGCGCGTACCTTGATCCTATCGCGGACAAGCTTCTGGTTTCCTCGTCCTACCTTGTATTGGCATTGCACAATAAAATCGCGTGGTGGCTCGCAATTCTTGTCTTGGGCAGGGACGTGTCGTTGTTGGTCGCTAGCGCCGTTGTTCTAATCACCGTAGGCTACATTGCCCTGCCGCCAAGCATTTACGGAAAGGCCACCACGTTTTTCGAGCTTCTGCTCATATTCCTGGTTCTCCTGTTGGCCATCTGGAATAACCATACGTTGGGGATCGTGCAAGAGGTTTGCAAATATTGTGTGGCTGTCTTTGTGTGTATTTCAGGGCTGCATTACAGCATCGTGGTGTCGCGCCGGCTGCATGCCGGAGGGTAAAGGACCCGCAAGCGTTCGCCCATTCGTGTTTCAGCTCACTTGGAACAAGCCGTAAGCCACGATCCCCAGGCTCGCGATCACTACGATCGCCGTCGTCCACCCAAGCAGATCCGCCCGCGTGCGTTCTTGCTGCGACATAGGCGGACGATCAGCCATCAACTTTCCCAGCAGAAACCCGGTGATGAGCCCTCCAAGATGCGCAAAGTTATCAATTCCGGACATTACGATTCCCATGATTGCAATGTAGACCAGCCATTTGATGAGCTGGCTTCGGAGCATTTGCATGGAAGCGCCGCTCCGTTTCGTTGTGACCGCAAGAAGCAAGCCGATCAGTCCGAGTAAAGATGCCGATCCTCCAATGCTCACGTGACCTCCCACCAGGCCACTGAGGATGTAGCCACCGATACCGGCCACAACGTAAATGAAAAAATAACGTGCCGAGCCATAAAGCTCTTCGATTTGCGGCCCAATATCCATCAGCACCCACATGTTGAATCCGATATGCATGAGGCTTCCATGAAGGAACGTAGGCATCACGAGCCGCCATGGGTATTCGAAATCAGCCGGCCAGCGCATCGACGCTCCGAGCCTTATCAAAACCCGGATGTCGATCGCTCCAAGATTAAAAATGCCGAAAAGGCCGCCACTCGGCGCTTGGAAACCGCCGCTGCGAACTGTTGCCAGCAAACTGGCCCCGTAGAGCAAGCAACTCAGGCTGAGAATTCCGTAGGTCGCCGGCGAAGTGGTCGGCAATAAACGGCTCAACGACCGGCTCGCGGCCGCCATTCCGAAATTCATGCTGGCGCCGCACTGGTGGCATTTCGCCGCGCTCGCTCCAACCAGCGTTCCGCAAGAAGGACACAGCTTTGGCCGCGGCGCTTCACGCGGGCCACCGAAAATACCGCTGAATTTTTCCCGGATTCGATCGAATTTGTAACGCAGTCGTGGTGACAGGGGCAATAGGGGTTCCTTGCGAGAATATGGTTGCGTTCCTATAATACCTAAGATGGGTCGAAACCAGTGAACCGGGAAACTGCGTGAGGCCCGCTAGCCTGCCACCAAGGTCTAACCCGCAATTGAAAAACTTTTCGCGACTTTGTTCCGCGCGCGCCGGATCGTTATCGCTACTCATCGCGGGCGTTTTCGTCTCTGTAATTCTCGTCGGATGCGCGAAACGTCAACCTGTAAGTCATCCCCCTGCACAAACTCCTGCTCCAGCTTCGTCATCCGTACCACCGCCGGGGTCATCCAGGCGTTCGGGTCCGCCGCCCGCCACCGAAAGGCGGCCGGTAGTGCCCGGGGAATACGTGGAAGAAGGTGTGGCCTCATGGTACGGCGTACCGTTCAATGGCCGCCGCACATCCAACGGCGAAATATATGACATGCACGAATTTACCGCAGCGCATCGCACGCTACCTTTCAACGCCGTGGTCCGAGTCACAAATTTGCGCAATGGGAAGCAGACGCAAGTTCGCATTAATGATCGCGGGCCTTTTGTCGCCGATCGCGTGATCGACTTGTCACTCTCGGCCGCCGAGGCAATCGAGATGGTGGGTCCCGGCACAGCGCAGGTGCGCCTGGAAGTCATCGCGGGACCGAGTTCCGAGAAGGGGTCTTTTGCCGTGCAGGTAGGCGCATTTCGCGAGCAGGAGAACGCTCAGCGGCTGAAAGTTGAGATGGAATCCCGCAATTTGCCGGTCAGCATCGTGACCTACGATTCGCCGAGCGGCCTGTTTTATCGCGTGCGTGTGGGACGCGCGCCGACCGAGGCGGATGCAAATCAACTTGCCGGCCAGTTGCGCGCAACCGGCCAGTTGACGACTTTCGTCGTGCGCCTCGACGAATAACTCCTTGTTCCTGCGACTTATTTATATTTCATCACGTGCACGCCGTCCCAGTCGGCATCGGGTTCCTCTGCGAGATATTCGTCGCACCGCCCGCCAAAAACGCGTGACGGCCCGTCGTCCGGCCACCGGCGCAGCACTTCATCGAATGCCGTTTTCGCCGCGCGCCAATTTCGAGTTTTATATGCTTCACGGCCCTGCCCGAACATCTCGACCAATGCCTTCCCGTCATTCGCGGCTGCTTGGCGGCTCAGGATTTCGAATATCGTTACCGGCTGGTTTTTGCCTTTCACTCGAATGAAATCGATCTCGCGAATAACGATTTGGTCGTTTGTCACATCCGCACGCGTGGATTCGCTGATCAAAATACTCGTCCCGTATTCTTTGTTCAGGCCTTCCAGGCGGGAGGCCAGATTCACCGTGTCCCCCATCGCGGTATAGCCGTAACGCA
This sequence comes from Candidatus Acidiferrales bacterium, assembly GCA_049517055.1. Classification (GTDB taxonomy): domain Bacteria; phylum Acidobacteriota; class Terriglobia; order Acidiferrales; family UBA7541; genus Palsa-295. Next base: position 6,195 of record JBEKSN010000052.1, on the reverse strand, counting down.
ACGAGGACCCCATATTCCCCACCGAGGCGATGCCCGTGTTGATTCCGATACCAATTTCCATCGCAGGCAAACCTTCCGACACCCATCCCTGTTGCAACTCTGAAAGCCGCGAAAGCATGCTGAGCGCCGCTTCGCAGCAACGTTCGCCGTGTTTCGGCTCGGTGAATGGCGCACCCCAGATGGCCATCACGGCGTCGCCGATGTACTTGTCGAGCGTTCCTTGATGTCGAAAAATAATGCGCGTCATTTCCGTGAGGTAACCGTTCAGCAATCGCGCCAACTCCTGGGCATCCAGCGTTTCTGAGATGGTGGTAAACCCCCGCACATCGCTGAAAAGCACGGTGATTTCCGACTTGCGCGGCTGCACCAATCCCGGGTCGCTCAAAACGCGCCGGATGACTTCCGGACTCACATATTGCTGGAAGGCGCCGCGCACTTTGCGCTTTTCCTGCTCTTCGATCAACACGCGATAGAGCGCCACCAGACCTACGTTTGGAACCAACGTGAAGAGGGACGGCACGATGAAGTTCAGCCACCAGCCGTGTAGAAACGCCCAGTAAACGATCCCGCCAAACGGTATCAACAGCAACAAGCCAAATGCCATCCAGCGCGGCTGAACGAGAGCCAGCCACATCCCCAGCGGAATTCCGAACAGAAATATAAAGGCGAGGTCGGTAAGCACCTGCGGCCCACCGCGCACCAGGAATTTCTGATTCAGTATGTTGTCGATCAGGTTCGCATGAATCTCGACTCCGGGAAAATCGATAGCGCCGAATGGAGTCGCTCGCAAGTCTCCAATGCCGGTTGCCGATGCGCCTACCAAAACGAGTTTGTCCTTGAAAGTTCCTGGGGCGAATTTCTTTTCAGCAGCGTCGGCAAAAGAGATGTAGGGATACGTCCGCACGGGCCCGTTATAATTCACCATCATCCGGCTCAGGTCGTCGGGACGCACCGTGAGTTTGGGACCGAATTCTATGCTGGTGACTCCGGCGCCGCCGTAATTCAGCACGGTTTGCTCGTTCGTCAATCCCAGATAAAGCCGCAAAGCCTGCACGTCAATGGACGCGTACATGTCCCAGTTCGCCCGATCCGGATCGCGTCCGTACGGAATCGCCAGCAGCATCCGGCGCACGACGGTATCCGCATCCACGGCGACGTTAAAAAAACCGCTGCCGCCTTTTTCCGATGCGACGACGCCGGTCAAAAGTTCGGTGTTGCCCTCCACTCCACGCGGAACGAGGTATAGGTCTTCGTATTGCTGGATCAAACGCAGACGGCCCGCTTCGCCGCCGGCAGACGGCTCCGGCCTCACCTGCGGAAACGGAAAGAACGCCATCAGATTTGCGTAGCGGTCGAGCGCTTCGTTCGAAACACCCTGGAGATCAGCCTTGGTGTAGAGAAAATAATTGCCGAGCACGACGCTGCCGAACCGTTTTATGGCGTCCGCGAATTGTTGGTCGTAGTTGTACTTTTTTTCTTCGCGGTCAATTTCGAGCCGCACCGCCGGACTTGTCCCTTGGCCCTTCTTTTGTTGCTCGTCAAGGCTGGCCGAAAGATCCTTCAACGGAAGCGTCGGGTCTTCCGGCTGGCTGAACGTAATATCGAATGCCACCACGCGGGCACCGTCTTCGCGCAGCGCATCGAGCAAATGTGCAAAATAAATTCGCGGAAAGGGCCAATGCCCCAAGGTTTCCTGTGAATGCTGATCGATATCTACAATGATGATTCGCGGGTCCGGCTGGGTTCGTCCACGCAATTGAAATCTGAAGTCGAGGCTATTGAGTTCCAGCCGCGTGATGAAATAGAAAATCGGCATGGGGCGCTCGCCCATGAATGTCGTCACATAAATGGCAAGTGCCGCAACGGTGATGACGCCGCTAATAATGAGCGAGGCTTTGTGGCCCCACCATTCCTTCAAGAGTCCGGGGCGTTTGATCTCACCACGTTTAGGGGTTAGGGCCATGAATTTTGCGGCGTCGCTAAAAGCAAAAGTCGCGCAAGGCTAACAAACGCGTGCCCGTGATTCAAGTTTGTATCGCATTCACGTTTATCCGGCGCCCAGCGATTTTAAGGCGCCCATCCCGGGAAGCGATTGGACCACTGTGCTCCTTTCCCTGCTTCCGTTATACTGTGGCCCGCGCTCTAGTTTCAGGGATTGCAATGTCTGGAAAGAAGCAAATCTGGTATCTCGAAGGGTCGGCAGCCGAAAAACTAGCTGCGCCTTTGCGAACACGCTATGACCTGCGCCCTGTCTCACAAAATAAAAAAGGCGCTTTACCTCGCGCCGCAGCCGTTGGAAATGGGGCTCCCACTGTCTGGCTGGCCGACCTGAAAGCCAGCGGAAAGATCCTTCAAGCACAAGCTCGTGAAGGGAGAAGCAAATACCGGATCATCGGGATCTTCCCGGCTAACGGAAATTCCAGCGCCGGAGCGCGGAGTGCCCGAAGTTCCAACGACCGTCCATCGGTCTTCGCGTTCCTTCCCTCGAACGCGCCGCGCAACATCGTCGAAAAAACTCTCGAAGCTGCTTTCGAGAATATCGATCTGGTCGAACGCGACCGGGCGGGACGCCGCACCGTAAAAACGTGGGAGCGCGAGCGCGAAGAGCTCAATGAGATTGGCGTCGCGCTCTCCTCCCAGCGCGAAATCAGCGCCCTGCTCACGCTGATTCTCTCGAAGACGCGCGAAATTACCGCCGCCGACGCCGGCTCTCTGTATCTTGTCGAGCAGGATAGCCAAGGCCAGCATCTCCGTTTTATGCTCACGCAGAATGACAGCCTGGAATTTCCCTATCAGGAATTTGTCCTACCCTTGGCCGAAAATTCGATGGCCGGGTACACCGCGCTGCGTGGCGAAGTTCTTAACTTTCCGGACGCTTACAAAATTCCTGCGGGCCACCCGTTCCACTTTAATAATAGTTACGACCGGGATTCGGGCTATCACACGCGGTCGCTGCTGACTTTGCCTATGCGCAATGCCAAGGGCGAAGTCCTGGGAGTCCTTCAGCTCATCAATTGCAAGCGGAATCGCGCAGCGCGCTTGCTGAGCGCTAAAGATGTAGCTAAATACGTTCAGCCGTTTCGTGAACGCTCGGTTCACCTGGCGCTGTCCCTTGCTTCACAAGCTGCCGTCGCTTACGAAAATCGCAAGTTGTACAACGAAATCGAGACGCTTTTCGAAGGCTTCGTCAGCGCCGCTGTCACCGCGATTGAGCAAAGGGACCCGACTACCTCGGGCCATTCCCTGCGCGTTTCCGCCTACACTCAAAGCTTGGCCGCAGCCGTGAACGCGACATCCTCCGGCCCCTATGCCGGGACCTTTTTTGACGCCGAACAATTGAAAGAGATTCGCTACGCCGCTCTGCTTCACGATTTCGGAAAAGTCGGTGTGCGCGAAGAAGTTCTGGTTAAAGCAAAAAAATTGTATCCGCTTCAGCTCGACGTTTTGCGCCAGCGCTTTGATTACATCCGCAAGGAAACGGAAGCCGGCAACGTGCGGCGCAAGCTTCAGGTGTACCTGGAGCACGATCGCGGCGACGCTCTTTCCGAGATCGCGCGTTTGAGTGAGGATTTCGACCAGCGCCTCAAACGTATCGAGGAATATCTTCAGTTCATAATTGAAGCGAACGAGCCGACTCTGCTCGAGCAACATCAATTTCAGAAGCTGCGCGAAATCGCCCAGCAATCGTTCCTTGATCCTCGCGGTATTGAGCGCCCCTACTTGAACCCCGGGGAAATCAAATTGCTTTCGATTCCCAAGGGTAGCCTCGATCCCTCCGAGCGCCTCGAAATCGAGTCGCATGTGATTCACACTTTTAATTTCCTTTCGCAAATCCCCTGGACCAAAAGCTTGCAAAAGGTTCCAGAAATCGCCCGCGCGCATCACGAAAAGCTCAACGGAACAGGATATCCTTATAAGCTTCGCGGCGATCAGATTCCCCTGCCCACCAAGATGATGACCATCTGCGATATATTCGACGCTCTCACTGCCTCCGACCGGCCTTACAAGCGGGCTGTTCCCATCCCACGCGCGCTCTCGATTCTGGAAGACTGCGTTCGCGCCAGCGAACTGGATCCCGATCTTTTCCGTGTGTTTCATGAAGAAAAAATCTATGAGCGGGTCATGCCGCCGACAGCAGAATGACCGCCGGAAACGGTTCGCCGTCTGCCGCCTATCGGCGCTACAGACTCCGCTTGCTTTCGCTGCTTCTCGTGCTCATTTTTCCGGTCACTCTGTTTTTCGGTGCGCCTTTTGCCGCAGGCCCACAATCTACGGCGTCAACAACCTGGGCCGTAACGATTGTGCTTCCGCCAAAACTCGTCGCGGACAGACCCGCTACGCTTGCCGTTCTTGGAGTTGACGGCCGACTCGCCGAAGGCGTGATTGTCGATCTCGGTTTTCATTCCGGAATCAACATTCGCGTGAAGACCGACAAAACTGGAAGGGCAGTTTTTTTGACGCCCTCCGATGCTGACGTTTTGATTGCTAAAGCATCAGGCGCCTTTGCAGCCGCACTCATCGATCCGCCTCCGGCGCCTAATTCCCCGCAAACCACAATTTCACTACCTCCTGTGGTTTCGTTACAGGATGCCTTTCCCATTTGCGGCGGCGCGTTTCACGGGGACGTCGAGGCAGACCACGTGACACTCGACGGCGATCCAGCTCTAGTCCTGGCCGCCTCGCCGGAATGCCTCATGATTCTGCCAGGACCACGGGCCCTGCCGGGATCCGCCAACATTTCCATTCAGATGCCCCGGAGCCCGGATTGGACCGGAGAGACGACGGTTGTTACGCTGCATTTCGATCCTCCCACGCCGCCGCTGGTTACGGAGAAGAAGAGCAATCTCGTGCTGCATGTGCAGGCCTCGGATCAGCAGCTGAGCATCCTCGTTGAAAATAGAACTCCAGGAATACTTCGGTTCATGCGCGGCGACTCGCAGAAGTTGCGTACTTCCGGCGGAGCGCAGAATGTGGCGACCATAGAGATTCAGGCGATCAGTACGGGGGATTTTTCTTTCCACGCGCGGCTTTTGCCGAGTCCGGAACCGGAGACCGCGCGCCGCTATCTCGACGCTGCCGCGAAGATTGCTCCAAAGGATATCCAGCGGCAAGTCCAAAGCCTCTCAAACCGGCTGGCACATAGCCCGCGCGATGCGCAGAAAATCTCGGCTGAGATTCAGAAGATTCTTTCCTACACGATCGAAGGCGATTTCCGCACGCTGCTCGCCTCCGCGCACTCGGCCCTGGAGTAGAAACTATTCCAGTTCGAACGGGGCATCGATATTTGTGACACCGCGTTAATCCTCTAGAAGCCGGGTAATTTGATTGCGGCGGACTCGAGGGTTCTTTGCTCCGGCTCGGGAACCGAATCGGAGAGAGCGCCTTGCGACATTTGTTCCAACGAATTGCGGGCGCGATTCAGTTTGCTGTCCGCATCTTCGTAACTCTGTTGGGCATGGCGCAAGTGATTGCCGAGTTTTTCGTATACGTCGGTGAAGGTCTCGAATTGTTTCTTAAGGCCCGCCATACCCGCCAGAATCAGCCGGGTTCTCTCTTCGATTTTCTGACCTTCCAAGCTGATCGCGAATGCGCTGAGGCAAGCATAAAAAGTGTTGGGCGAGACCGGAAAAACTCGTTTGCTCCGGCAGTATTCATCGAGCATTCCGTATTTCGAATCTTCGGTCAGCAGGAGTTCGTAGTAAACGCCTTCCGAGGGCACAAACATCAGCGCGTAATCGAAGGTGTGCTCTTCCGGCAGAATATATTTCTCAGCGATGCAATCAGCGTGCTTGCGAACTGCGACGCAAAATTCGCGACGCGCATCTTCTCCGGCGTCCACCAGCCGGCGATAAGCTTCGAGCGGAAATTTTGAGTCCACCGACAGCAGGCGTTCTCCACTGCGGACGATGGCGTCCACTATTGCGCCAGTGGAAGCAAATCGATGCTGCGTGTCGTACGCGCTGCGCGGCAACGCGTCTTCCAGCAATCGTTCGAGAGCAACCTCGCCCAGCGTGCCGCGCGTTTTAGCACCGCTGAGGATTGTCTGCAGCGTCTGCGTGGCCTGGGACATGTCGCGTCCCGCCTGCTGAACTTCTCCAAGTTGGACGCTCATTTTCCGGATGGTCTCGCTGGAAGCTTGCAATTGATGCGCCATGGCGATCTGCGCATCGCTCGCGAGCTTGCCCGACGAAGCCA